>NZ_LFDT01000006.1:0-148421 GCF_001037925.1 Vogesella sp. EB | reverse complement strand
AATCTTGTCTGCTGTGACGCTGTATTTGCTGCGTCGTTCAGCGAGGAGGCGAATTAAAACACAGCTTGGCTGGGGCTGCAAGAGGGTGTCTGCAAAATTTGAATGAATAGCCGTTTTTACATATCTAAGGACAAGTGCATTTTGTCGGACAGGGTGGTGCTCATCGCTTCGGCCTCATGCTATCATTGCCGGATTACCCCGAATCGGAAATGTATCAATGAAGCCGACCTTTCTCGATTTTGAGCAGCCGATTGCCGAGCTCGAGAACAAGATAGAAGAACTCCGTTTTGTTCAGGATGACTCCGTGCTGGATATCTCGGAAGAGATCTCTCGCCTGCAGAAGAAAAGCCAAGAGCTCACCAAGACGCTCTATAGCAAGTTGACACCATCCCAGATCGCCATTGTTGCACGGCATCCGCAGCGTCCTTATACGCTGGATTACGTCGACGGTCTGTTTACCGATTTCCAGGAAATGCGCGGCGACCGCTCGTTTGCTGATGATCCGGCCATTGTTGGCGGTCTGGCCCGTTTCAACGGCCAGCCGGTAATGGTGATCGGTCACCAGAAGGGCCGCGACACCAAGGAAAAGATCGCCCGCAACTTCGGCATGCCGCGTCCGGAAGGCTATCGCAAGGCGCTGCGCCTGATGCGGACCGCCGAGAAATTCGGTCTGCCGGTGATGACCTTTGTCGACACCCCGGGTGCCTATCCCGGCATCGGTGCCGAAGAGCGCGGCCAGTCCGAGGCCATCGGTCGCAACCTGTACGAGATGGCGCGCCTGAAGGTGCCGGTCATCGTCACCGTGATCGGTGAGGGCGGTTCCGGCGGTGCGCTGGCGATTGCGGTTGGCGACTACGTCAACATGCTGCAGTACTCCACCTATTCGGTAATCTCGCCAGAAGGCTGCGCGTCCATCCTGTGGAAGACCGCAGAGCGTGCCGGCGATGCCGCCGAAGCGCTGGGCATTACCGCACCGCGCCTGAAGTCGCTGGGCCTGATCGACCGCGTGGTGAACGAGCCACTGGGCGGCGCCCACCGCGATCATGCCGCGATGATGACGGCACTGAAGCGCGTGCTGCAGGAGCAGCTGAAGGAAGCCGGCTCTCGTGGCCTGGATGAATTGCTGAAAACCCGCTTTGACAGACTGATGAGCTATGGCCGCTTCAAGGAAGACGCCGCCTGACCTGCTCGACACGCTGATCCAACACTGGCCGGACGCTTTGTCCGGCCAGTGTCGTTTGGAGCTGGCGTTGTCGGGCGGCATGGATTCGGTGGTACTGCTGGATTTGCTGTGTCGCTGGCGTGACGAGCGCGGCGGGCCGGCATTTTCGGCAGTGCACGTGCATCACGGCCTCAGCGCGCAGGCCGACGACTGGGTGCGCGCGTGCGAGGACTGGTGCCGTGCGCGCCAGGTGCCGCTGCGCGTGGTGCGGGTGGCGGTGTTGGCCGGGGGCGGCGACAGCCTGGAGGCCGAGGCGCGCAAGGTGCGCTATCAGGCCTTTGCCGACGGCGGTGCCGAGGTGATCGCGCTGGCGCATCACGCCGATGACCAGAGCGAAACGGTGCTGCTGCAGGTACTGCGCGGTGGTGGCCCGCGGGCGCTGGCGGCGATGCCGCTGCTGCGCGAGCACCAGGGCCAGCAATTGTGGCGCCCCTTGCTCAAGGTTGGCCGCACCACGCTGGTGGCCTATGCCGCGGCACGGCAGCTGCAGTGGGTGGAGGACGACAGCAATGCCGATACCGACCACTTCCTGCGCAATTTCCTGCGTCACGAGGTAATGGGCCGGCTGCGGCAGCGCACGCCGGCGCTGGACAAGCAGCTGGCGCGGCTGGCGCAGCGCATGGCCGATGCCGCCGAGATGGTCGATACCCTGGCGGCGATGGATCTGGCGCAGGTGCAGCACGGCCGCGAGCTGGATCTGCCGGCGCTGCTGGCGCTGTCGGATGCCCGTCAGCGCCACGTGGTGCTGGCGTGGCTGGCGCAGCTGGGGCTGTCGTTGCCGAGTCCGGAGTCGCTGTGCAGCTGGCTGGCGCAGGTGCGCAGTGCCGCGGCCGCCACGCAGCCCTTGCTGGAGTACCAGTCTCTGGTGCTGCTGCGTTACCGGCAGCGGCTGCTGGCCTTGCCGCGGGTGGCGCCGCAGCCGTGGCCGCTGTGCTGTGTTGTCGGCGAGACGCTGTGCTTGCCGCACGGCGAATTGCAGTGGCGGCGCGCACCGGGCGGCCTGCCGGACCACTGGCATGGCCGGCTGCTGGATGTGCTGCCGCGCACTGGCGGCGAGAAGCTGCCGCTCAAGGTTGGCCGCAAGCCGGTGAAGACGGTGTTTCAGGAGGCCGGCGTGCCGCCGCAGCTGCGGCTGGACTGGCCGTTGCTGGAAGACGACGCCGGCGAACTGCTGGCGGTGCCGTCACTGGGGGTGTCGGTGCTGCACGCGGCGGCCGGAGAGGGCTGGTGGCCGCAGTGGCTGCCGCTGGCGATCGTCAGCCGGCCGGCGAACGACTGAGCACCACCGTCACATGACACAGCGCCAGCAGCGATGCTGGCGCTGTTGTTTTGTCAGCCGGCGTCGCGCAGGTTTTTCGGGCCGAAGGCGCCCGGCAGCAGCTGCGACAGCGTGGTGTCGATGATGTCCGGGCCGTTGCAGATGGCGCGTACCGCCATGTCGGGGCCGAACTCGTTCAGCACCTGGCGGCAGGCGCCGCAGGGCGGGGTCGGCACGTCGGTGGGGGTGTAGATGCACACCGCCAGCACTTCTTCCATGCCATCGGCGCGGGCACTGAAGATGGCGGTGCGCTCGGCGCAGTTGGTCATGCCGAAGGAGGCATTCTCCACATTGCAGCCGCGCACGATCTTGCCGTCGGCGGTCAGGATCGCCGCGCCCACGGCAAAGCGGCTGTACGGCACATAGGCGTGGCGTGCGGCGGCACGGGCCTCGCGGGCCAGGGTGTCCCAGTCGATGGCGTTGGTCATCGGGCGTTCCTTTGTTGGCGGGGGAGGTGATCGTCCTCTTGCCGCCAGTACTTGTCAATGCGTGCTCTGCTCCGCGCGCGGCTTCAACAGGTGCGGTCTTGTCAGACTGCGTCCTGGCGCAGCCAACGTTGGCCGCAGGCCGTCAGCGTGTCCGCCAGCTGCCGCGCCAGCACCGATTCCACCCGCCAGTGATGCCAGTACAGCGCCAGATCGACCGGCTGCGCCGGCAGCAGGTCAACCAGCGCGCCGCTGGTCAGCGCCTCGGCCACCATCATTTCCGGCAGCAGGCTGTAGGCGTGGCCGGCGAGGGTGATATCGACAAAGGCGTGCGGCGCCGGCAGGGTAAAACTGGGGAACGGCTGCGTGAAGCCGAAATGCTGCGCCAGATACTCGCCGTGCAGGTCGTCCTTGCCGCTGAACAGCACCGCCGGCGCCCGCGCCAGCGTGGCGGCGTTGAGGCCGTCGCTGAAATAGCGGGCGCGGTACTGCGGCGTGGCCAGGCAGCGGTAGCGCATGGTGCCGAGGTAACGGCATTCGCCGCCCTGGAACGCCTGCGCGCGGGTGCTGACGCAGCCGATGACATGGCCCTGCTGCATCAGCGTCTGGGTGTGGTCCTGATCGTCGACCACCACGTCCAGCAGCAGCCGCTGCGTGCGCAGCACCGCGTCGATGGCCGGCAGGAACCAGGTGGCGAGGCTGTCGGCATTGACGCCCACCGCCAGCGTGGTGAACGCCTGCGCGTTGTCGTCCGGGCGCAGCGTCTGCAGCAGCTCGCTCTCCATCAGCGCCAGCTGGCGGTAGTGCTGCAGCAGCCGTCGCCCGGCGGCTGTCGGCTGTGGCGGCGTCACCCGCAGCAGCACCGGCTGGCCAAGGCTGTCCTCCAGCTGGCGGATGCGCTGCGACACCGCCGATTGCGTCACGCACAGCTGCTGTGCCGCCTTGTCGAAGCCACCGCAATCGACCACCACGGCCAGGGTGTGCAGTTGTTTGCTGTCCAGCATCAGGCTCGCCTTCTTTTATCAGTTTTATTAATGTAACCATAAAAACATTAGTTTTACTGCTTTTTGTGGGCTGCGTATGCTGGTAGTAACTGAAACGGGAGACTGCCAAGATGAGCTTGAATGTGTATTTGTCGGCGCTGGCGCTATCGGCCAGCCAGATTGTCGGTATCGGCCCGCAGAATGCGTTCGTGATCCGGCAGGGCATCGGCCGTCAGCATGTGCTGCCTATCGTGCTGATCTGCATCGTGTGCGACGTGCTGCTGATCGCCGCCGGGGTGCTGGGCATGGGGCGGCTGGTGGCGGCACTGCCGGGCTTTGTCGGCGTGGTGACCTGGGCCGGGGCGGCGTTTCTGCTGTGGCTGTCGTTCAAGGCGTTTCGTGCCGCGTGGCAACCGGGGCGGCTCGACGCCAGCGGCGGCATCGAGCGCGACCGCAAGCAGGTGATCCGCACCATCCTGCTGGTGACGCTGCTCAATCCCTATGTCTGGCTTGATACCGTGGTGCTGATCGGCAGCGTGTCGTCGGTGTACGGCACCGACAATGCCGGCGTGTTCCTGCTTGGCTGCATCACCTCGTCGGTGCTGTGGTTCGTGCTGGTCGGCTTTGGCGCCGGCAAGCTGGCGCCGTGGTTCGAGAAGCCCGCCAGCTGGCGGCTGCTGGACGTGGCGATCGGCTGCATCATGCTGCTGACCGCCATCATGCTGGTGCGCAATTACGGGCTGGGCTGAGCTGCGTTTCACGCGCGGCTGCGTTGCAATCGCCAAACCATACCCGTTGATGCCATGTCAACGGCGCGGTTCTGGCCAACGCCGCGGGTCGGGCGTTGGCTCGCTAGCGCGTGACCCGCTTCCGGGCGCGGCGGGCAAGAAAAACCCTGCCGGGACGATGGGGGCGTCCGGGCAGGGGTGCGCTGACACGCGGACCGCGTGTCGCGGCGATCAATCGCGCCTGTCGTGGTGGCCGCGGTGATAACCGTGGTGATGGCCGTGGTATTTACGGTGATGCTTGAACTTGTGATAGCGCGCCGGGCGGTAGGCACGCTCGTAAACGTAGACCGGCTGGGCGACCGGGCGCACGACAACCCGTTCCCGGTACTGTTCGCGTTCCGGCCGGGTCAGGATCACGCCGGTGGCTGCACCGATGGCACCGCCGACGACGGCCCCGTCGCGGCCGCCGACCGAATGGCCGATGGCGGCACCGGCTGCGCCACCGACGGCGCCACCGATAACATGGTCAAGATCACCGGCATGAGCGGTGGCGGTACCAGTTGCCAGCACGAAGGCCAGACCGGTCATGATGAGTGATTTGCGCATGGTGGTTCTCCTGTTGCATTACGTGATTGCAGTGTAAGCAGCGGCAGAAATCCGTGGTCGGCGGTTTTGTATCGACTATGTGACGCTTTGTGACAGGGCGGCGGTCGCGGGGAATGCCGGCGGCCAAGCCTGTCGCGCAATGGCCGGTCTCCCGGCTCCCGCTCGATGCGGGGCTCCTGCCTCTGCCGCTCGCCTTGTCACGCTGCACCTCGCCAGAAACCGTCACCAAAAGACGTGCGGCCAACCTTCTATGCAAAAGGTTGGCCGCAGCCTGCCGCCGGATTCCGCGCCGGCGACGTGTACTGTCCCTGGGCATTGCCCTTGGTCGCCGTTGCCAGTTGTCGCCGTCTGACGGAGGGTGTCCGTGTGGTGGCGCTTGCCGCCGGGTAGGCGGCCTGTCTGCAGTACCGGCAGCGGGTGTTGCCGGCGTGGCTGGCGGCGGGTGGCGGCCAGGCTGCACTGGGGTGAACCATGCTCAAACTGTAACCCGCGTGCTGCGGAACAGGCTTTCGAATGCGCCATCACAAAGCACTATCTTGTGCAGGATATTTTTGCTATTTTCATTTTTCGGAAGAATGTTTCTCAAGGATGAAAATGTCGGAAAACAATCGTGTTGTCAGCGCGCAAGACCGGAAGATTCTGCACGAGCTGCAGCAGAATGCCCGCCTCAGCAATGCCGAGCTGGCCGAGCGCGTCGGCATGTCGCCGTCGGCGTGCTGGAACCACACCCGGCAGCTGGAAAACGACGGCTACATCCAGGGCTACGTCGCGCTGATCAACCAGCAGAAGATGGGGCTGCCGGACACGGTGATGATCGAGGTCACCCTCAACGCGCACGAGGAGGGCACGCTGGCGCGCTTCGGCGAGGAGCTGGCGGCGCTGCCGGAAGTGCTGGAGGCGCACCTGGTCTCCGGCGAATACGACTACCTGATCAAGGTCGCCGTCGACGGCACCGCCGGCTACGAACGCTTCCTGCGCGAGAAGCTGTACAAGATTTCCGGTATCCGCCACAGCCGTTCGCACTTCACGCTGCGCTGCATGAAGAGCGTGCCGTCGGTACAGGTGTGAGCGTTGCGGCCAACCCTGGTCGCCAGTAGCTGCGCCCGCAAACCGGCCGCCGCGCGTGCGCGGCGGGCGACTGGAGTCCGTGCCGCGTATCTGCTTGAATAGCGCCTTTGCGCCAGAGCCGGTGCGCCCCGTGCGGCGCCGCGCCGGCCCTGGCATCACCCCATCACGGAGCAAGCACATGATCGTCAGAGTGGACGGGCAGCACCTCAGCGCCCAGATCGACTACCCCAATCCGCAACGACTGGTGAGCGGCAACCCGCAGCGCCGTACCTGGCCCGCTTACGAAAGCGGCGACGGCGTGTGCGCCGCCGGCATCTGGGCCTGCGAGCCGGGTGCCTGGCGCATCGCCTTTGCCGACAACAAGGAAGAGTTCTTCTGCATCCGGCACGGCCGGGTGCAGCTGATCGCTGAAAACGGCCACACCGAAGCCTTCGGCCCCGGCGACGCCGCGGTGATTCCGGCCGGTTTTCGCGGCGTGTTCGAGGTGGTGGAGGCGGTGGAGAAGTACTACGTGATCGTGACGCGGCCGGGCTGAGCGCCTGTTCACCGTCGGCAGCGGCTGCTCCCGATGGGGTGGTACGGCGTTAAGACTGCGCTGTGCCAGCGGTAAATGCCACGGCCTCGGCTGTTTTTGCCGTGTGTCGTGCGAGTGTGAGAGATCGTGAATGCGAGAACGCCGGCGGCCAGGGTTGGCCGCAGCGCGGCGCTCAGCTCAGGCTGACGATGGTATTGCGCCCGGTCAGGCGGGCCTTGGCCAGCGCCGCTTCCAGCCGGATCTGCAGCTGGCGGGCATTCTGGTCGGTTTCGTGCCAGGTGCTCAGGCCGATGCAGGTGCTGGTCTCGCAATTGGCGCCATCCGGCCAGAAGGTAAAGCTGCCCAGCCGCTGCTGCAGCCGTTTGGCGACCTTGACCGCATCCAGCAGCGTGGTCTGTCGCAGCAGCATCACCAGCGTGCCGTTTTCGTGGCGGCCGACCAGATCGCCGTCGCGGCTGCTCTGCACGCACAGATAGCTCACCATGCGGCGGAAATGGGCGCGATTGTAGGCGCCCAGTGGCTCCCGGTTGCGGATCGGCACCACCTCGGCGTGGATCTGCAGCGCCGCCAGCGGATCGTGATAGCGGCGCGCGTGGCCGACCTCGATGCCGGCGCGCTCCAGCAGCTGGCCGGCGGACAGCACGCCGCTGATGTAGTCGTCCGGATCCTCCGTCATGCCCTCGTCGCTGGCCGGCATCAGCTGCCGAACCCGCTCGAACAGCTCGTCCTTCTTCTTCAGCAGCTCGTTCATCAGCATGTGCTGACTGTGATCCGAAAAGGTGAAGATCAGCGTCGGGTACGACCAGGCCACCACCCGCGCCGACATTAGTACCGGGAAGCAGCGGCCGCGCGCCGAACACAGCTCGCCTTCGAGGTTGTAGACCAGATCCTGGCGCTGGATGTTGCGCAGGATGTCGTCCAGCGACGGCTTGCTGACAAAACGCGCCAGCGGCTGGCCCAGCAGCTCCGACAGCGGCAGACCGAGCTGGATCGACGCCAGCTGGTTGGCGGCCATCACCGTCATGTCGGCGCTGTCCGCCATGATGAAGGCACCCTGCAAGGTGTCGATCATGTACTGGAAATTCAGCTCGTCCGGCATAGACCTCTCCCCGTGCCATCGCTTGCCTGCCGGCCACACGCGGGGGCACCCCATAAAATGGCCGGCTGATTCTTAACATTAGTACATGGGGTGCATCGTGGCGTGCCGCTTGCCACGCGGCGGCATGATATTACCGGGGCATGGCGCGGACGCGGCGGCGGGGCCGGCAGGGGAAGGGCAACAGGGCTGCGGCCAGGGTTGGCCGCAACGGTTTACGGCTTGCGCGCCACCACCTGCAGCACGCTGGCCGTGCCGGTGTGGTAGCTGCCCTCGACCACCTCGCGCTCCAGCTCGACGAAGTGCAGCAGCTCCAGCCCGGCCAGCTCGCCACGCACGATGTCCGCCTCCAGCAGCATGTCCGCATCCTTCGGCCCGCCGGTGCCGAACGCCAGCTGGCGGGGGGTGTAGCCTTCCATGATCAGCAGCCCGCCCGGCTTCAGCGCGGCCATCGCGCGCGTCATCACCACGCGGCGCAAGGCCGACGGCAGGTGGCAGAACACCGACAACACCGCGTCAAACTGCGCTTCGCCCGGCTGGTAACGCGCCAGATCGGCCAGCACCGCGGTGATGTCCACCCCGGCCGCCGCCGCACGCGCCAGCACCTTGGCCAGCCCCTCGTGCGAGGCATCCACCGCCGTCAGCGCATGACCAAGCTTCGCCAGAAACAGCGCATTACGGCCTTCGCCCTCGCCCAGGCTCAGCACGCGGCTGCCCGGCGCCAGGCGCGGTGCCTGCTCGCGCAGAAAATCATTCGGCGCCTCGCCATAGATGAATTCGCTGACGGCAAAACGGGTATTCCAGAAATCGGCGGTATCGCTCATCGGGGTTCCTTGGTGATGGTGGGGCATGGTGGCGTTACGGTAGCGGGGCGGGGGCGGAGAGGCAAGGCTTGCGGCCAACCTTGTCGCGACGAAGCGTTCGGGTTTTTTGCCACGGAAGCACACGGAAGGCACGGACAAAGGTCAAGCGGCATTGGTCACAAACAGCACAAAAACAGAAGGTTGGCCGCAAGCCCGTGACGGCTTGCGGCCAACCTTGATGAGGCAGTCGCGGTAAACGTTGGGCTTCGCAGGCTCAGCCCAACCTACGGTGCTGATCACTGGCGCGGTCAATCGTCCTTCACCGCCGGCCGTATCCGCCATCAAAAACGCCCGGTCTTTGCGCCGGGCGTTTTGTTTGCGGTCAACGTTGGCCGCAAGGCCATACCCGCGGATTGAGACCATGTTTTTGATGCTGAAGCGCGGGTATCGCTAACGGCGAACCCGCCCTACGTGGCTAACGTCTGAATTCACCTGCATGCGCTGCTTTTCGCGCAGGTCCGGTGGAATGATGGGTTAGCCTACTGTGCCTTGTAGTTCTTAAATGAGTTACGGAATGCATGCACCAACCTCTCAACTTCCGAGTTTTTGCATGTGGGGGAGATATCCCTTTCCCATCCATTTTTAACTCTGTGGCTGAGCAACTTATCCACGCTTGTTGAAGACGTATTCGATACGAAAAATGGGCTTTTTGTCGATATATCCGCGACCAAACCAACAAATCCGCGAGCAAGATGCAACTGCAATGCAGACGTGTAGAACTTACATTCGACGCCGACCAAGATGCGTGAAGAGCGCGGAGAAACTGAATTGAGTCTGCAGTTCTCTGCTTCGGCTCGATCAAGAAGGGCTACATCGAATTCGTGGAGAACGCCGGATTTTCCTGCGACCTTAATTCCGGTGTGAGCCTCAAGAGCAGCTTTGCCATTGAATTCGATTAAGCAGTGAGTGTAATTTTTTGCTGTGGAGTATATGTAGCCTGGAGACGTGCGCAGTATGAGTGAAGTTGCAGTATTGCCAGAGCGATCCTTGAAACTTACCGTGGCCCCTTCGTCTCGTGCTGCGCGGATTAAAAGGGTTAGAACATATGCTTCGAATACGTCTGGCAAAGCTGATGCAGCAACGGGTGCTGAAGATATGGCAGCGCCCAGAACAGAAGAAATTGCGCTTAGCATTATTGGGTCCGTATTTGACTAATTAGTTCTTCAATTTCTGATACTCGCCTGTTGGCCTCAGCCAAGTTTGGGATGTTCTCCATCGGTAGCTCATAACTGTTTTCGTCATTTTCTTCTGAGGTAAAAGCAAGGCCATGAATCTGCAAGTTTTCAAGAGCACCTTTGATTTGCGAAGCCATCGCCGCACCGTCAATAATGGCACGCTTTGATGCTTCAAGAAGCAGTACCACGGATTCGGCGTCAGAGTAGTCATCCCGTCGAACAAAGTCGGCGGATTGGCTTCTCTTGAACTCGGTATCACTTAAGAGGCCAATCGAACGTCCTTCCACTTCCTTTAGAGTTTGAATCTTCTCTTCTGACAATCGTCCCGTTGCGAGTTCATCGCGCACCTGTTCTACCAATATCCCGTAGCCTTTGGCCATAAGGAATTCTGATACTTCTTGGAACAATTTTTTGTAGTCACTCAAGTGAAAATTCCTTTCTGTGGGTTAACGTGGAAGTGAGCGGACTGTGCGGCTTTTAGCGCAGGTCCGCTCGACTGTAGGGTTAGGGCTTTGGCTGACTAGCAATTTTTGCTGCTTTTTCCCATTCAGGGAATGACTTTGGCTGTGCTTTCTCAATTGCCTCCTTCGCGTCAAGAGTTTATTGTGAAAGCAAACTAGTAATGTACAGCCCATCCTTAAGGGTCTTGTTTGCGAAAAAGATAGTTGCGCCTATGAATGTACTTAACGGCAGCGGCTTTTCAAGAGCAAACATGACATAGACCAAAATTGATAGTGCCAGCGACAGAAGAAGCATGATGGCAACCCCAACAAACATACCTGTCTCATAGACGACGGACGCGAGATACCGAGTCTCATTGGAGTAGGGACCGTGCATATCTCTAAATTGCTCTCCAAGGTCTATGGATTTCCTATAACCATAGACAAGCCGCTTAGCAATGCGCTCCTTGCTGTCTACGAAATTCTTGAAGATTAATCGAACGAAATAGATCAGATCGGTTGCGATGATGCTGCCGATGGCACCAAGCAGGATGACTCCAGGGACACTTTGTAGCATCCATGCCTTAAGTTCTGGGGGAATTAGATCCATATAGCCTCGTATGTGAAAGCCCTAACGTTTGGTTAAGGGGCCGGCTTTAGCCGGTCCCGCAGTGAGCGAAGCGAACGACTTGAACCAATTGTTAGGCGTGGCACAGTCCGTTACACCTTTGGTGGATACGTATAATCCCAGCGAAAGAAACCATGTTCCTTAAATCCAGAACCTTGAAGCGATTCTTTCTTGCTTTTGATGTAGTTTGGTGGTGGGCATGTTACGTTGGACATCCAATATCCAGGCTCCCAGTCGATAATGCTAGGGAGGTTATTTATTTCTGCGTGGAATGGATTTAGCTCCGGAAGTGAGAAATACACAAATTCTCCAATGGAATTTTTTATCCATTCCTCTGGAGATTGTTTCTCAAGCAGTGGGGTGAAATGTACTTGGGACTTAGCGAGCTCTACAAAGTCTCGAATGCAGGTCATCGACCAACCACAAAATTCAAGATTCTCTCCAGTGTCAAATGCGATGTCACTGAGACGATTTATAGTTTCTTCTGGTGGAGTCTCAAAGCCATCAGAAAAGTGCTCTTTGTGCTTTTCGACACATAGGAGAATGTACTGCGCAGCCAGCGAACCAAGGTGATGGATTACTAACGCTGGATGCTCGCCGGCACCACCGCCAATAACCAGGTTTTCGGGCGAGCATGAGAAATCATAATCACCCCATTTTCCGTCTGTAATAGCCTCAAGCGGATGATATATAGGTAGGCCGTTAATATGTCCGACTAATTCATGATTAATTGAGTCAATGTAGCTCATAGCTTTGCCTAACGTTTGGTTAAGGGGCCGGCTTTAGCCGGTTCCGAGTGAGCGAAGCGAGCGACTTGAACCATTTGTTAGGTGCTTGCGCTATTTGAAACCAACCAGGTTTATGTAGGAGATTTCCTTCATGCCCATTTGGGATTCTATGTGAGCTGACTCAATGTATGCGCTTTTAACTCCGCATTGACATAATTTACTGATGTTGTTTTTTATTGCACCTTCGGTGCTGTGGTCGAAGCTAAACGCACTGCTACCTTCAACAATGCATATTTCTTTTGTCATACCATTTTCTATGGCTTGATTCTTTGTTTGATACACCGTTACCTCACAACTCCCGCTCTTATAAGTGGCAGCATTTCCGATCATTCTGACCGAGCCTGTCGCGCACCCTGACAAATAGCTGAGGATAAGAAAGGTTGATAATAATTTAAGTAGATTCATTACTGTCTCCGCAGTTTATGTAGGTGCACCTAACGTGTGATATACACACCATCGGTGTGCATATCTAATTTGAGGGTGGGTATATCCATGAGGTGTCATGGGTATTTCCTTTTTCTTTCAGTCGCTTAGTGCGGCATCTGCTGGCAAAGGCACATCTGGACGGGTATTCGTCTCTACCAACTTCCGCCCCAACCCCTCACTCGCCTCCGCCAGCCTAACAATGCTCGCCTCGCGCAGCGCAGCCAAGTCTACCCCCGTGGCATTGTCCATGCCAGCCCAATGCAATAGCGTTTGACATGCATCAGGATGGTCGAACAGCCCATGTAAATAGCTACCCATGATCTGGCCGTCGGGGCTGACGGCGCCGTCGACGCTGCCGTCGTCGAGCATGAACACCGGCCGTTCGCAGTCCGCGCCACTGCTGATACCCATGTGGATCTCGTAGCCGCTGACGGCCGCGTCGGCGTTGGCGAAGCGGCCTTCGCGGCGGGTGAGGGTCTTGGCGGCGGCCAGTGTGGTGTCGATGGCGAGGTAGCCGAGGCCGGCGCTGCTGCCAGGCTTGCCTTCTACGCCCAGCGGGTCGTGGATGTGGCGGCCCAGCATCTGGTAGCCGCCGCAGATGCCGAGCAGCTTGCCGCCGTAGCGCAGGTGGCGCTGCAGGTATTGCGGCCAACCTTGTGCTTGCAGAAACGCCATGTCGGCGCGGGTGTTCTTGCTGCCGGGCAGGATCACCAGGTCAGCCGGCGGCTTCGGCGCGTCGGGGCCGACGAAGTGCAGGTTGACGCCGGGGTGGGCGCGCAGCGCGTCGAAGTCGGTGTGGTTGCTGATGCGCGGCAGCACCGGCACCACGATGTTGAAGTCGCCTTTTTGCTGTTGCGTCTGCACCGCGTCCTCGGCGTCCAGCATCAGGCCGTGCAGGTAGGGCAGCACCGCCAGCACCGGTTTGCCGGTCTTGGCTTCCAGCCAGTCGAGGCCGCCTTGCAGCAGGCTGATGTCGCCGCGGAAGCGGTTGATGACGAAGCCGATGACGCGGTCGCGCTCGGATTGACTCAGGCAGTCCAGCGTGCCGGTGAGGTGGGCGAACACGCCGCCGCGGTCGATGTCGGCGACGAGGATCACCGGGCAATCGACCGCCTCGGCAAAGCCCATGTTGGCGATGTCGCGCTCGCGCAGGTTGATCTCGGCCGGGCTGCCGGCGCCTTCCACCATCACCGCGTCGTACTGCTGCTGCAGGCGGCCGTAGGACTCCAGCACCGCCTGCATCGCGGTGGTCTTGTACTGGTGGTAGTCGCGCGCGTTCATGTCGGCGCGTACCTGGCCGTGGATGATCACCTGCGCACCGGTGTCGGAGCTGGGCTTGAGTAGCACCGGGTTCATGTCGCTGTGCGGCGCCACACGTGCGGCGACGGCCTGCAGTGCCTGCGCGCGGCCGATCTCGCCGCCGTCGACGGTGACGGCGCTGTTGAGTGCCATGTTCTGCGGCTTGAACGGCGCCACGCGCAGGCCTCGGTCGGCCAGCAGCCGGCACAGCGCGGCGACCACGGTGCTCTTGCCGGCGTCGGAGGTGCAGCCCTGCACCATCAGCGTCGGCCACGGCCAGTGCGGGGCGCTCATGCCAGCGCTCCGGCGGCGCGGTCGGCGTGCCACTGCCGGATCAGCGCCTGCAGTTGCGGCAGGCCGCGGGTGAGCAGCGTCGGGCCGGGGGCGAGGATGTCGGCGGACTTGATCTCGATGATGTGGCCGCGCTCGGCGTTTTTGACGGCGGGCACATCCTGCCAGCCGTCGCGTTCCAGCACCGTTTCCGGGCGGAAGCGCTTGCCGCACCAGCTGCCGACGATCAAATCAGGCCGGCGCGCGGCCACCTCGCGGTGGTCGGCGAGAATGCGTTCTTTCGCGCGTTTATGGACGGCCAGTTCGGCAAAGGCATCGCGGCCGCCAGCCAGCGCGATCAGCTCGCCGACCCAGCCGATGCCGGTGATGATCGGGTCGTTCCACTCTTCGAAGTAAACCAGCGGCCGAGGCAGGCCGGCGGCGTCGTTGGCCGCCGCTTCGGCGCGGGCGGCGTCCATTGTCGCCTGCAGGCTTGCGGCCAACGTTTGCGCCGTCGCCTCCTTGCCGGTGAGGCTGCCCAGTACCCGCACCATGCGCAGCACGCCGGCCAGATCATGATGATTGAAGTGCTGGATATCGACACCGGCGGCGGCCACGTCTTTCAGAATGTCGCTCTGCAGGCTGGAAAACGCCACCACCAGATCGGGTTCGACGGCGAGGATCTTCTCCAGCTTGCCGCTGGAAAAGCCGCTGATCTTCGGCTTGTCCTGGCGCGCCTCGGGCGGGTAGACGGTAAAGCCGGAGATGCCGGCGATCAGGTCCTGCGCACCGAGCAGGTACAGCGTTTCGACGGCTTCGGTGCACAGGCAGGCAATGCGTTGGTAGTGGCTCATGGCGGACTCGGAGGCGGTTATTGGGTTAGCGGCGGGCGAGGTCGAGCTTGGCGCACAGCTGGCGCGTGCCCTCGATCATGCGCGGGGTCGGGCGGTTGAGCAGGTCGCCGTTGACCTGGTGCAGCTGCCGGTTTTGCACCGCGGCGATGCCAGGCATGCGCTGCCAGCGCTTGAGCAGGTCGTCGTTGTGGCGCATGGCGGCGGACAGGATCACCTGCGGGTTGGCGGCGATCACCGCCTCGTCGGTGACCACCGGTGCGGTGACCGGCAGCCGGGCGAAGATGTTGATGCCGCCGCACAGCGCGATGGCGTCGCTGACGATGTGCTGGCCGTTGAGGGTGTACAGCGGCTTGTCCCACACCTGGTAGAACACGCTGAGCTTGGGCTTGCCCTGTTGCTGCTGGCGCAGCACGGCCAGATCCTGCTCGAAGCGGCGCGCCGCCTGTTCTGCCTGCGCGCTGCTGCCCAGCAGCTGGCCGATGCGGCGCAGGTTGGACGGGATGTCGGCAAAGCGCTTGGGCTGGCTGTAGAACAGCGGGATGCCGAGCTGGCGCAGCGGCTCCAGCTGCCGCGCCGACGGGCCGTGCAGCCACACCAAGAGCAGGTCGGGCTTGGCGGCGACGATGCGTTCCAGGTCGATGGCGCGGAAGCTGCCGGCCTTGGGCAGCGCTTTGGCGGCCGCCGGGTAGTCGCTGTTTTCATCGACGGCGATCAGGCGCGCGCCGCCGCCGGCGGCAAAGGCCAGCTCGGTGACGTGCGGCGCCAGGCTGATTACGCGCTGCGCCGGGGCGGGCAGGGTGACGCGGCTGCCCTGGTCGTCGATGACGCTGACCGGTGCGGCCAGTGCCGGCAGGCAGGCCAGCAGCGGGAGAAGTCGTTTCATGCGGAGGTGTCCTTGTCACGGAAGCTGGCCAGCGTGGCGGCCAGTCGTTGCCAGTGGGTCTCGTCGGCCGGCAGGCCGAGGCGGAAGCGCGGTGCCGGCTCGGTAAACAGCCGGCACCAGATGTGTTGCGTCGCCAGATGCCGCTGCAGCGCGGCGGCGTGCGCGTACTCGCCGCCGGCGAACAGGTCGCAGCCGGCGTGCGGCAGCGCGTTGGCTGCCAGCAGTGCGGCCAACCTTGCGCGGCGTGCGGCAAGATCGGCGCGTGCCTGCTGCTGCCAGGCGCCATCGCAGAGCGCGGCGGTGGCGATGTGCTGCACCGCGCCGGGGATGGTCCACGGCCCCAGCTCCTCGTCCAGCTGCTGCAAGATGGCCGCCTCGGCGGCGACAAAACCCAGTCGCAGGCCGGCGAGGCCGAAGAACTTGCCCGGCGAGCGCAGCACGATCAGGCCGGGCAGATAGCCGGCGTGGGCGGTGACCGACAGCGCCGGCGTGACATCGGCAAACGCCTCGTCCACCAGCAGCCAGCCGCCGCGCGCGGCCTGTTGCTCTGCCCACTGCAGCACGCTGGCGGCCGGGTAGGCGTGGCCGGAAGGATTGTCCGGATTGCACAGGATCAGCACGTCGACGTGGCCGGCCAGCGCGCCGATGTCGGCGTGGGCATGGCGGCTGACGGCGTGGCCGTGTCGCGCCCAGCGCCAGCCGTGTTCGCCGTAGCTGGGGTGGGCGACGGCAACGCGGCCGGGCGGCCGTAGTCGCGGCAGCGCCTGGATCGCCGCCTGGCTGCCGGCGACGGGTAAAAGGTTGGCCGCGCCGTAGTAGGCGCAGGCGGCGGCAATAAAGCCGGCGTCCGGTTGCGGCAGCGTGTGCCACAGCGCGGGCGGGACGGCCGGCACCGGGTAGGGCCGCGGGTTGAGCGCGGCGGACAGGTCGATCCAGCCGGCAGGCTCGCCGCCGTAAGTGGCGATGGCGGCGTGCAGGTTGCCGCCGTGTACGGGGCGCAGGGTGTTCATGGCAGGCGTTTTTCCATCAGGCAGTTTTCCAGTTGCTGGCCGCGCACGGTGACGATGTTGCGCTGTTGCACGCTGAAACCGTGGCGCAGGAAAAACGCCTCCGCCGCCAAGCTGACATGGGCGTGCAGCGCCGGTAGTTGCAGGCGGCGCGCCTCATGCAGCAGGTGCTGCATCAGCTGCGTGCCGGCGCCCTGGCCGCCTTGCGCCGGGTGCACAAAAAACAGGTCGATCAGCCCGTCCGCTTGCAGGTCGGCAAAGCCGACGATGTGCTTGCCGTCGCACAGCAGCCACGGCTGGCGGGCTTGCAGGTGCTGCTGCCAGACGGCGGGGTCGTATGTTGCCGGCGCCCATGCCGCACATTGTGCCGCGCTGTAATGCCGCGCCGCGCGCTGGTGCACGGCGGCGTGGAAGATGTCGCGCAGTGCCGTGCTGTCTGCCGGCTGGTAGCGGCGTAGCGAGTAGGGTTGTTTCATAGCGGAATCGCCAGCAGCAGCCACAGCAGCAGCGCCCGGTCCAGCAGCCGCGCGGCACGGGCGATGTCGGCGGCGGCGGGCGTGGCGCCATCGCCCAACGTTGGCCGCGCTTCCAGCTGGCCGTGGTAGGTGGCGGCGCCACCCAGGCGGATTGCCAGCGCGCCGGCGCCGGCGGCCATCACCGGGCCGGCGTTGGGGCGTGTCCCACTGCGGC
Organism: Vogesella sp. EB; assembly: GCF_001037925.1. Lineage (NCBI taxonomy): Bacteria > Pseudomonadati > Pseudomonadota > Betaproteobacteria > Neisseriales > Chromobacteriaceae > Vogesella > Vogesella sp. EB. The sequence continues at coordinate 131,117 of NZ_LFDT01000006.1, read as the reverse complement.
GCCTGCGTGCGCCAGCAGCGCAGCGCGAGGCGGGTGTGGCCGGCCAGCGCGTAGGCCAGCGCGGTCAGCCGTGCCGGCACGAAACCCAACACGTCGTCGGCGCGGGCGGCGACTTTGCCGAAGCGTTCGAAACGCGGGTTGCGGTAGCCCCACATCGCGTCCAGGGTGTTGGCGAGGCGGAAGGCCAGCGCGGCCGGGGCGCCGCCGACGGCAAACCAGAACAGCGCGCCGAACACCGCGTCGTGGCCGTTTTCCAGCAGCGATTCGGCGGCGGCGCGGGTAACGGCGGCCTCGTCGGCATCGCGCAGCTCGCGGCTGACGATGCGACTGGCCAGTGCGCGCGCCTGCGGCAGGTCGCCGGCCAGCAGCGCCGCGCCGATGGGGCGGGTGTGTTCCAGCAGGCTTTGCCGGCCGAGGGTGAAGTACAGCACCGCCACGCTGACGGTGGCGGCCGCCAGTGGCGGCAACTGTGCCAGCAGCCAGAACAGGGCCAGCGGCAGCGGCAACACCAGCAGCGCCCAGGCCAGCAGGCCGCGCAGCAGGCCGCGCAGCAGGCGCTTGCGGCCAACGTTGAGTGTTTTTTCCAGCACGTTGGCCACAGTGCCGAAGCCGACCAGCGGGTGAAAGCGGCGTGGCTCACCGAGCAGGCGATCAAGCAGCAGCGCCGCCGCCATCGGCGCGGCGACGCTCAGCATGGTGCTGCCCCGCATGGCGGCAGGAACAGCGCGGCGGCGGCGGCCGGGTTGCTGGCGAAGTAGGCGTGGAAGTACGAGGCCTGCACGCTGCCGTGGCGGTACACCGCCTCGCCGCCGGCACGGCCGTCCTTGCGCTGGCAGTGGGTCAGCGCTGCCAGCGGCGTGTCGAAGCTGGAGTAGTGGAAGGTGTGGCCGCGCAACTCGCCAGCGCCGTGCGGCCAGGCCTGGCTGCCCAGCGCCGCCAGTTTCTTGCCCATGCGCACGCTACCGGGTAACACGCCGGCCATCGCGTGGTGGTGGCCGTCGGTGTCGGTGAGGCTTTCCGTCAGCGCCATCATGCCGCCGCATTCCGCCCACAGCGGCGTGTCGGCGGCGACGGCGGCGTGCAGGCTGCGTTGCCAGCGCTGGTTGGCCGCCAGCGTTGCCGCGTGCAGTTCCGGATAGCCGCCGGGCAGCCAGACGGCGTCGGCACCGGCCGGAATGGCTTCGTCGGCCAGCGGCGAGAAGAAGGCAAGCGTCGCGCCCATGGCCGCCAGCGTGCGCAGGTTGGCCGCGTAGATGAAGGCGAACGCGGCGTCGCGGGCGATGGCGATGCGGCGGCCGGCCAGCAGTGGCGGCAAGGCCGGCTGCACCTGCGGCGCCGGCGCAAACTCGGGCAGCGACGCCAGTACCGCGTCGTCCAGCTGCAGCGCGTCGGCCAGTGCATCCAGCCGCGCGGCGAGATCGGGCAGCTCGGACGGCAGGTGCAGGCCGAGGTGGCGCTCCGGCAGCGACTCGACCTGCCGTGGCAGGTGGCCGACCACCGGCAGCTCTGCCGTGCCGCAGGCGCGGATCATGTCGGCGTGGCCGGGGCTGGCGACGCGGTTGGCCAGCATCCCCGCCCACGGCAGCTGGCCGTGATCACGCAGGCCGCGGGCGATGGCCAGCGCGGTGCCGACCATCGCCGAGCAGTCCAGCACCGCCAGCACCGGTACGCCGAAGTGGCGGGCCAGATCGGCGCTGGACGGCTGGCCGTCGTACAGCCCCATCACGCCTTCGATCAGAAGGTAGTCGCACTCCCGCGCCGCCTCGGCCAGCAGCGCGTGGCATTGCGCCTCGGTGCACATCCACAAGTCCAGCACGTCCACATCGCCACCGCTGGCGGCGGCCAGCAGCATCGGGTCGATGAAATCGGGGCCGGTCTTGAACACGCGCACCCGCTGGCCGGCGCGCGAGAGCTTGCGGGCGAGGGCGGCGGTGACGGTGGTCTTGCCTTGGCCGGAGGCGATGGCGGAGAGGAGAAGGGCTTTGCAGCTCATGGGCTTGCTTTCATTTCGATGGGCGGGGCAGGTCACGCATGGGTGTGCCGTTGCCGGCGCGATGGCGATGGCCGGCAAGGTGGCCGCAATGCGCTTGCGGCCAACCTTGCGCCGGAAACGGGCCGGCGTGATGGTGTATCGGGGGGTTACCACTCGATGCCGGGTTGGGCGGCGATGCCGGCGGCAAACGCGTGCTTGACCAGCGTCATCTCGGTGACGGTATCGGCGGCGTCGATGATCGCCTGCGGTGCGCCGCGGCCGGTGACGATGACATGCTGGCCCGGCGGGCGGGCGATGATGTCGTCGAGCACGTCTTCCACATCCAGATACTTGTATTTCAGCGCGATGTTCAGCTCGTCGAGCAGCACGAGACCGATGGCCGGGTCCTGCAGCATCTGCCGCGCTATTTCCCACGCTTCGCCGGCGCGGGCGACGTCGCGCTCGCGGTCCTGCGTGTTCCAGGTGTAGCCCTCGCCCATCGCGTGGAACTGCACCTCGTCGGGGAAGCGGCGCAGGAAGCGCTCTTCGCCGGTGGACATCGCGCCCTTGATGAACTGCACCACGCCGACCTGCATCTCGTGGCCGAGGCCGCGCATCACCATGCCGAAGCCGCTGGAGCTTTTGCCCTTGCCGTTGCCGCAGTTGACAATGAATACGCCGCGGTGCTGGTCGGCGGCGGCGATCTTGGCGTCCATGATTTCTTTCTTGCGCGCCATGCGCTCGTTGTGGCGCTCGGTGCGGCCCTGGTCTTCGGTGTGGCTCATGATGGGTGTCCGGGTAAGAAGCAGGGGTGGCCTGCGTGGTGGAGTCGGGTTAAGGGGTAGCCGAGCACGGCGGCGAGGTGCTCGGCGTTAAGTTCGGCCAGCGGGTACTGGCGGTGCTGGCCGTGCTCGTCGAGCAGCAGCGCATGGCTGGCGCAGGCCGGGGCCAGCTGCAGGTCGTGGCTGACCAGTAGCACCGCCTTGCCCTGCGCGCACCAGCGGCCGATCTGCTGCTGCAGCGCGGCCTGGTGGGCGAGGTCGAGCGAATTGGACGGCTCGTCGAGCAGGATCAGCGGCGCATCCTGCGCCATCACGCTGGCCAGTGCCACGCGCTGGCGCTCGCCGCCGGACAAGGCCTGCAGTGGCCGTGCCGCCAGACGGCCAAGGTCGAAGGCGTCCAGCGCGGCGGCGATGCGTTGCGGGTTGTCGCCGGCGTCCGGCCAGGCAAAGCGCGCGGCGGCGACGGCATCCTGCACCGCGTAATCAAAGGCATCGTGGCTGGCCTGCGGCAGCATGGCGAGGCGTTGTGCGCGCTGGCGCGGCGTCAGCTGCGGCAGAGGTTGGCCGCACAGGCGGATGTGGCCGCCGTCGGCGCGGCGCAGCGCCGCCAGCGTGGCCAGTAGCGTGCTTTTGCCGCAGCCGTTGCGGCCGGCGATCCACCAGCATTCGCCGGCGCGGACCTGCCAGGTGAGCGGCTTCAGCAGCGTGCGGTGGCCATGGCGAAGGGTGAGCTGGTCACAGTGCAGCATCAGGCTAGCCTCCGGCGGGTGCGTTGCAGCTGCCAGAACAGCACCGGCACGCCCAGGAGCGCGGTCAGCACGCCGACCGGCAGCTGCATCGGCGCGACGATGGTGCGCGCCAGGGTGTCGGCCAGCACCAGCAGCGCGGCGCCGCTGAGCACGGCGGCAGGGATCAGCCGGCGCAGGTCCGGGCCGCACAGCAGGCGGCAGGCGTGCGGCACCATCAGGCCGATGAAGCCGATGCTGCCACCCTGGCTGACGGCGCTGGCGGTGAGGATGGCTGCCAGTACCAGCAGCAGGCGGCGCAGCATGGCCACCGGCACGCCCAGCGTCAGCGCGTGGTCGCCGTGCAGCGCCAGCAGGTTGATCGCCGGCGCCTGCCACCACGCCAGCAGCGCGGCCGGCAGCAAGGCCAGCCACGGCCACGGCCGCAGCGGGGTGCCGGCGATGTCGCCGACCAGCCAGAACACCATGCCGCGCAATTGCGCGTCCGGCGCAATGGTGAGCAGCAGCGAGATCAGCGCACCGCAGGCGGCGGACAGCAGCACGCCGGTGAGCAGCAGTAGCACCGTGCCGCTGCTGCGCGCGAAATCGCGGCGCGCCAGCAGGAACAGCAGCGCCGACAGCGTCAGCGCGCCAGCGACCGCGGCGCTGTCCACCTGCCACAGTGCCAGCCCCAGCCACAGCGCCAGCAGCGCGCCGACCGAGGCGCCGCCGGAGACGCCCATCACGTAAGGATCGGCCAGCGGATTGCGCAGCAGTGACTGCATCAGTACGCCGGCCAGTGCCAGCGAGGCGCCGGTGACCCAGGCGGTCAGCGCCCGTTCCAGTCGCAGGCTGAGCAGGGTATCGGCCAGTTGGCTGCCGTGGCCGCTGGCGGCCAGCCACAGCTCGCCGGCGCCCAGCGCGATGGAGCCGCTGCTGCAGGCCAGCAGCAAGCTGCCGCCACTGAGTAGTGCCAGCAGCGTCAACAGGGGCAGGGTGGGTAAGCGCAGGGCGCCGCGCAATGGGCGGTCCAGCGTCAGGCTGTGGGACATGGGCGCGATATCGGAATCGCGGAAGGGGCAGGCGTCAGGCGCACGGATCAGCAATCTGACCGGATGCCGCCCTCCGCAGCATGTGTCGGGACGCACTGACTGGCAGTGCGCGCGTTCGCCGTGGCCGGTATCCGGGCTGGTTTCGCCGTCTGCCCGCCTTCCCGTGATGACTCACAGTGGCGATGGGCAGGGCGGTCATGACGGCAGGGCCGGCAGACCTTAGAACCTGTTCAAATCCTCGCGAGCTCACGCGAGACAAGTCAAAAACGACTGAGAAAGTGGCATTTGTTACTAATATAAACAAGCATGCCGAAGTCGTTTTTAATGCCGTATCGCCCCATTGGGAGCTGTCGCAGCAGACATTGAACAGGTTCTTGAAGAAACGCACCGTTGCGGGGGCAGCACAGGGGTCACCTGTTTCCCGTTTAACTTGCCGGCGTGCGCCGGCGAAGCACCAAGGCAGTCGGCGATTTTAGCAGATCGGCAGCCCATGCTGCCGGCTTTTATATTTTCAAAAGGAATAACAAAACAAAAAATAATTATTTTTGGAAATATAGTGGCGCGGTTATGGTGACGGCAGAATCTTTCCATACCTTGGGGGCAGCAGCATGGCGCACGATTTTTCTGGCTTCGACTACATCATCCAGCCGGGCTGGAACAATTCCGGCCCCGAGCACTGGCAGAGCCACTGGCAACAAACGTTGGCCGCAACGCGGGTGGCCAACCACGACTGGCAGACGCCGCAGCTGGACGACTGGCTGGTGGCACTGGACGCGGCGGTGGCGGCCGCCACGCAGCCGGTGATCGTGATCGCGCACAGCCTCGGTTGCGCCACGGTCGCGCATTACGCGGCACGTTACGGCAACAAGCTTGCCGGTGCGCTGCTGGTGGCGCCGGCGGACGTCGAGCGCGCCAGCGCCCCAGCCGCATTGCAGCCGTTCGCGCCGCTGCCGGAGCTGGCGCTGCCGTTCCCGGCGCGGGTGGTGGCCAGCGACAGCGACCCGTTCAGCCTGCCGCTGCGCTCGGCGCGGATGGCGGCGTTGTGGCAAAGCCCGCTGCACTGGCTGCGCGACGCCGGCCATATCAATGTCGCGTCCGGCCATCGCCAGTGGCAGGACGGGCTGGCGCAGCTGGCGGTGCTGGTGGCCGATATCCGCCAGCAGCCGCAGCCGCGCGCCGCGGCGTACGCCTGAGCCGGCGGCCAAGCTTGGCGGCCAAGCGCTTGTACTGACGCGCGCGGCGCGGCAATGGGCGTGGCATTTGCGGCGGGCTTGGGCATAGAATTCAGTCATGCCCTGTCCCGCTGGAGCGCGTCATGCACCTGTTGGCCTTTGTTGACCATGTCGTCAGCGACATCATTACCCCGGCGCTGGACCCGCGTTTCGACATCGACCGGGTGACGCTGCTGTGCCACCGCGCTCACCTTGACCTCGCCTTCGACATCCTCGGCGTCTGCCAAAAGCTGCACCTGACCGCGGCGGTGGAGACGCTGCCGGCGGACAGCCAGCCGCTGGCGTTGCGGCAGCGGCTGCAGGAGCTGGTGCAGGGCGGCGTCTGTTTCAATATCAGCGCCGCGTCGCCGGTGCAGGCGGCGCTGGCCTACGATCTGGCGCGCGAACACCGGCTGCCGCTGATGGCGGTGGAACACGACAACGACCGCCTGATCTGGCTGCTCGGCGGCGAGAGCAGCCGCCTGCACAGCGGCACCGAAATCGCCGAAGGGCTGTCGCTGGAGGCTTATTTCGCGCTCTACGGCAGCCGCATCCTCGCCATCCACTACCGGCTGGAGCGGCGCAGCCCGCACCACGAGGATCTGGCGCGCGATCTGGCGGAACACGCCGCGCTGCGCCCGAAGTCGCTGTCGCTACTCAACCGGCTGTGCAACGACCTGGACGAGCAGCAATTCAGCCAGCACCCGCTGTCCAGCGGCGAACACGTGCTGTACGACTGGCTACTGGCCAGCGGCATGGTGGAGTTCCGCGACAGCGGCCACATGCGCTGCCTCGATCCGCGGGCGCGCTTCTTTCTCGCCGGCGGCTGGCTGGAGGTGTGGCTGCTGTCGCAGGTGGCCGAGCTGGCGCAGATCCTGCCGATCAGCGATGCCGCCGTCGGCGTCAAGATCAGCCATCACAATGTCGAGAACGAATACGACGTGGCGATCCTGTGCAACAACCACCTGTACCTGATCGAGTGCAAGACCGCCGCCCCCACCAGCTTCCAGCAGCGCGGCGTGGGGCTGGAAAACCTGTTCAAGCTCAACAGCGTTGCCGGTCTGGGCGGCCTGCACGCCAAGGCGATGCTGGCCAGCCTGTACGTGCCGACCGAAAGCGAGGTCGGCCGCGCCGAATCGCAACGCATCACGCTGCTGGCCGGGCCGCAGCTGCGCCAGGCGCGCGAGTACCTGCGCGAGTGGCTGATGAGCTGAGCGTGGCCCGGACTCGCGGTAATGCCGCGCCCTGTCGCATTCTCGGCCGCGCACAAGTCCGCATCCGGCGTCCCGTACTGCCACTGCGGCGCCAGCGGTGGCGGCCGTGCCACAGTGGCAAAATATGTCATCGTGTTTGTGAGAAAAAGAATTTTTTGTGACAGGCTTTCTGCTATCTTTGCCGCCGATCCCATTTCCCCGAACGGTTGCCATGCGCCTGATCCTGATGCTGCTGCTGGCCGCGGCCAACCTTGCCAGCGCCGACAGTCTGCTGATTGCCACCGAACACTTCCCGCCGTACCAGATCGAGCGTGAGCAGCGCGTCAGCGGCTTTGTCGCCGACAAGGTGATCGCGATGCTGCGCCAGGCCAATCTGCCGTACCGGCTGCGCGCCTATCCGTGGCAGCGCGCCTACAACACGGTGCTGGCAACGCCGCAGTCCTGCCTGTTCTCGGTGACGCGCACGCCGGAGCGTGAGGCGTCGTTCCAGTGGATCGGGCCGCTGACGCACAGCGAGTGGACGCTGTACGCGCTGCGCGGCCGCTTCATTTCATTTCGCAGCCTCGACGAGGTGCGCCACCTGCGTATCGGCACCTATTACGGCGACGTGCGCGACAGCTACCTGCGCCAGCACGATATGAAGGTCGATGCCGCGCCGCAGGACCGTGACAATATCGACAAGCTGCTGCAGCGCCGTATCGACCTGTGGGCCAGCGACCGCTTCACCGCCAACGGCCTGCTGCTGCAGCGGCAGCTGGACACGCGCATTGAGCCGGTGCTGGCCTTCAACCGTGTCGACTTGTACCTGGCCTGCAACCGCAAGCTGGACGCCAGTGTGGTGAAACAGCTGCAACAGGCGCTGCACATGCTCAAGCGCGACGGCAACTGGCGCGGCATCGAGCAGCGCTACGCGCGCTGGCCGGACATGCCGCAACACCAGCACTGAAAAACATTGCGGCCAACCTTGAACCAAGGTTGGCCGCAATGTTTTTCAGCGGGTGGGGCTCAGGCGTCGAGGCCGCTTTGCACCAGCTCGGCGGCACGGATCACCGCGCGCGCCTTGTTCTGCGTTTCCAGCCACTCCGATTCCGGGACCGAGTCCGCCACCACGCCGGCGCCGGATTGCACGTACAGCACCTCGTTCTTGATCACTGCGGTACGGATCGCGATCGCCAGGTCCATGTCGCCGGTAAAGCCGAGGTAGCCGACGGCGCCGCCGTACACGCCGCGCTTGGTCGGCTCGAACTCGTCGATGATCTCCATCGCGCGCACCTTGGGCGCGCCGGACAGGGTGCCGGCGGGGAAGGTGGCCTTGAGGATGTCGATGTTGGATACCTGCGGCTGCACCTTGCCCTCGACGCTGGACACGATGTGCATCACGTGCGAGTAGCGCTCGATGATCATGTTTTCGGTGATCGTCACGCTGCCGGTGTCGGCGACGCGGCCGACGTCGTTGCGGCCGAGATCCATCAGCATCACATGTTCGGCGATTTCCTTCGGATCGGCCAGCAGGTCTTCCGCCAGCGCCAGGTCCTCTTCGCGCGTCTTGCCGCGCGGGCGGGTGCCGGCGATCGGGCGCACGGTGACGGTGTCGTTCTCGCGGCGCACCAGGATTTCCGGCGAGGCGCCGACGACGTGGAAATCGTCGAAGTGGTAGAAGAACATGTACGGCGACGGATTCAGGCTGCGCAGCGCGCGGTATAGCGCCAGCGGCGATTCGGCGAACGGCATGCTCAGCCGCTGCGCCAGCACCACCTGCATGATGTCGCCGTCCAGGATGTAGTTCTTGGCGTCGCTGACCGCCTGCTTGAATGCGGCCTCGCCGTACTCCGACACCGCCTCGGTGGCGACCGACGGCAGCGACAATGGAATCGCCACCGGCTCGCGCAGCTTGTTACGCAACTGGCCGAGGCGAGCGTTGGCCTTCTGCAGCGCGTTCGGCACCGCCGGATCGGCGTACACCACCAGGTAGAGCTTGCCGGACAGGTTGTCGACCACCGCCAGTTCTTCCGACAGCATCAGCAGGATGTCGGGGGTGCCGACCGGGTCCGGCTTTTGCGTGGCGGCCAACCTTTTCTCGACGTAGCGCACGGTGTCGTAGCCGAAGTAGCCGACCAGGCCGCCGGTGAAGCGCGGCAGTCCGGCGATCGGCGGGGTGTTAAAGCGCTGGCTGAAGGCCTCGATGAAGGCGAGCGGGTCGCCTTCGTGGCGCTCGATCACCTTGTCACCGTATTCCACCTGCACGCTCGTGCCCTGCACGCTCGTGCCCTGCACCCGCAGCCGGGTGGTGGCCGGCAGGCCGATGAAGGAGTAGCGGCCGGAGCGCTCGCCGCCGACCACCGATTCCAGCAGGTAGGAATAGGGCTGGTTGGCCAGCTTCAGGTATACCGACAGCGGGGTGTCGAGGTCGGCGAACAGTTCGAGGGTGACGGGGATGCGGTTGTAACCGGCGCTGGCCAGTTCGGCGAATTGTTGTGGTGTCATGATCGTTCCAGGGTGTCAGGTCAAAAGGAGCGGGGCGGGGCGGCGTCTAGCGTCGCCATCGCCAACTGGCACGATCGGGCTGGAATCTCATGATGCTGGCTTTATCAAGTAACAATGCGGAACGGCTATTCTTGCGCAAAAACGCCTGCGCCGTACAGAGGTAGCAGGCGTGGTGCCCTTATACGCGCAGGTTTTGCGGCAGTTCGGCGGATTTTTTCAGCAGCGCGAACAGCTCGACCAGGCTGTCGATCACCAGATCGGCGTGCAGGTTGGCCGCATCGCGGTAACCGTAGCTGACCGCCACGGCGGCGCTGCCGGCGGCACGGGCGCACAGCACGTCGTTTTCCGAGTCGCCGACCATCACGATCTGCTGCGGGGTGATGCCCAGTACCTCGGCCACATGCTGCAGCGGCAGCGGCGACGGTTTTTTCTCGGGTAGGCTGTCGCCCCCGAGGATCAGGCTGAAGGCGCTGTCGATGCCCAGTTGCGCCAGCAGAGGCAACGCCAGCCGTTCCGACTTGTTGGTGACCACCACCAGCGGCAGGCCGAAGCCGTGCAGCAGGTTGAGGCCCTCGGCGACGCCGGGGTACATCTTGGTGTGCACGGTCAGGTGGCGGTAGTAGTGCTGGATGAAGAAGGTGAAGCCCTGTTCCCACAGCGTCGCGTCGGCTTGGCCGTCGCGGCTGTCGGTCAGCGCGCGGTGTACCAGGCTGGCGACGCCGTCGCCGACGTGGGACTGGATGCGGTCGGCGGCCAGCGGGGCGAGGCCGAGTTCGGCGCGCATGGCGTTGGCGCTGGCGGCGAGATCGGCGATGGAGTCAACCAGGGTGCCGTCGAGGTCAAAGGCGACGGCCTTGATGTGTGTCAGATTCATGGTCAGCGTGGGGCGGGGCGGTAGCGTGACGGCGGGCGGCACGGGTTGAAGATGGCGCCGATTATACCGGAAGCCCGGTGCGCCACCGCCATGTGTTGCTTGCAGCGGAAATGACAAATCAGTAGCATGCCCGGTTTTGCCGCGTATAGGGCGCTTGCGCCGGCGTGGTTGGCTGTTTCTATCGAAAGGACATCATGAAACCTCGTGCACTGGCTGTTGCCGTGACGCTATCCGGCCTGCTGCTGGGCGGCTGCGCCTCGCCGCTGGCCAACAAGACCGCCGATGCGGCGGCAATCCACGCCATCGAGCAGAACGCGCGGCTGGCGCGCTACAACTTCGACGGCGAGGTGCGCGTCAAGGCGATCCGCCTGCCGGGCAAGGTGGAAAGCCTGGTGGAGGGCGACGTGATCGGCGAAGTGGCCAAGTCGTTCAGCCTCGAGTTGCGCGGCGCGGTGGACATGAGCAAGAGCCGTGTCGAGATGACGCCGACCTTCCGCTTCAGCCGGCCGAACGCCGAAACCTGGCTGCGCCTGCCGATGCTGGCCGAGCTGAACACCCTGACGCTGTGGGTGGACGCCTCGGTGCTGGATCTGGCGATCCCGGTGCTGCGCGGCGAGCACAAGGGCAAGTACGTGATGTTCCAGGCGCCGCAGGACAAGGTGAAGAAGCTGCCGATAGACGCGGTGCTGGCGGAACTGCCGCAGGTAGCGAAGAACATCTACGCCGCCGTCGACAGCAAGGCCTACACCTTCCAGCCGCTGGACGAGGCGGCGCGCCAGGCCGGCGCCAGCTATCGCATCCGCCTGACGCTGGACCCGCTGGCCGAGGCGAAAATGAGCAAGCAGGCGGTGCAGGAGCTGTTGCAGCTGGCGCGCCGTCATGCCGGCGAGCACCAGAAGGAAGTGGAGGAGTTCGCCACCGCCGTTGGTCCGTTGCTGGACGCGTCGCAGGAAGAGCTGCAGACCAGCTCGCAGACCGACCTGCTGGTCAGCCGCAGCGGCAAGCTGCTGGGCGTCAGCGAGCTGCGCGAGTTCTCGGTGCCGAAAGAGAAGGAACTGGCGGTGACGGTGGCGTCCACGGTGCGCCTGAGCAACCACGAGCAGCCGGTGTTCAGCATGCAGCCGACGGCGAACAATGTGGTCAGCTTCACCGAGTTGCAGCCGCCGTCGTGGCTGGGCGGCAAGCGCCCGAGCGATGACGGGGAAGAAGCGGTCGAGGGTGACGACGAGGCGCCGCTGGACGAGGCCGCCTTGGCGGCAGAAGCGGCCGAGGAAGCCGCTGCCGCGGCACCGGTCGTCAAAAAGCCGGCGAAGGCGGCCAAAGCGCCCAAACCGGTCGCGAAGCGCAAACCGAAACCGGTCGCCCGCGCCCAGTAACACGGCAACAGCAAAACAGCCCGTCACCATGGTGACGGGCTGTTTTGCATTGCGGCCAACCTGGTGTGCCATGACGGCGTAGCGCCGCAAAGAACCTGTTCAATGTCTGCTGCGCTTCGGCGATACGGCGTTAAAAACGCCTTCGGAATGCTCATTTACTGCTTGTAAATTCCGCTTCCTCAGTCGTTTTTGCCTTGTCTCGCTCTAGCTCGCGAGACCTTGAACAGGTTCTAAGAAAACCTCGCAGCGCACCTGAGCCAGGTCGCGCCGCCGCAGACAGTACAAATCGTAGGGCAGGGGGCGCAACGCAGGATCAGGGTGGTGTTGGCGGCGTCTACAGCTGGCGGATGTCCAGCACCGGTACGCTGCCGAACGCCACACTGTGCAGGTAGGCGACAATCGCCGCCGCGGCGGCGGCGGGCGAAGTCAGCTGGCCTTCGGCCTTCAACGCGTCAAAGCGTGGTTTGTGCGGGAACTGCGCCGGATCGGCGGCGCGGATCTCGCCCTGCATGCCGGTGTCGATCACGCCGGGATACAGCGACACCGCCAGCAGCGGCCGGGCGGCGCCTTGCTGTTCGGCGGCCAGGGCGCGGGTGAAGTGGTCGACGCCGGCCTTGCTGGCGCAGTACACGCTCCAGCCGGGGTAGGGGTTGGCCGCGGCGCCGGAGGAGATGTTCAGCACCCGGCGGACGCCGTCGTGGCCGGCGCTGTGTGCGACAAAGGCGTCGCACAGCAGCAGCGGCGCGGTCAGGTTCAGTGCGATGGCGTGTTCTGCCGCGCCGGGCGGATAGGCGCCGACCTGCGCGATCGGCTGCACCGTGCCGGCGTTGTTGATCAGCGTCAGGCTGTCGCAGTCACCCAACGCCGCCAGCGCCCGTTCCAGCAGCAGCGGCAGCAGGCTGCTGTCGGCCAGGTCGGCGTCCAGCGTGATCAGCTGCGGGTGCTCTGGCAGCGGGCTGCAGTCGCGCGCGACGGCGACCACGCGGCCACCGTCACGCAACAGCTGCGCAACCAGCGCCGCGCCCAGCCCGCGCGAGGCGCCGGTGACGACGTAGCCGTTCACTTGCGGCCAACCTTGGCCAGTTCGGCACGCATCGCGTCTATGGTGGCCTTGTAGTCCGGGGTGCCGTAGATGGCGCTGCCGGCGACAAAGGTGTCGGCACCGGCGGCGGCGATCTCGGCGATGTTGTCGACCTTCACGCCGCCGTCCACCTCCAGCCAGATCTCGCCGCCATACTTGGCGGTGTACTCGTCGATGCGCTGGCGCACCGCGCGCACCTTGTCCAGCGTCTGCGGGATGAAGCGCTGGCCGCCGAAGCCGGGGTTGACCGACATCAGCAGGATCATGTCCAGCTTGTCCATCACGTGGTCGAGGTGCGACAGCGAGGTGGCCGGGTTCAGCACCAGGCCGGCCTTGCAGCCGGCGTCCTTGATCAGACCGAGGGTGCGGTCGATGTGGTGCGACGCTTCCGGATGGAAGGTGATGATGTCGGCGCCGGCCTTGGCGAAGCTGGCGGCGAGCGCATCGACCGGGGTCACCATCAGGTGCACGTCGATCGGGGCGGTGGTGTGCGGACGGATCGCCTCGCAGACCAGCGGGCCGATGGTCAGGTTCGGCACGTAGTGGTTGTCCATCACGTCGAAGTGGATGATGTCGGCGCCGGCGGCGATCACGTCGCGGACTTCCTCGCCCAGACGGGCGAAATCGGCGGACAGCAGGGACGGGGCAATTCGGAATTGGCTCATGGCTTTATACGGGGCGGGGCTGGAAATGCCCGCCATTGTACGACATTGCTCCGCCGGACGGCGACGCGTGCGGCGGATCGGCGCTACAATCAGGCTTTGCTGCCGGGCGTGTTGCCCTGCACCATGCCGGAACCGCCACCCATGAACGACGACTACCAGATCACGGTCGAGGCCGAAGCCTTCTACCAGCAGCAATACTCCAACGCCGAAGCCGGTCAGTACGTGTTTGCCTATCGCATCACGCTGCGCAATACCGGGTGCCAGCCGGCCAAGCTGCTGTCGCGGCACTGGATCATCACCGACGCCAACAACGAGCAGCAGGAAGTGCGCGGCATGGGCGTGGTCGGCGAGCATCCGCACCTGCAGCCGGGCGAGAGCTACAGCTATACCAGCGGCTCCACGCTGCGCACCCCGTACGGCAGCATGCACGGCAGCTACCAGATGCAGGCCGACGACGGTACCCGCTTCGAGGCGCCGATCCCGGAATTCCACCTGATCGCGCCGCGCACTCTGCACTGAGACACCGTCACCCCTGTACCTACCCTGTATCGACCAAGAGCCGCCGAATGCGACCAGCCGCCCATAGCAATACCCCGCCCCCGACCGACCGGGATGACCTGAAAACGCTGAAAACCCTGCTGCCCTACCTGTGGAGCTTCAAGTGGCGGGTGCTGTTCGCGCTGTCCTGTCTGGTGTCGGCCAAGATCGCCGGCGTGATCACGCCGCTGTTCCTCAAGGACATCGTCGACCAGCTGTCCATTCCGGCGACCTTGCTGGCGGTGCCGGTGCTGGCCCTGGTCGGTTACGGTTTCGCGCGACTGGTTTCCAGTGTGTTGGGCGAATTGCGCGATGCGATCTTTGCGCGGGTGATCCAGGGCGCGGTGCGTTCGGTGGCGCGTTCGGTATTCGCGCACCTGTTCCGGTTGTCGTTGCGCTTCCACCTGGAGCGCCAGACCGGCGGCATGAGTCGCGACATCGAACGCGGTACCAAGGGCATCGGCTTCCTGCTCAACTTCACCGTGTTCAACATCCTGCCGACGCTGGTGGAGATCGCGCTGGTGCTGGGCATCCTGCTGTACCGCTACAACGTGTGGTTCGCGGTGGTGACGCTGTCTACCATCGCCATCTACATCGCCTTCACGCTGACCATCACCGAGTGGCGCACCGTGTTCCGCCGCACCATGAACGACCTCGATTCCAAGGCAAACAGCAAGGCGGTGGATGCGCTGATCAACTACGAGACGGTGAAGTACTTCGGCAACGAACGCTACGAGACCGAACGCTACGACGGCAATCTGGCGTCGTGGGAGCGCTCCGCGATCAAGAACCAGGTGTCGCTGTCGATGCTCAACGCCGGCCAGGGCGTGATCATCGCCACCGGCGTGACGCTGATCATGTGGCTGGCGGCGCGCGGCGTGGTCAGCGGCGAGATGACCGTCGGCGACGTGGTGCTGGTGGCCACCTTCATCACCCAGCTGTGGGCGCCGCTGCACTTCCTCGGCTTTGTCTACCGCGAGATCAAGCACTCGCTGGCCGACATGGAACGCATGTTCACGCTGCTGAACGTCGGCGCCGAGGTCGATGACCATCCCGCCGCGCAAACGTTGGCCGCAAAGCAGGTGGCGATCCGCTTCGACGATATCGGCTTTGGCTACGACGCCAAGCGCCAGATCCTGCACGATGTCAGCTTCGACATCCCCGCCGGTCACACCGTGGCGGTGGTCGGTGCCAGCGGCGCCGGCAAGTCGACGCTGTCGCGGCTGCTGTTCCGCTTTTACGATGTCGGCAGCGGCGCGATCCGCTTCAACGGCACCGACATCCGCGAGCTGACGCAGGACAGCCTGCGCGCGCACATCGGCATCGTGCCGCAGGACACGGTGCTGTTCAACGACAGCATCTACTACAACATCGCCTACGGGCGCCCCGGCGCCAGTCGCGAGGAGGTGATCGAGGCGGCGAAATCGGCGCACATCCACGACTTCGTGATGAGCCTGCCGGATGGCTACGACACCACCGTCGGCGAGCGCGGCCTGAAGCTGTCCGGCGGCGAGAAGCAGCGGGTGGCGATTGCGCGCACCCTCCTGAAAAACCCGCCGGTGCTGATCTTCGACGAGGCCACCAGCGCGCTGGATTCGCGCACCGAGAAGGCGATCCAGACCGAGCTGTTCGATATTGCGGCCAACCGCACCACGCTGATCATCGCGCACCGGCTGTCCACCATCGCCGATGCCGACACCATCATCGTGATGGAGGGCGGCCGCATCATCGAGCGCGGCCACCATCGCCAGCTGCTGGCCGCCGGCGGTCGTTACGCCGAAATGTGGCGCCTGCAGCAGGAAAGCGAGCTGGTGGAAGGCTGAGCACGCCGCTTGGCGGGCCGGTGATGAGCAAGTGTTGTATAATACGATCGGTATAAAAAACTCAAACAATCCAGGCTATTGTCATGAATCGATTGCGGATGGCGGTATGGATGTTGCTGGCCGGGGCGCCCGTCCTGGCCGTGGCCAAGAGTTCGACACCGGTCGAACTGCTGTTCGCCGCCGAGGACGACTGGTATCCCTATTCCGGCGTCCGCGATGGCCAGGCGGCCGGCCTGACCATCGACATCATGCGCGCCATCTACCAGCAAAAAGGCGTGGTGGTGCGCTTCCAGCCGCTGTCCTACAGCCGCTGCATGGAAGTGGCGCGCACGGCCCGCTATGCCGGCTGCTTCACCACCTCGCGCAACGACTTCTACGAGCCTTACTACCGCTACGCGCAGCTGCCGCTGCTGGAAGGCCAGATCAGCATCTACAGCCGCAGCAACCGCCCGGAGCGCGATCTCGACATGAAATCGCTGGAAGGGCAGGAAGTCGGCGTG
This sequence comes from Vogesella sp. EB, assembly GCF_001037925.1. Classification (NCBI taxonomy): domain Bacteria; kingdom Pseudomonadati; phylum Pseudomonadota; class Betaproteobacteria; order Neisseriales; family Chromobacteriaceae; genus Vogesella; species Vogesella sp. EB. Next base: position 114,821 of record NZ_LFDT01000006.1, on the reverse strand, counting down.
GTGCTCAGCTACGGCTACGGCAAGGAGTTCGACGCCAATGCCGCGATCCGCAAGGAGTACTCCACGCGCGAGGTCAACGCCTTCCGCAAGTTGAAGGCGGGGCGCATCCCCTACGTGGTGGCGTGGGAGGGCACCGTCAACCACATGCTGCGACAGAACCCCGATCTGCGCGGCTGGGTGCGGCCGGTGGGCAAGCTGGCGCCGGGGCCGGTGTACGTGTCGTTCTCCAGGGCGCACCCCGATGTCGAGCGTCTGGTCAGCCGTTTTGACGAAGGCATGGCGCAGCTGCGCAAAAGCGGCCAGTTGCGGCAGCTGGAAAGCCGCTGGCAGACCAAGAGCGACAACTAGGGGCTGTTGATGCCTGTTTCATCGCGGCGGCCGGTTTTGCCCGGTGGCTGCGCACAAAAAACAGCCTGTCGCAGGATTATTCCCTACCAGCTGTTGCGGCGGCGCAGGCTCTCGCTGGCGGCCAGCGCCTGCGGCGTGTCGATGCCGCGTTCCGCCGCCCGTTGCAGTGCCACCTGCAGCAATTGCGCCGTCGCCAGACAGTCCGAGATCGCGTTGTGGCGCTGGAAGTTCTCGATGCCGAAGGTCTCCAGCCACTCGTCCAGCGCCACGGTGTTGCAGTAGCGGTCCGGAAACAGCGCCGGCATCAGCCACGCCAGATCCAGCCACTTCGGCTGATAGCGGATGCCCAGAAAGCGGCGCATCGCCTGCGCGATCATCGCCTGGTCGAAATAGGCGTGGTAGGCCACCAGCGGCGTGTGGCGGCTGTATTCCAGAAAGCGCAGCAGCGCCTCCGCCGGCTCCAGCCCTTCGCGCTGTTCCGAGCCGCTGATGCCGTGGATCAGGATGTTCTCGGTGGAGGATACCGTGTCCTGGCGCAGCACAGCCTCGAAGGCGTCCATGGGGTTGATCACGCCGCGGTCCAGTGCCACCGCGCCGATGGAGATCAGGTGGTCGCGGCGTATCTGCAGGCCGCTGGCCTCGACATCGACCACCAGATAGCGCGTGCTGCGGTTGTCCTGCTGCCAGTCGTGCGCCGGCAGCGCCTGCCAGTGCCGCAGCCGCTGTTGCTGCTCGTCACTGAGCTGCGGCTTGCTGTCAGGGCGGAAACGGTCCAGCCAGCCGCTCAGCCAGTTCATAGTTGGTACATCACCTTCAGTTTCTGCTGCAGTTTGCGTGCCTGGCGGAACGATTCCTTCAGGATGCGGCGGTCAAGCGGGTTCAGCTTGTCCGGCTGGATCAGGTTGTCGCCGGGACGGCCGTGCTCGTCTTCCAGGTGCTGGTGGCGCAGGCGCAGCATCTGGATGAAGTTGAAGGCGTCGATGATGGCGGCGGTTTCTTCCGGCGCCGAGCCGGTCTGTTTCGCCGCACGCTCCAGGCGCTTGATGGTGCTGCTGGCGGCGATGCCCTTGGCCAGCGCCAGCACCCGCGCGGCGTCGACAAACAGCCGCGCCGCCGATTTTTTCAGGTCGATGTAGCCGCCCTGGCCGTTGTACTCCTCGGTGCTGAAGTCGCGCAGCAGACCCAGCGGCGGCGCCACCGCCAGCGCGTTGCCGGCCAGCATGCGCTGGAACACGCTGTTGTCCTGACTCAGCGCGAGCAGGCGCTTGTGCAGCTGGTTGGCGAGATAGCGCTTGCCGTACAGCGGGCGGAAATCGAAGAAGATCGACGCGTTGAGCAGTGCCACCGGGTCCGGGGCACGGATCCAGCGTGCGAACTTTTCCTGCCACTCTTCCAGCGTCAGGCACCACTCCGGGTTGCCGGCCATGATGTTGCCCTTGCACAGCGGGAAGCCGCAGCGGTCGAGGTCGGCATTCACGTCGCGGGCAAAATCCAGCAGCCGCATGCTGAGCTGGTCCTTGTCCATCGCCTCCGGGCACAGGTAGATGATGCCGTTATCCTGGTCGGTGCTGAAGGTCTGCTCCTCGCGCCCCTCGGAGCCGAACGACAGCCACGCCCAGTCGACACCGTACAGGTCGTGCTGCTGCAGGTTCAGCTCGATCACGCGGCGGGTGATGCCGTCGTTGAGCGCGGAGATGAATTGCGTCAGCTGCTCGGCGCCGACGCCCTGGCCCAGCATGTTCATGGTGAACTGGCGCAGGTCGCGGCCAACCTGTTGCAGGGTAGTGATGTCGGCGGCGGTTTCCACCGCGTAGCGCAGCTGGCGCAGGCCGACGCGCTGCATGGCAAACAGGTCGCGCTCCGAAATCACGCCCAGCACCAGATTGTCGTCGTCGACCGCCAGCACGTGGCGGATGCCGTGCATCGCCATCGCCAGCGCCGCGTCGTAGGCGGTGGCATCCTGCGACAGGGTGTGCGGCTTGCGCGACATCACCTGCGAGATCGGGCAATCCAGCGCCAGCTTCGGCAATACCACCCGTTTCAGCACGTCGGACTGGGTGAAGATGCCTTGTGCGACACCGCTCTCGCTGACGATGACGATGGAGCCGACGCCGGTTTCGCCCATCAGCGTCAGCACCGCTTCCAGCGGGTCGTCGGCGCGGGCGGTGACCGGCGGCCGCTTGCACAGTTCGTGCAGCTTGGTCGCCATCGACTGCTGTTCCAGCGCCCGTTGCGAGAACTGCGCCTGCATCTGCTTGCGCGACTGGCTGAGCAGGGTGGAGATGTGGCTGGCGCAGAAGCGGTTGAACACCGGGCTGATCAGCAGCAGCTGCTGGAAGTCCTGGTTGTCCAGCTGGTAGCAGAACACGTCATCCACGGCGCTGTAGGTGCAGATGGTGGCGCGCTGGCCGCTGGCGGCGCCGATTGGGAAACACTCGCCGCTGCTGATGATGACGTTGCCGGAGGCGCTCTCGCCGTCCTCGCGCGACAGCACCTTGCCGCGCTGCACCACGTAGAAATGCGGCGGCGGCCCCATGTCGGGGGTCAGGATCAGGCTGTCTTTCGGGTAGTAGGCGAGCTTGGCGTGCTGGCCGAGGAAGGCCAGCGCCGCGTCTTCCATGCGGTCGAACGGCGAGTGCTTGCGCAGGAAGTCAACGGTGGCGCTGACCAGTGTCGAGTTGGCGGTACGGCTCATGAGACGGTTCCCGTCTGGCGTAAAAACGCCCCGGCAGGGCCGGGGCGACTTCAGTTGCGCAGGGTGCGCGGTTTACTGCGGTTCTTGCAGCTGTTGCAGGATCTGCGGGTTTTCCAGCGTCGACACGTCCTGGGTGATTTCCTCGCCCTTGGCGATCGAGCGCAGCAGGCGGCGCATGATCTTGCCGGAGCGGGTCTTCGGCAGGTTCTCGCCGAAGCGGATGTCGTCAGGCTGTGCGATCTTGCCGATCTCGTGCGCTACCCAGGCCTTCAGCTCGGCGGCGACTTTCTTCGCCTCTTCGCCGACCGGGCGCTCGCCCTTCAGTACCACGAAGGCCACCACCGCTTCGCCCTTCACCTCGTGCGGCTTGCCGACCACCGCGGCTTCCGCCACCAGCGGGTTGGCCACCAGCGCCGATTCGATTTCCATGGTGCCCAGACGGTGACCGGACACGTTCAGCACGTCATCGACGCGGCCCATGATCCAGAAGTAGCCGTCCTGGTCGCGGTTGGCGGAGTCGCCGGCGAGGTAGTACTGGCCGTTGAACTCTTCCGGGAAGTAGGTCTTCTTGAAGCGGTCGGCGTCGTTCCAGATGGTGCGTACCAGCGATGGGAACGGCTTCTTGATCACCAGGAAACCGCCCTTGCCGGCATCCACCGGGCCGCCGGCTTCATCGACGATGTCGGCGATGATGCCCGGCAGCGGCAGGGTGCACGAACCCGGCTTGGTGGCCACCGCGCCCGGCATCGGCGCGATCATGTGGCTGCCGGTTTCGGTCTGCCACCAGGTGTCGACGATAGGGCAACGGCCGCCGCCAACCACTTCGTGGTACCACATCCACGCTTCCGGGTTGATCGGCTCGCCGACGGTGCCGAGCAGGCGCAGGCTGGACAGGTCGTACTGTTTCGGCAGATCGGCACCGAGCTTGATCAGCGAGCGGATCGCGGTCGGCGCGGTGTAGAAGATGCTGACCTTGTGGGCTTCGATCATGCGCCAGAAGCGGGCGGCATCCGGGTAGGTCGGCACACCTTCAAAGATGATCTGGGTGGCGCCGAAGGCCAGCGGGCCGTAGGCGACATAGCTGTGGCCGGTGATCCAGCCCACGTCGGCGGTGCACCAGAACACGTCGTCGTCCTTGGCGTCGAAGGTCCAGCGGTAGCTGTTCAGCGCGCCCAGCAGGTAGCCGGCGCTGCTGTGCTGGATGCCCTTCGGTTTGCCGGTGGAGCCGGAGGTGTACAGGATGAACAGCGGGTCTTCCGCGTTCATGGTCACCGGCGGGCAGTCGGCGGACTGGCTGGCGGTCAGCTCGTGCCACCAGATGTCGCGCTCGCCCCAGGCCACCTGGCCGTTGGTGCGCTGCAGGACCACCACTTTTTCCACCGATTCGCAGCCGCCCAGCGTCAGCGCCTCGTCGACGGTGGCCTTCAGCGGGATCTGCTTGCCGCCGCGCACGCTTTCATTGGCGGTGATCACGATCTTGGCGCCGGCATCCTGGATGCGGTCGCGCACGGCACCGGCGGAGAAGCCGCCGAACACCACCGAGTGGATGGCGCCGATACGGGCGCAGGCCTGCATCGCCACCACCGCGTCCGCCACCATCGGCATGTACACCACCACGCGGTCGCCCTTGGTGACGCCCAGCGATTTCAGGCCGTTGGCGAAGCGCGACACGCGCTCGTGCAGCTGCTGGTAGCTGATGTTTTCGACGCTGCCGTCATCGGCTTCGAAGATGATCGCGGTCTTGTTGCCCTTGGTTGCCAGGTGACGGTCGATGCAGTTGTAGGAAACGTTCAGCTCGCCATCGGCAAACCACTTGAAGAACGGCGCATTGCTGTCGTCCAGCACGGTAGTGAACGGCTTGCTCCAGGTCAGCAGCTCGCGTGCCAGATTGCCCCAGAAGCCGGCGTAGTCCGCTTCGGCAAGTGCGGCTTGGGCGTTGTAGGCTTCCATGCCGGACAGGGTGGCCTTGGCACGGAAAGCGTCGGAAGGAGGGAAGCTGCGGGTTTCTTTGAGCACGGATTCGATTGCTGACATCGTTGGTTTCCTTTTGCTTTGCAGAGTGAGGTCGAGCGGGTGAGGCTGTTTGTTCGACGCGTCGGGTCAGTCGTAATTTGTTATGGCGTACTTGTTATGGCCCTGAAAACAGTGTGGGCTTGTCATGGCTTCAGAATGTACGAAAGCGGGCGGCGGCTGACCAATCGCAAATTTTGATAGCAAAAATCAACCCGAGCGATGCTGCACTGCAAAAAACGATATTTATCAGTAGTTTGCGTTAGAGTTTTTGCTATTTTTCCGCTGCTGGTGCGGCGTGAAAATAGTGCGCGGCGGGGGCTGGCGGGCTGTTGTTTTTGTGGGTGGCTGGCGCGGCGCGGTGGCGAACGTGCCGCTAACGGGGCGGCTGCGGGGCGAAAAGGGCGGTGCCGGAGCAAGGTTGGCCGCAAGACGGTGCGGCGGCCGTCACGGTGATGGCTGGTGACGGGGCGCAGCCGGCCGGCGCGGGGCGATGATGCGCTGCAGCGGTGGCCGGTGTGTGGCCGCGACGGGACGCAATGAAAACGGCCGCCGCGGCGAATGCCGGGCGGCCTGGATGGTGCAGCGGACGTGCTCAGTCGTCGTTGGCGTCGCTTTCGGCGTCTTCCATTTCCTGGCGCAGGGCGGCGAAGAAGCGGTAGATCTGCGCCACCGAGGTCGAGATCTCGCCCAGCCATTCCGCCTTCTGCTCGGCGCTGGCGCCGTCGAGGAAGGGGCGCATTTCCGGATCGGGATGGTGCTCGAACGCCAGCGCCATGATCGGTGCCAGTGCGCCGGCGGCCTCGGCATCGTCAAACAGCAGCGTCCAGTCGTCGTACAGGATCTGCATGCCTTCGCTGAAGCCCTCGGCCCAGTCGTTGCCGTGCACCACGCCGTGCTCGTCGGCGTCCAGCCACGGGTAGAAGTCTTCGCCGTTGGCCAGCGTGCGCGCGATTTCCAGCCAGTGGCCCATCACCTGCGCCACGAACTTCTCCAGCACCTTGGGCGAGGCGAAGGCGGCCTCGTCGTCGAAGGCGGCGCCGAGAATGGTCGGCAGGCAGTCGGCCGGCTTGATCGCCTCCGGCCCGGCGTGCAGCGCCGCGAAAAAGCCGTCCAGCTTTTCCAGCGACATCGCGCCCTGTGGTGCCAGCCGGCTCAGGGTTTCGCCCAGGCGCTGGTAGTCTTGTTCGGTCATCGGTTTGAATTTCATGGTCTGGCCTTGGCGGTAAGCGATAGGGGCGGCGTGCGGCCAACGTTGGCCGCAGCACAGCGTTCAGGGCGTGCTCACGATCTCGCACGCTCACGCGAGACAAGGCGAAAACGGCAGGGGAAGCGGCGTTTAACTAGAGATAAACCAGCATGCCGAAGCCGTTTTCAACGCTGTATAGCCCTGTGAGATCAGTTGCAGCAGATCGTGAACAGGTTCTCAGGGCGGCAGCGGCCGGCCCGGTTTGGTGGACAGATGGTAGTGTTCCATCAGCACCTGGTGCGCCTGTTCGGCGACGCTGCGCAGCAGTTCGCCGCGCGGGTGGTCGGCGAACTGCAGGCTGTCGTCCATGCTGCGTAGCGCACGGCGCGCGGCGGTGCACAGGTCGACGGCGATGGCGTAGTCGGTGAGGCTCAGCACGCGGCCGTTGCGGATCTTGCGGAAATAGACGCCACTCATCTGCGCGTATTTCTCGGCCAGCGGCTGCGCGGCGAGGCCGTCGTCGGCCAGCAGGCTGTCCAGCAGTGCCCACACCGCGTTGACGGTGACATCGGCGCGCGCCAGGCGCTTGGCCAGCTGCGCGTTTTCTTCCTTGTTCGGCTTGGCGGCGGCCGGTTTCTTCTTTACAGCCATGTTTCTGCGCTTTCGCGATGCGGTGAAGCCGGCATTTTAACGCGCCTGCTGCCAACTGGCGCGTGTGGCCTTACAATCGCGCGATGAATCAACGTGTTTCTCCCATTCCCGAGCGCGCCGGCGTGGCGCCGAGCTTCCTGCAACTGCCGGCCGGCGCCTGGCCGGACCTGCTCAGCTTCCTGGTTGCGCACTTCGCGCACATTCCCGCCGCGGTGTGGCGCGCGCGGCTGCAAAACGGCGAGGTGTTCGATCACCTGGGCCGCCCGCATCGTCTCGACAGCCCGTATCCGGCCAACCGCCGCATCTGGTACTACCGCGAGGTGCCGGACGAGGTGCCGGTGCCGTTTGCGGCCACGGTGCTGTACCGCGACGAACGCTTGCTGGTCGCCGACAAGCCGCACTTCCTCGCCTGCATCCCCGGCGGACGCCATCTGCGCGAGACGCTGCTCGGCCGCCTGCGCCACGAGCTGGACTTGCCGCAGCTGACGCCGATCCACCGTCTCGACCGCGAAACCGCCGGCGTGATGCTGTTCTGCATCGATCCGGCGCACCGCGCCGCCTACCAGGGCCTGTTCCAGACGCGTGAGGTGCGCAAGACCTACGAGGCCATCGCGCCGTGGCGCGACGATCTCGCCTTGCCGCTGGTTCACCGCAGCCGGCTGCTGGAGCGCGACGACTGCTTCCGCATGCACGAGGTGGCCGGTGAGGCCAACAGCGAGACGCGCGTCGAGCTGATCGCCCGCGCCGGCACGCTGGCGCACTACCGGCTGTCGCCGCTGACCGGGCGCAAGCACCAGCTGCGCGCGCACCTGACCGCGCTGGGCATCCCCATCGTCAACGACCCGTGGTATCCGGCGCTGCTGCCGGACAAGGCGGTGGACGACTTCAGCCAGCCGCTGCAACTCTTGGCACGCAGCATTGCCTTTACCGATCCGGTGAGCGGTGAGGCGCGCCAGTTCCACAGCGAACGCCGCCTGCAGCTGGCGCCGGACTGAAGCCGTGCGGCCAACCTTGGGCGCCAAAGGTTGGCCGCAAGCAAATGGCCCTGCGTGTGCAGGGCCATTTTTTACATCGGGTGGGTTTAGAGCCTGTTCAAAGTCTCGCGCGCTCACGCGAGACAAGGCGAAAACGGCTGAGGAAGCGGCATTTACCTAGAGATAAACACGCATGCCGAAGGCGTTTTCAACACGGTATCGCCCGATTGAGATCAAGCGCAGCAGACCTTGAACAGGTTCTTAGTTGTTCTCGCGGTATTCCACGCTATGCCACGCCCCCTTGTCCACCGCCAGCGCGGCGGTCAGCCACGGCAGGGTGTCGTTCAGCGTCGCTGGCAGCGTCCACGGCGGGTTGACGATGAACATGCCGCTGCCGTGCATGCCGAAGCCTTCCTTCGACGGCGTGCGCACCGTCAGCGTCACGTCCAGCCAGCTCTGGCACGGCAGCGCCTTCAGCTGCGCCACCATGTCCTTGATTTCCGGCCGCTGCAGCAGCGGGTACCAGATGGCGTAGGTGCCGGTGGCGAAGCGTTTCAGCGATTCCTGCATCGCGTTCACCACCCGCTGGTAGTCGCCCTTGTCCTCGTACGGCGGGTCAATCAGCACCAGCGCGCGGCGTGGTGGGGGTGGCAGGATCGACTTCAGCGCCTCGAAGCCGTTGCTTTTCTCGACCTTGATGCGGCGGCCGGCGTCGGCGAAGCACTCGCCCAGCAGCTGGAAATCGCTGGGGTGCAACTCGAACAGGCGCAGCTTCTCGCTGCGGTTCATGGTCTCGGCGGCGAACCACGGCGAGCCGGGGTAGTGGCGCAGCTCGCCGTCCGGATTGATGCTACGCACCACCTCCAGATAGCGCGCCACCGCCGGCGGCAGATCGTCGCGTTGCCACAGCCGCGCCACGCCATCGACGTATTCGGCGGTCTTGGTGGCGTAGCCCTCGGTCAGGCTGTAGGCACCGGCACCGGCGTGGGTGTCGATGTACCAGAACGGCTTATCCTTCTGGCCGAGGTAGTCGATGATCTGCACCTGGATCAGGTGTTTCAGCACGTCGGCGTGGTTGCCGGCGTGAAAGGCGTGGCGATAGCTAAGCATGGCGGTCGTTCGGACAAAATAGCCGCACATTGTAGCGCAAATCGCCGCCCGTCCCGCGGCCTTGCGGCCAACGTTGGCCGCAAGGCGCGTCTGGCTCAGTCGCGGCCGGACTCCCCCTGCCACGCCGCCGGCAGTGCGTCGGCCCAGCCCAGCTCGTGCACCAGCCGCGCAAAGTCGCCGCTCAGTGGCGCGGTGATGGTCAGCGCCTCGCCGCTGTGCGGATGGCGGATGCTCAGCTCCACCGCGTGCAGCAGCATGCGGCCAACGTTGAATTGTGTCTGGAAGAAGCGGTTGTGCACGCCCTTGCCGTGGGTGGCGTCGCCGATGATGGGGTGGGCGATGTGCTTCAGGTGGCGGCGCAGCTGGTGGCGGCGGCCGGTTTCCGGATGCAGCTCGACCAGCGCGTAGCGGCTTTGCGGGTAGCGGTCCACGGCGTAGGGCAGGGTGCAGCGCGCCAGCGTGCGGTAGCGGGTGAACGCCGGCTGCGCGTTCAGCTGCGCGTTGCCGTGCACGTATTCGCGCTCGTCCGGCTGGCGGGTGATGGCGTGGTCGATGTCGCCGCTGTCGGCCGGATGGCCGCGCACCACCGCGAGGTAGGTCTTGGCCAGTTGTTTGGCGGCGAAGTCCTGGTTCAGCAGCCGCGCGGTGTCGCTGTCCAGTGCGAACAGCAGCACGCCGCTGGTGCCGCGATCCAGCCGGTGCACCGGAAACACCTGCTGCCCGATCTGGTCGCGCAGCAATTGCACCGCGAAGCGGGTTTCGCGGCGGTCGATCTCGCTGCGGTGCACCAGCAGGCCGGACGGCTTGTCGATGGCGATCAGGTGCTGGTCACGATAGAGGATGGTGAGCATGGGCGGGGCCGGCGGCAAAAGCGCGCATTTTAACAGCGCCGCCGCGGCCACGGCGCGCCGATTGGCCACCATGCCGTGCATGCCGGTTTTCCATTTGGCATGGCATGTGCTATGGCTATAGTTCCCGCCGCCTGACAAGGACCCCACCATGAGCGCCCGTCTGTCCACCGTTGCCCTGTCGCTGCTACTGGCCGCCTGTGCCGCCACGCCGCCATCGTTCACCTACAGCCCGCTGCCGCCGCAGCCGGAAGCCGCCTCCGGCTATCAGGACAAGTCGGGCTGGGCCACCAGACAGTACGCGGTGGCCGCCGCCAATCCGCTGGCCACCGACGCCGGCCGTCAGGTGCTGGCCGCCGGCGGCAGCGCGCTGGATGCCGCCATCGCAGTGCAGATGGTGCTGGGGCTGGTGGAGCCGCAAAGCAGCGGCATCGGCGGCGGCGCCTTCCTGCTGTACTACGACGGCAAACAGGTCAGCGCCTACGACGGCCGCGAGACCGCGCCGGCCGCCGCCGACGAGACGCTGTTCCTCGGCGCCGACGGCAAACCGATGACGTTCAACGATGCCGTGGTCGGCGGCCGCTCGGTCGGCGTGCCCGGCGTGGTGGCGATGCTGGAACAGGCGCACCGCGAACAGGGCAAGCTGCCTTGGCGCGAGCTGTTCCAGCCGGCGATCCGCCTCGCCGAGCAGGGCTTCGCCATCAGTCCGCGGCTGCATACCCTGCTGAAAGCCGACGCCTTTCTGAAGCAGGACCCTGTGGCCGCCGCCTATTTCTATCAGGCTGAGGGCGAGCCGTATCCGGTCGGCCATCTGCTACGCAACCAACCCTACGCCGATGTGCTGCGCCAGATCGCCGCGCGCGGCAGCAAGGCGCTATTGCAGGGCGCGGTGGCCGAGGCCATCGTTGCCAAGGTGCAGGGCCACGCGGCCAACCCCGGCAAGCTGACGCTGGCCGATCTTGCCGCCTACCGGCCGAAGAAGCGCGAGGCGCTGTGCAGCGACTACCGCGCGGCCAGCCGCGACTACCGCCTGTGCGGCTTCCCGCCGCCCAGCAGCGGCGCCATCGCCGTCGGCCAGATCCTCGGCATCCTCAACCACACGCCGGCCGCCGGCCTGCCGTTGCAGCAGGGCGCGGACGGCAAGCCGCAGCCGTCGCCGCAGTGGCTGCACCTGTATACCGAGGCGTCACGACTGGCGTTTGCCGATCGCGCCAAGTACGTCGGCGATCCGGACTTCGTGCAGCCGCCCGGCGGCAGCTGGCACACCATGCTGGCGCCCGGCTATCTGGCGGCGCGCGCGAAGCTGATCGGCGACAACAGCATGAAGACTGCACAGCCTGGCCAGCCCGGCGCCATGCCGCTGGCGCTAGGCATCGCCGCGGCGCAGCCGGAATACGGCACCAGCCACATCAGCATCGTCGATGCCGACGGCCACGCGCTGAGCATGACCACCACCATCGAGGCGCAGTTCGGCGCGCGGCAGATGGTGAACCCGTCCGGCAAGGGCGCCGGCGGCTTCCTGCTCAACAACGAGCTGACCGATTTCAACTTCGCCCCCAATGACGCCAGCGGCCTGCCCACCGCCAACCGCGTGCAGCCGGGCAAGCGCCCGCGCAGCTCGATGAGCCCGACGCTGTTGTTCGACAAGGCCAGCGGCCAGCTGCTGATCAGCGGCGGCAGCCCCGGTGGCGCGCTGATCATCCACTACACCGCCAAGACGCTGTACGGCATGCTCAACTGGGGACTGAACGCGCAACAGGCGATCAACCTGCCCAACTTCGGCGCCACCGGCGCACCGACGCTGCTGGAAGAAAAACGCTTCCCGGCCGACACCGTGCAGTGGCTGCAGGCGCACGGCCATGAAGTGCGCGAAACCGACATGACCAGCGGCCTGCAGGCCATCGGCCGCACGGCGGACGGCTACTTCGGCGGCGCCGACCCGCGCCGCGAAGGCGTGGTGATGGGGGAGTAGGGCGGCTGCCGGCGCCAGCTCGCCGGCAGACAGCGTGAAAACGGAGACAGTCTGAAACCGGTGGCAAGGGGTTTCAGACTGTTGTTGGGAGTCACGAGCGTGCTGCATTTTCTGCCTGTTGCGTACCACGTGCACGACATCGCGCATCCAAACATAGCCGTTATCCTTGGTCAGCGCTCGGTAGTCGGCCTCATGGTCAACCTCGGCTTGAGACTGTGAAATGCAGAAATTCACCACATAGTCGCGATCATCCGGGTGGATGCGTATCGCCCAGTCCTTGGTCGTCTGCCAGCTGCCTGGCTCCAGCCCGGCAATGGCTCGATTTGCAGGCCAATGTAGGCAAATTGCATGGTGGCGCAGTCGATTTTCCAGGGAATGGCCCGGGTCGACTCCAGAAGGGTTTTATAAACCGTGTTGTCGCTACTGAGTTCGCTTACGTCGGTCATGGTGGGCTAACGCCTCCTGGGGCGAGGTGGGTGTAGTGGCGCGCTGGGCGCTTGTGACCGATGCCCTGTTCTGCTTGCTACAGTCAGCCCATTGTGCTGATGATATTCGGCTATTTCAGTGGTGCCGCGTGACGGACAAAGACTGCAGACTCAGGCTTGCAGAAGCGTGGTTTTCATTTGTGTGGTCGGGGTGGCCAGTATTTCCCGCAGTGCTTCAATAGGTTGCGGGCGGCCGAACAGATAACCCTGATAGCAGTGGCAGCCATGCTGCGCCAGGAAAGCATGTTGCTCTTCAGATTCCACGCCCTCGGCCAATACCGTCAGGTTCAGGGAGTTGGCCAGGCTAATCACGGTGCGAACGATGGTGGCATCGTTCTGGTCGCGCAGGACGCCATGAACAAATGACTTGTCGATCTTCAGCTGATCAAGCGGCAACCGTTTCAGGTAGGACAGCGAAGAGTAGCCAGTGCCGAAGTCATCCAGTGCGAAGCGGACGCCCTGCTGGCGCAAGGCCGTCATTTTGTTATTGCTGGCCTGGAAATCGTCTACCAGGCAGCTTTCGGTGATCTCCAGCATCAGCTGGTGCGGATTGGCACCGGTTTGCGTCAGGATGGATTGCACCTGTTCCGCAAAGTCAGGATGGTGCAACTGGCGGGCGCTAATGTTGACCGACATTGTTAGATCAGCGGTAGCCGAGTGCTTGCTCCAGGTAGCCAGCTGATCACAGGCCTGCTCCAGTACCCACAAACCGATGAGAATGATCAGGCCGGTTTCTTCGGCCAGGGTAATGAACTTGTCCGGTGCCAGCATGCCGAGCGTCGGGTGTTGCCAGCGCAACAAGGCTTCGGCGCCGTTGATGGCGCCATGGTGGTTGACCTGCGGCTGGAAGTGGAGCTGTAGCTGCTCCTGTGCTACTGCCTGACGCAAGCCAGACTCAAGACTGGTGCGTTCGCTCAGGCTGCTCTGCATCTGCAAGTCAAAGAAATGCACGGTATTGCGCCCGGCCGCCTTGGCACTGTAAAGCGCCAGGTCGGCGCGCTTCATCAGTTCGTCGCAGTTATGTTGTCCGTCGGCAAACATGGCGACACCTATGCTCGGGGTGGAGTGGTAGGGGTGGCCGGCCAAGTCGTAGGTTTCGTTGAGTGCCCGCCGGCAGCGTTCACCCAGACGTTGTGCATAGCCGGCGGCTTCTCGCTGGTCTTTGCCCAGCCGTAGCAGCAGGATCACGAATTCGTCGCCGCCTAGCCGTGCCACGGTGTCGCCATCCCGGACGCAGTGGCTCAGTCTGCGGCCAACCTCCTGTAGCAACAGGTCACCCATGTCGTGTCCCAGCGTATCGTTGAGGGTCTTGAAATTATCCAGGTCAATGAAGAGCAGCGCGCCTTCGTTACGGCGGCCGACACTGCCCAGTGCCCGTTGCAGGCGCTCCAGAAGCAGGCGGCGGTTGGGTAGCCGGGTTAGCGGGTCATAGAAGGCCAGATTGCGAATTTCGTCCTCGGCCTGTTTGCGTTGGGTGATGTCGGTCAGGGTGGCGACATAGTGGCTGGTGGTGGCCTCGGCGCTCTTTACCGCGGTAATGGTGAGCCATTCGGGGTAGATGTCGCCGTTCTTGCGCCGGTTCCACACTTCACCGCACCAGGAGCCGCTCGCCAGCAGTTGTTGCCACATGCTGATGTAAAACGGTGCCAGATGCTTGCCCGAGCTCAACAGGCGCGGTGTTTGACCAACGGCTTCCTGTTCACTGAAACCGGTGATGCGGGTAAAGGCGCGGTTGACGCGAAGGATCCTGTTGTTGGCATCGGTCACGAAAATGCCTTCCTGCGATTCAAAGGCCACCGCGGCAATGCGCAATTGTTCTTCGTCCTGCTGCCTGATGCGCTCAAGCCGTTCAAATCGCAGGTAATACACGGTCGCCAGTCCCAGCAGTAGCAACAGGGAGAGGCTGACCACCAGCACAGCAATACCGGCCTCATGCTGCCAGCTACTCAGGGCAAACTCCCGGTCTAGCCGCACCACAATGATAAAAGGGTAAGACTTGGAGACCCGATAGGCGGTCAGCGTCCGGTGGCCGTCGGCCAGCATCTCTTCGAAACGGTCGGTGTCGCTATGGGCGAGTCGGCTGTGCAGCATGCTGCTGTAGAGGGGACCAGGAAAGTTGTTGGCGCTCCTGACAAGAACACTGCCGTCATAGCGCAACAGCATTACCTCTCCCTGTGGCGGGGGAATGTGCGAACTGTAAAAATTGAGGAAGTAGTCGGTATTCAACGCGGCGAGGACACCGCGCCAGCTACCGTTTTCCTGCTGCGCATCAAGTGCCAGCGGGATAAAGCTGATGCCACGGCTGTCCTTGCTTCCGGGGCGCGCCTGATCGGCAAAGTCGCGCCCGCCCGTAAGCGGCCCGCTGCGCAGTACGGCAACCGGTTCGGTGCTTTGTGGCATGAAATTGTCACGTGCCACCTGCCGCCCAAGGTTGGCCGCATTGGAACTGAGGACGATGTGTCCGGATGGGCCGCTGATGGCGATAGAGCGCAGATAGGGTGCCTGCTGCAAATAAAACGAGAGTCGCTGGCTGGCGTTGTGGTCGCTGCCGGCCAGCGTGAGCGTGCGCTCCACCACGGTCAGGCTTTGGGTGAGGTGGTCTTCCATAGCGCGTGCCGTCAGGCTGGCCAGCTCAAACTGACGGCTCAGGGTTTCGCTGCGCAGGCGCCACAGCACGGAACATGTCGCAACAGTAATCGCAAGCAGCACCAGCGATATCGCCACACTGAAGACAGTGCGGCGTCTGTCATAGGAGGGGGTGGGTTTGGGGGGCAAAGGACCATCCAGGTTTGAGTAGCGCCGTCTCAACGTTCGGCAATCGGGTCCAGTTTGTGGCGCTTGATCGCCGCAAGTAAGCGTCCGTCGGTCTTGACTGAGTCCAGGAAGGAGGTCACTCGGTTGTACCAGGCGTCATCACCTTTCTGCATGGCGTATGCGTAGTGGGTCAGGTGATAAGTGGCCGGTGGGGGCACCAGTCGTGCCCAGTCTGTCGTTTCCAGCATGCGGCGGCTGAACGGGTAGTCGGTCATGAAGACGTCTGCGCGGCCGGACTCGACTTCCTGTTCTCGTCCTTGCGGCGTGGCGGTGACCAACAAGGTGGCTTGCTTGAGTTTTTCACGCATCACCGGTTCATGCAGCGTGCCCTTGGCTACCGCGACGACCATCCCTGGTTTGTCGATGTCGGCCCAATTCTTGATGCGGCGGTTGCTTTTGGTGGTGATGGCGTAGATGTCGCTACTCAGGTGCGGGCGGGTGAAACGCAGCTTCTCCATGCGTTGCGGGGTGATGCCGATCGCGAACATGGCGATATCGCACTTGTCCTGCTCGATATCGCTGATGAGCGTGGCAAATGAGCTGTCAACGAATTTGACGGCGACCGCAAGGTTCTGCCCCAGCGCGTTGGCCATGTCGATATCGATGCCGGACAATTGCAGTGTTTTCGGATTGCGGTAGGAAATGCCATAGTAATCCGGCCAGATGCAGACCTTGAGCTCATTCGACGCTTTTATTTTTTCCAGATGCCCGGCAAGCGCTGCGGGTGTCAGTAACGAGGCGGCCAGCGCCAGGCCGAGCAGGGTATTTCGCTGCAATGTATTGCTCCTTGTAAGCTGGTTGTGGATGCAGCGGCAATGACTTGCCCTGATGGCGGCGCCGCCATGCCAATCCGGAAGTTGATCAACTGTACGCAATTGGCAGGCGCTGCATTCTGCGATAGATCAAAAGTTGTGTATACACCTGATGCAGTCCGTGACAGACGTGGGTTTCACGCTGGTCCGGCCTGGTGCCAGCCATAGAGGGGGGCAAACGCTTCCCGGCCGACACCGTGCAGTGGCTGCAGACGCATGGCCATGGGGTTCGCGAAACCGACATGACCAGCGGCCTGCAGGCCATCGGCCGCACGGCGGATGGCTACTTCGGCGGCGCCGACCCGCGCCGCGAGGGCGTGGTGATGGGGGAATAGGGCGCCATCCTCGGCAAACGCAGACAAACACGCGGCCAACCTTGGACAAGGTTGGCCGCGTGTTTTTTTAGGCTATTTCAGGCGCTTGCAACCGGCGGCCTTCGCCGCTTCCGACCGCACGGCCACAATGCGAGCGCATTGCCCGGCCTGCTGCGCAGGGCTCACAGCGGCAGCGGGCGGTCCTGAATGACATTCTTCATGACCAGGGTGGAGGTCAGGCGCTGCACGCTGGGCAGGCTGGAAAGGCGTTCATCGTACAGCTGCTGGAAAGCGGGCAGGTCGCGGGTCATGACGTGGAGCAGATAGTCGGGGTCACCAAACAGCCGCTGGGCCTGGATAACCTGCGGAATGGCGAGCAATGACGCCTCGAAGGTCTGCACTGCGTGGTGATCCCCGTCGCGCAGCGTCACAAAAACGAGGGCGGAAAAATTCAGGCCCAGGTTTGCGGGGTCGAGGTGGGCACGGTAGCCCTTGATCGCCCCGGATTGCTCCAGTGCGCGCACCCGGCGATGGCAGGGCGAGACGCTCAGCCCGATGCGGTCGGCCAACTCGGTGACGGAAAGACGCCCGTCGGACTGGAGTTCGGCAAGAATCTTGCAATCAATTTTGTCCATTTAGAAAAATTTTCCAAAAACTGAAGATACATCACAAAAACTTGAGAGCACATTCTAACTTCCAGGGAATATTATTTCCAACAGCAACACGAACTTGGAAACATCTACCTCGCCAAGGTGGCGGAAGGTAGGCGATATGCCTCTGGAGGAGTACGGAATGAAAACACAGCGCGGTCGGCGGCAGCCGGCGGAGACGGATCCGGCTATCGCCGGCCTGGCGTGGTCTGCCAGCCCGGCAGCAATCGAGCTGCGGGCCACAGCCCGGCGGCGGCGTGCGGGAGCCGCAGCATGAGCTATGGCATTTTTGCGGCTTTCTGGGCGGTGTCGATCCTGTTTGTCATCACCCCCGGTGTGGACTGGGCGTATGCGATCTCCGCCGGCATGCGAGGGCGGGTGGTGGTGCCGGCGGTCGCCGGCCTGCTCATCGGCCACCTGCTGGCGACACTGGTGGTGGCGGCCGGCGTGGGCGCACTGGTGGCCGGCCACCCACTGACCCTGACCGCGCTCACCGTCGTCGGCGCCGGCTATCTGCTGTGGGTTGGCATCGGCATGCTGCGCCATCCCGCCGTGCCCAGCGCCGCCGAGATCGCGGAATCCGGTTCATGGGCGCGCTGGACCGTGAAAGGCGTTTGCGTGAGCGGTTTGAATCCCAAGGTATTCCTGCTGTTCCTGGCCTTGCTGCCCCAGTTCACGGACCGCAGCGCGTCGTGGTCGGTGCCGCTGCAGATCGTTGCGCTGGGGCTGGTTCACATCGTCAGTTGCGGCGTGGTCTATCTGCTGGTCGGCTTTGGCGCCGGGGCGGTACTGCAGACCCGCCCGCGGGCGGCGCTGCTCGTCAGCCGCCTGTCCGGTGCCGCGATGATCGTCATCGCTGTGCTGCTGTTTGCCGAGCAGCTCATGCACTGAGCTGGTGCCGGGAAAAATGCGCCACGACACGGCCGGCGACCGGCCGGTATTCCGCCAATGACAAATACAAGCAGGTGCAAGGCTGCTAAATTGCATGACAGCCTCCAACCCTTGCCAAGGTGCCCGCAACATGAATGATCTCCACGAAAGAATTGCTGCCAGTTTCCGCGATCAGGGCCTGATGTCGACACTGGGCGCTACGCTCGCCCATGTCGCCGATGGGGAAGTCCACATCGCCCTGCCTTTTTCCCGCGCGCTGTCGCAACAGCACGGCTATGTGCATGCGGGCGCCATCACCAGCATCGTGGATAGCGCGTGCGGTTATGCCGCGCTGACCAAGGCGGCAGCGGGGTACGAAGTGGTCACTGCCGAATTCAAGATCAACCTGCTCCGGCCCGCACTCGGTGAGCGTTTCGTGGCCATCGGCACGGTCCAGAATGCCGGCAAGCTGCTCACCGTCTGTACCGGCGAAGTGCGCGCCTACCCCGACGGCGGCACCGCGTACAAAGTGGTGGCGCTGATGCAGGCCACCATCGCCAACGTCCGTGCTCATGACTGATCCGGCCAGCGGGCTGCTGGTGCCTGTCAGCGTGTCAGCCGTTGCGCGGCTTCAGCATCAATTATTTTATTTGGCGGCCGGCAGGCTGCATGACCTGCACGGCATGACCTGCGGACGGTTTGCCATGCGCTAAGGAGCTTTCAAGATGCCAGACCATATGCCCCGACCAACCCTCGGCGGCCAGACCGACAGTGCGAATCACGCGACGCCCCCTTACGGCCAACCTCAGGGCGCTGCGGGGCGCAAGCGCAAGCCAGTAACCACCCGGCAGATCGCCGACATGCGGGCCAATGGCGAAAAAATCGCGGTGCTGACCGCCTATGACGCCACCTTTGCCGCCGCCGCCGATTTTGCCGGGGTCGACTGCATCATGGTTGGCGACTCGCTGGGCATGGTGTGTCAAGGCAGAAGCAGTACCGTCGGCGTGTCGCTGGAGAGCATGCTGTATCACACCCAGTGTGTCGCCCAGGGGCTTGTTCGTGCCGAAGGAAGCGCGCTGCTGATTGCCGATCTTCCCTTTGGCAGCTACCAGCACTCGCGTGACCAGGCGATTGGCTCCGCCATTCAGCTGATGCAGGCCGGTGCGCAGATGGTCAAGCTTGAAGGCGGCGGCTGGACCACCGATGTGGTGGCGTTTCTGGTCGAGCGGGGTATTCCGGTCTGCGGCCATCTGGGGCTGACGCCGCAAACCGTGTCGGCACAGGGCGGCTATCGTGTCCAGGGGCGCGAGGAGGCGGCGGCGGAACGAATCCGGACCGAGGCCGCGGCGCTGGACGCCGCCGGGGCGGCGATGATGGTGCTGGAAATGATTCCCGCCCGGCTTGCCGCAACCATTTCCGGTGAGATGAAGTCCTGTGCCACCATCGGCATCGGAGCCGGCAACGGCACTGCCGGCCAGGTGTTGGTGATGCATGACATGCTTGGCCTCAATCTTGGGCGCATGGCGAAGTTCGTGCGGAACTTCCTGCGCGAGGCTGATGATGTGCACGCTGCTTTCGCGGCATACGTCGCGGCCGTCAAAGACGGCTCGTTTCCGGATAACCGGCAGCATGCCTGGTGACGACTGGTATGTGCGCGACTGAGGTACGGGCCTGCCGCTTTTGAAGGGCGCCCCATAAAGTCATGCGGCCAACCTTGTCACCAAGGTTGGCCGCATCCGTTTCAGGCAACGGATAAAACGCTTACTTCAGCATCACCTTGCTGAAATCCACGCGCCCGAACGGGCTGACCTGATAACCGCTGACCTTGTTGCTGGTGATCACCGCGGCGGTCGGGTGGGCCAGTGGCAGCCACAGCGCCTGTTCCTTGATGATCTGCTGCGCGCGGGCGTAGTTGGCGGCGCGCAGTTTCGGGCTGGCGTCGCGGCGGGCGTCGGTGATCAGCTTGTCCAGCTTCGGGTCGCAGTAGCGGGCGAAGTTGGTGCCGGATTGCACCGCGGCGCAGCTGAATTGCGGGGTGAGGAAGTTGTCGGCGTCGCCGTTGTCGCCGGCCCAGCCCATGAACAGCAGGTCGTGCTCGCCGGCCTTGCCGCGCTTGATCAGCTCGCCCCATTCGATGACCTTGATCTCGGTGCGGATGCCGATCTTGGCGAGATCCGCCTGCAGCAGTTCGGCGCCGGCTTTCGGGTTCGGGTTCAGCGTGCTGCCGGTGGGGCGGATCCAGATGCTGGTGTCGAAACCGTTGGGGTGGCCGGCGTCGGCCAGCAGTTTTTTGGCGCGGACGATGTCCTGCGGGTAGTCCTTGATCGCCTTGTTGTAGCCGAAGGTGGACGGCGGGAACGGGTTGCTGGCGGCGATGGCGCTGCCGCCGAACACCGCTTTCAGGTAGCTGGGCTTGTCGAAGGCGAGGTTCACCGCCTGGCGCACGCGCTTGTCGTCAAACGGTTTGTGCTGGCTGTTGAGCGCCACGAAGCCGGTCATGAACGCCGGGGTGGTCAGCACGCGCAGGCGGCTGTCGGCGCTGGCTTCCTGCACGTCCTGCGGTTTCGGGCCGATGGCGATCTGGCATTCGCCGGCCTTCAGTTTTTGCACGCGCACATTGCTGTCGGTGGTGATGGCGTAGGTCAGCCGCTCGGCCGCCGGCTTGCCGCCGAAGTAGGCGGGGTTGGCCGCATAGCGCACCGCGCTGTCCTTGGCAAAGCCCTGCAGCTGGAACGGGCCGGTGCCGACCGGCTGGCTGTTGAGCAGCTCCGGGGTGCCGGCACGCGCCAGTTGCGCCGCGTATTCGGCGGAGTAGATCGAGGCAAAGCCCATCGACAGGGTCGGCAGCAGGGTGGCGTCCGGCTGGTTCAGCTCAAAGCGTACGGTGCGGGCATCGACGCGCACCACGGCCTTGATTAGCTTGTCGAGCTGGAACGATTTGGCGTGCGGGTAGCCGGTGGGCGCGGTCTTGTACCACGGGTGGTTGCTGTCCAGCATGCGCTGGAAGCTGAACACCACGTCGTCGGCATCCAGCGCGCGGGTGGGGTTGAACCAGGCGGTGCGGTGGAAGGCGACCTTGTCACGCAGGGTGAAAGTGATGGACAGGCCGTCCGGCGCCACCGTCCAGCGCGTGGCCAGTGATGGCACCAGCTTGCCCTGGCGGGCGTCGTATTCCACCAGCCGGTTGAACAGCACGTCGGCGCTGGCGTTGGTGGTGGTCAGCGAGTTGTAGCGCACCACGTCGAAGCCTTCCGGGCTGGCGTCGGTGCAGACGGTGAGCGGTTTGGCCAGTGCGGTGGCGGACAGGGCGAGCAGGGACAAGGGCAGCAGGGTGCGCAATTGCATGGTGGGTTCCTTTGTACATAACGGTCATGCCAATGGCGCAGCATAACGTCATTGGCATGAGTTATGCCAATGCTCATTTCAGCTAAGCAAAGTCACAAACCGCCACCACCATGCTCAGCCGTGGCGGCTGAGGATCGGCCCGGCCATGCGCTGCAGGATGCCGGCCAGCGTGCTCAGCGCCAGCCGCTGCCGCCCCGGCAGGTGGGCGCTGAACACCGCGCTGTATTCCAGCGCCGGCACGCCGCCGCGATGCTGCTTGAAGGCGCCGGCACCGGAGCTGTAGTGCAGGCGCAGGCGGCGCGCCTGTGCCTCGCGCAGCAGCAGCGCCATCAGCCGCCGGTACAGCCCCAGCTCCGGCGGTAGTGTGGTGTCGTAGCCCAGCAGCGGCGTGGTCAGCCAGCCGTAGCGCTGATACAGGCCGATGACGCCGACGATGCGGCCGTCCAGCCGCAGCGCGTGCAGCTCCAGGAAGCGTTTGTCGAGGCACAGCGCGAAGAATTCGTCGGTGAAATCCGGGTTCAGTACCGAGTGCTTGTCGATGAACAGCGCGCGAAAGCAGCGCCGCAACGCCGGCAGCTCGTCTGCGGTCAGCGTGTCCGGGCCGCCCAGCTGCAAATCGGGCTGTGCCAGCAGCTTCTGGTCGCGCTTGACGTTGGGGCTTTGCCACACCGCCGGGTCTTGCGGATCGCAGGTGTAGATCTGCCGCGCCGGCAGCAGCGTCCAGCCCTGTGCGGCCAACCTTTGCGCGAGGCCAGGGTTGACCGCGTCGCTGACATTGCGCAGCAGCAGCGGGCTGTCGCAGTGGCGCGCCATCACCGACTCGGTCAGCAGCGACAGGTCGCTGTCCTGCCACTGCGGGTGCAGGTTGGTGGAGATCAGCCAGTTGTTGATCACCGCCGCCTCGTCCAGCCGCGCGGCGGTAATCAGGCCGGATAGCGGCAGGCCGGCGACCTGCGCCAGCGTGCCCAGCGAGCGGCTCTTGCGCTGCGCTTCGTCCTGCGCGTAGCGCAGCCACGCCGAGCGCGCGCTGGCGACGTAGCTGTCCTGCGCGCTAAAGGTGTGCAGGCGGGTGACCGGGATCGGCGGATTGCCGGCGTCGCTGCAGCACACGTCGCAGGCGGCATTGCGCACCCAGTGCTGGCCGCCGTTGAGCCGGGCCTGGCTCAGCCAGCTGGCGTGGCCGTCCAGCAGCAGCGCGGGTTCGAGTAGGGTCATGTTTGCTTGATATAGAGGTGGACGCCGCCGTAGATGGCGGCGCGGTCGCGCCGGTGCAGCGCGCGGTTGTGGTCGGGGTCGGTGCGCCACGCGGCGCGCACCTGCGGCGCCAGTCGTGTTTCCAGCGGCGAGGCGCTGCCGCCGGTGCGGAACACCACGCGCGCGCCGCGGGCGGCGGTGCGGGTCACTTCGCGCCACAGCGCATTGAGCTGGGCATCGTCCATCCAGTCCTGCGCGTCGAGGAACAGGTAGGCGTCCAGCGACTGCGACGGGCGGTTGACAAGGAAATCGGTCAGCGAGCAGTGGTGGCTGTGCAGGCGCGGGCTGTGCTCGCGGATGGCGGCGTAGTGCTGTTGCTGCAGGTACATCGGCAGCGCATTCTGGCGGCCGGTATCGTAGCGGCGGGCAAACGCCTGCTGCGCGTACGGGTTGTCCGCCAGCGGAAAATCGCAGGCCAGGCGGCGCATCCGTTCGCGGAACAGCGCGGGCAGGTCGCCGTCGGCGTCGTGCAGCAGCGCGGCGAACTGTGCCGGCGGAATGCCCATGCTGTACAGCATCGCCGGGCGGCGGGCGAGGAAGCGCAGCAGCGGGTGGTCGAACAGCGGCGCCAGATGGCGATCGAACAGCGCCTGCTGCTCGTCAAGGTTGGCCGCGGTGGCCAGCCGCGACAGGTTGCCGCCCAGCAGCCGCCCCAGGCCGTGCGCGACGCCGATGAAGCGCCCCAGCAGGCCGTGGCGGTAGGCGTGGCGCGCGAACAGGCTGTAGCGCGGCCGGCCACGCCAGTCGGTTTGTTCCCAGTACTGGCGCGCGGCCGGCGGCAGCTGCGGCGCCAGATGCTGGCGGTAGCGCTGCAGGTTGGCCGCATCGTCGGCTCCGCCGAGAAAGGCCAGCAGCGCCGGGTAGTCCGGCAGGGCCTGGAACGCGGCGCGCTTCAGCGCCAGCATCGCCAGATGGCTGGCGTTGAGGTCCACCGCGTGCACCTCTTGCGGCGCGCAGGCGAGGTAGGCCAGCGCATTGCAGCCGCCGGAGGAGATGGTCAGCACCCGCGCACCGGGCTGCAGCGCCAGCGCGTCGATGTCGACCAGCGGGTCTTCCCAGATCTGCGCGTAGACCAGCTGGCTGAACCAGCGCGCGAACAGCCGGTCGCCCAGCGCGCGCGCGCCGGTGCTGCGGCTGTTGTGGACGGCCTTGTTGACCAGGGTATGGGTATGCATATCGCCTCCGGGGTTGTGCATCCCGGCATTGTGGCGGCGGCGGGTGGCAGGCGTGTGACGGACTGATGTCAGTCGCGTGACGCGAAGCCTTAGGCTTGACAGCTGTGTTATAACGTAACTTTGTTGATTGTTACGTTATAACGAAAGGAATGCTGTGCCCCAGCCATCAGACCATCGCCTGCCCGTCACCGTGCTGTCCGGCTTTCTCGGCGCCGGCAAGACCACCTTGCTCAACCACATCCTGCACAACCGCGACGGCCGCCGCGTGGCGGTGATCGTCAACGACATGTCCGAGGTCAACATCGACGCGCAGCTGGTGCGCGACGGTGGCGCCGCGCTCAGTCGCGCCGAGGAAAGACTGGTGGAGATGAGCAACGGCTGCATCTGCTGCACGCTGCGCGAGGACCTGCTGGTCGAGATCCGCCAGCTGGCCGCCGCCGGCCGTTTCGACTACCTGCTGATCGAATCCACCGGCATTGCCGAGCCGCTGCCGGTGGCGGAGACCTTTACCTTCCGCGACGATAACGGCGCCAGCCTGGCCGACATCGCGCGGCTGGACACCATGGTGACGGTGGTGGACGGCTTCAACTTCCTGCGCGACTACGGCTCGCAAGACTTTCTGCACCAGCGTGGCGAAGCGGCGGGCGAAGAGGACGAGCGCACGGTGGTGGACCTGCTGGTGGAACAGGTGGAGTTCTGCGACGTGATCGTGCTCAACAAGACCGACCTGATGTCGGCGGCAGATATTCTGCGTCTGGAAGCCATCCTGGCCACGCTCAACCCGCGTGCGCACATCGTCAACAGCCATTTTGGCCGCGTGCCGCTAGACAGCGTGCTCGACACCGGGCTGTTTGATTTTGACGCCGCGGCCGATGCGCCGGGCTGGCTGCAGGAGCTGCGCGGCGAGCACGTGCCGGAAACCGAAGCCTACGGCATCGGCAGCTTTGTCTACCGCGCGCGCCAGCCGTTTCATCCGCAGCGCCTCTACCACTGGCTGCAGCAAGCGTGGCCGGGCGTGGTGCGCTCCAAGGGCCACTTCTGGCTGGCGACGCGGCCGCTGCTGGTTGGCAGCTGGTCGCAGGCCGGCGCCATGTCGCGCCACGGCCTGGGCGGGTTGTGGTGGGATGCGGTCGATCGCGCCGACTGGCCGGACGACGCGGAAAGTCGCGCGCTGATCGCCAGCCGCTGGCAGGAGCCGTGGGGCGACCGCCAGCAGGAACTGGTGCTGATCGGCATCGACATGGACGTGGCGGCGCTGACGGCGGCCTTCGATGCCTGCCTGCTCAGCGACGCCGAGCTGGCCGCCGGCGCGCCAAGCTGGGCCGGCCTGGCTGACCCGTTTGAACCGTGGGACGACGCCGGCCAGGCGCAAGTGGGTTGAGCGGGGAGGCGGCCAGCGCGCGCCATCCCGTGGCGGGCGGACTGGCGCCGCCTTGCGGCCAACCCTGGCACACTTCCCTCCGCCGTGGCGTGATCGCCTGCCCCAGATCAAGTCGCCGCGCCTGTCCGCGGCATAGCCTGCCTGACAATATCCGGCGCCGGCACCTTTGTCCGGTGATGGCCGTGCCGCGCGAGGCTAATCTGCTCGCCGCGCGGCGGCAATTCTAGGGGAGTGCATCATGCATCGCATTTTAAAGTACGGCCTGCTGGCGGCGTGGCTCACGGTCGGCGGCAGCGCGCTGGCCGCGCCAGGCGGCACGGTGTTTACCGCCAACGAACAGGCGGCGTCGATCAGCCGGGTGCAGCTGGCGGATGGCGCCGCCAGCCACGTTAAGCTCGACATCGCGCCACACAACCTGCAGCTGACGCCGGACGGCAAGCGGCTGCTGGTGGTGGGCGTCAGCGTGCACGCCGGCCACCATGGCAACAGCGCCGACGACGGCCGCCTGCTGGTGTTCGATGTGGCCGACACCGCCGCCCCGGCGTTCAGCCTGGCGGTGGCCGGCCATCCGGCGCACGTGATTACCGACCGCAGCGGCCAGCTGGCCTTTGTCAGCGATGCCGCCAACAACGTGTTGCAAGTATTCGATCTTGCCAGCCGCACCCTGCGTGCGCGCATCGCAACCGGCGCCTATCCGCACGGCCTGCGCCTCAGCCCGGACGGGCAGCAGATCTACGTCGCCAACATGAAGGGCAACAGCGTGTCGGTGATCGATGTCGCCAGCCTGCGCGAGGTGGCGCAGATCGCGGTCGGCCGCGCGCCGGTGCAGGTGGCCTTCCTGCCCGACGGTCGTCACAGCTATGTGTCGCTCAGCGGCGAGAACAAGGTCGCCGTGATCGACGTGGCGCGGCGGCAGCTGCTGGACAAGATCGCGGTCGGCAATACGCCGGTGCAGCTGTTTGCCACCCCGGACGGCAAGTTGCTGTACGTCGCCAATCAGGGCAGCGCGGCGCAGCCGGACGAGCGGGTGTCGGTGATCGATACCGGCCGCGGGCAGGTGACGGCCACGCTGCGCACCGCCGCCGGCGCGCATGGCGTGGTGGTCAGCGCGGATGGCCGCCATGTGTTCGTCAGCAATATGGGCGCCGCCAGTTTCTCGGTGATCGATGTCGCGCAGCAGCAGGTGATCGCCAGCCACGCGGTGCAGGCGGGGCCGAACGGTATCGCCTACGCCGCCGATGCGGCCGGCAACTAGGCGCGGTGCGTGCTTGGATTACGCATGGCCGCGCGCGGTGCACTTTGATGCAGTGCGCGGCAAGCTGGCCAGCGCGGTGACGCCGACAGCGCGCGGCTACCAGCGCAGCGTGGCGAAGCGCGCCACCAGAAAATCCAGCAGCGCGCGTACCGCTGGCGACAGGTGGCGGCGCGACGGGTACAGCGCGTAGATGGTCATCGCTGGCGGCTGCCACGCCGGCAGTACCGCCAGCAGCTCGCCGCGCTGCAGCCAGGGGTTGGCCAGATAGGTCGGCTGCAGGCTGATGCCGCCGTCGGCCAGCGCCGCATGCAGCAGCACGGTGGCGTCGTTGGCGGTGAAGCGGGTGGCCACGTTGACGGTTTCGCGCTGCTCGCCGCGCTGGAAGCGCCAGCTGCTGCGGCCAACGTTGCTGTGCCCCAGGCAGCGGTGGCCGGCCAGCTCGGCCGGCGTTTGCGGCGTGCCGGCGGCCGCCAGATAGCCGGGGCTGGCCACCAGCACCGAGTCGCATACCGCCAGCGGCCGCGCGATCAGCGCCGGGTCCGGCTCGCTGCTGATGCGGATCGCCAGATCGATGCGCGCTTCCACCAGGTTCAAGGTGGCATCGCCGACGTTCAGGTCGATCTTCAGCTGCGGATGCTGCGCCAGAAACTCGGCCAGCGCCGCCGCCAGATGGGCGTGGCCGAAGGACATGCTGCTGGTCAGCCGCAGCTGGCCGCGCAAGCTGCCGTCCGCGGTCGCCACCTCGTCTTCCACCTCCGCCACCAGTGCCAGCAGCTGCTGGCAGCGACGCAGCGCCTGCTCGCCGGCGTCGGTCAGCGTCACGCGCCGGGTGGTGCGTTGCAGCAGCCGCACACCCAGCCATTGCTCCATCTCGGCCACATAGCGGGTCACCATCGCGCGTGACATCTCCAGCCGCTCGGCGCTGGCGCTGAAGCTGCCGCTGGCGGCGACATCGGCGAATACCCGCATCGCGGTGACTCTGTCCATGTTATCTGCTCGATTTATGCAACAAATATGCGCATATTATCGCGTTTATCTGCGCGGATAGAGAAACTATAGTGACGTCCATCAACCCGCGGCACTGGCCGCCATGAAAGGACACCCCATGTTTCGCACCACACTGATCGCCGCCTCTCTTGCCCTGAGCGCTACCGCCGCCCACGCCGCCCAGCCCTTGCAGCTGAAGGTGTACAACGCCGGCGAAGGCAGTTTCCACGCCAATGCCGTGGTGGTCAGCGGCGAGCACGAGGCGATGGTGATCGACAGCGGCTTCACCCGCGCCGACGGCTACCGCATTGCGGCCAACGTGCTGGACAGCGGCAAGACGCTGAAGACTATCCTGATCAGCAATGCCGACCCGGACTACTACTTTGGCGCCGAGGTGCTGAAGCAGCTGTTCCCGCAGGCACAAGTGGTGGCCACTCCGGCGGTGGCCGGCAAGATCCAGGCCAAGCTGGCCGGCAAGCTGGCGTTCTGGGGGCCGAAGATGGGCGTCAATGCACCGCAGCAGCCCATCGTGCCCAGTGCCTTGAAAACAGACAGCCTGAGCGTGGACGGTGAAAAGATCGAGCTGCGCGGCACCCGTGGCGTGCTGGCGCACCGTCCGTATGTGTGGATTCCGTCGCTGCGCGCCATCGCCGGCAACGTCGCCGTGTTCAGCGGCCTGCACGTGTGGACCGCCGACACCCAGCAGCCGGCCGAGCGTCAGGCCTGGCTGGCGCAGCTGGACGAGATGGCCGCGCTCAAGCCCGCCGTCGTGGTGCCGGGCCACATGGCGGCCGGCAGCAAGCTGGATAGCACGGCCATCGACTACACTCGCCACTACCTGCAGCGTTTTGACAGCGAGGCGGGTAAGGCGGGCAATGCTGCCGAGCTGATCGCCGCCATGCAGCGCGCCTATCCGCAGGCCGGCATGGGGCTGGCGCTGGACATCGGCGCCAAGGTGAACAAAGGTGAAATGAAATGGTAAACGCCACCCTGCATTACTACTACGACCCGCTGTGCGGCTGGTGCTACGGCGCGGCGCCGCTGCTGGCCGCCGCGGCCAACGTTGCCGGCCTCGCCATCGCGCTGCACGCCGGGGCGATGATGAGTGGCCCCAATCGCCAGCCGGTCACGCCGCAATTGCGCCAGTACGTGATGGGGCACGATCAGCGCATCCAGCAGCTCACCGGCCAGCCGTTTGGCGATGGCTACTTCAACGGCCTGCTGCTGGACAACACTGCGGTGTTCGACAGCACGCCGCCGACGCTGGCCATTCTCGCAGCGCAGACGCTGGGGGTGGACGGGCTGACCATGCTGCACCGCCTGCAACAAGCGCACTACGTGGATGGACAGCGCATCGCCGATCTGCCGGTGCTGCAGCAAGTGGCTATCGAGCTGGGGCTGGATGGCGCCGCCTTCGCCGCCGAATACCCGCGCCAGCAGGGCGAGTTCGCCGCCCACGTTGGCCGCAGCCACCGCGACATGGCCACACACGGCCTGCGCGGCTTCCCCTCGCTGCTGCTGGAACTGAATGGCCAGCTGCAGCGGCTGGAGCTGTCGCCGTATCTGGGCAAGCCGGACGCGTTTGCCGGCTATCTGCAAGGTTTGCTGGCTGGTGCGGCCAACCTTGGCGTGGCCGAGGCACCGCTGTGCACGCCGGACGGCTGCCAGTAAATGCAGTAGCCCGGATAAGCCAACGGCGCATCCGGGGGATAGGTAAACAACCATTCCCTGGATGCGCTGCGCTTATCCGGGTTACGGTGTCGCATGAAAAAACCGCCAATGTGGCGGTTTTTTTTGCGGCCAACGTTGGCCGCGGCTTACTGCGGCACCGCCTGCAGATGCGAGCCCAGTACGCCCTCGGTGGCGGCCAGCGGCTGGCCGGCCTGTACCGCGGCGATCCAGTCGTCGGTGCTGGCTACTGCGGCAAAGCCGGTCTGCATCACCACGGTGAACACGCGGTGAATCTCCTCGGCGCTGGCGCTACCGGCGCGGTTGCGGTAGGGCAGCGAGCCGCTGGCATCACTCAGCAGCTCCACCTGCCAGCCGTCGTGGCTGGCGTGCAGTGCGGTGGAAGCGTCGCAGTTGTGGGTCATGTAGCCGACGATGCTCAGGGTGTCGATGTCGCGCGAGCGCAGCCAGTCGGCGAGATCGGTGCCGGTAAAGCAGCTGGCCAGCTGCTTGCTGATCAGGTGGTCGCGCGGGCGCTCGGCAATGCTGGGATGCAGTGCGGCGCCGTGGCTGCCTTCGGCGAAGATCGGTGCGCCCGGCGGGGTGATGTGCTGTACCACCACCACCGGAATGCCGGCGGCGCTCGCCGCATCCATGGCGCGGCCAACGTTGGGCAGGGTGATGGCCGGGTCCGGGTAGCTGATACCCAGCTTGCCGGTGAAATATTCGTTCTGTACGTCGATGACGATCAATGCGCGTTTCGGGGTGCTCATCCTGCTCTCCTCATGTTGGCTGGCGATGAGGCAGTGTGCCGTGGCACGCGCAGCATCACGAGTGACCCGAATGACAATTTGCGTTAAGATCGGGCCATTGCAAGCGGGAGGCAAAGCCCATGTCCGAGATTTGCGTTGCCGTGGTGGCCTTCGACCACATCAGTCCGTTTCACCTGTCGGTGCCGTGCGTGGTGTTCGGCGAGAATCAGCTGCAGGCGCCGGCCTACCGGCTGCAGGTGTGCGCCGCCGAAACGGGGCCGCTGACGACCTCCGCCGGCTTTGGCCTGACGCTGCCGGCCGGGCTGGAGGCGTTGCAGCAGGCCGAAGTGGTGATCGTGCCCAGCTGGCGCGACCCGGCAGAAACCGCGCCGGCACCGCTGTTGGCCGCATTGCAGGCGGCCCATGCGCGTGGCGCGCGCATCGTCGGGCTGTGCCTGGGGGCGTATGTGCTGGCGCAGGCCGGGTTGCTGGATGGCCGCCGCGCCACCACGCACTGGGCCTATGCCGAGGATTTTGCCCGCCGCTTCCCGGGGGTGACGGTGGACGCCGATGTGCTGTACCTGGACGATGGCCCGCTGCTGACCTCGGCCGGCACGGCTGCCGGGCTGGATTGCTGCCTGCATCTGCTGCGTCAGCTCAGCGGCGCCGAGGCGGCCAACAGCGTGGCCAGACGGTTGGTGACGCCGCCGCACCGGCAGGGCGGGCAGGCGCAATACATCGAGCAGCCGCTGCCGGCCAGCGCGCGCGACGGGCGGCTGTCCGGCCTGCTGGACTGGGTGCGGGCCAACCTCGACCAGCCACACAGTCTGGACAGCCTGGCGCAGCGCGCGCTGCTGAGCCGGCGTACCTTCACCCGCCATTTCCGCCTGCTGACCGGCAGCACAGTGCAGGGCTGGCTGCTGGCGCAGCGGCTGGCCTTGACCCAGCGGCTGCTGGAAACCAGCGCCTTGCCGGTGGAAAGCATCGCGCAGCAGGCCGGTTTCGGCTCGCCGGCCTCGCTGCGGCTGCATTTTCGCAAGGCCTTTGGCGTGACGCCCAGCGAGTGGCGACAGACCTTTGGCGGCCACGCCAGCGCTTGAGACAGTTCGTTTCAGGTCAGGTCGTTACGGTGGCCGCGCGAGGCCCGTGGCCCGGATAAGCTGCAGGCGCATCCGGGGAGGGCAGTGGTTGACGTGTCCAGGTCATGCCTGACCCGGCCCCGGATGCGCCGTTGGCTTATCCAGGCTACGGGAAGTGGTCGGTGTACTTATGCCGCCTCGAAGCCGCGCAGCACGTTCACCGCGTTGACGCCGATGTCGTCGACCATGTAACCGCCTTCCATCACGAACAGGGTCGGGCGGCCGATGCCGGCGATGGTCTGGCCGATCTTGAGGAAGTCTTCGCTTTCGAGGCGGAAGTGGCTGATCGGGTCGTCCTTGAAAGTGTCCACCCCCAGCGAGATCACCACCGCGTCCGGGGCGTAGGCGGCGATGGCGTCGCAGGCGTGGCTCAGCGCCGCGCCGTAGCCGTCCCAGCCGGTGCCGTGCGGTAGCGGGTAGTTGTGATTGAAGCCCAGCCCGGCGCCGGCGCCGGTTTCGTCGCGGTGGCCGAGGAAGTAGGGATAGGAGTGCGTGGGGTCGCCGTGCAGCGAGGTGAACATCACGTCGGCGCGGTCATAGAAGATGCTCTGCGTGCCGTTGCCGTGGTGGTAGTCCACGTCCAGCACCGCCACCCGTTTGGCGCCGTTGTCCAGCGCGTGCTGCGCGGCGATGGCGGCATTGTTCAGATAGCAGTAGCCGCCCATGTACTCGGCGGCGGCGTGGTGGCCGGGCGGGCGGCACAGCGCAAAGGCGCTGTATTCGCCCTGCGTCAGCGCCGCCATGCCGGTCAGCGCCAGGTCGGCGCTGGTCTTCACCGCCTGCCAGGTGCCGGCGGTAATCGCCACACCGGCGTCCATCGCGTAAAAGCCCAGCTTGCCGTCGATATGCTGCGGCTCGATATCGCTGCGCAGATCGCGCACCGGCCAGATCAGCGGCAGTGCGTCGTGCTGACGACCCAGCGCCTGCCATTCGCTCCAGGCCTGCTCCAGAAAACGCACATAGCGCTCGCTGTGCACGCGGGCATAGCTGGCGCTGCCGAATTCGCGCGGCGCGATGACTTCGCCGAGGCCAACGGCCTGCACCCGCGCCAGAATGGTGTCGGCGCGGCTCGGCATCTCGAAACAGGGCTTCAGGACGCCGTCCTTGAGTTCGGTGGCGTGGTGCAGACGATGGGCATTGCTGTAGATGGTAAGCATGACGTGGTGCCGTACAGAGGAAGGTGACGGCAATCAGTATGTGGCGGCGGCTCGGGATTTACTTTGCTTTAAGCGCCCGCCATTCGCTATCCTGCGATAAGAACAGACTCTCTCAGTGGCAAAAATGAGTACGAACAAACCAAAAAGCGAACTAGATGCCGCAGACCGGACTATTCTGCGCCTGTTGCAGCAGGACGGCACGCTGTCCAATCCCCGGCTGGCGGAGCAGCTGTCGCTGAGCGTGACGCCGTGCTGGCGGCGGCTGAAGCGGCTGGAAGACGACGGCTATATCAAGGACTACCAGGCCAATCTCGACCGCCGCAAGCTGGGGCTGGACGTGCTGGCTTTCGTGCAGATCCGCTTCAGTGCGCACGGCGGCAACGAGCCGAACGCGTTCGAGGCGGCGATGTGCGCGCAGCCACAGGTGCTGTCCTGTCACAAAATCACCGGCGACGCCGACTACCTGCTGCAGGTAGTGGCCACGTCGCTGGACGCCTACAGCGATTTTGTCGAAAACGTGCTGCGTCAGATGCCGGGAGTGGCGTCCATCCACTCCAGCCTGGCACTGCGCGAGGTGAAGGCCGGCAGCCGCCTGCCGGTGTAGCCGCATCAAGCGTGAAAAAGTTGGCCGCAAGCGGGAACCTGCTTGCGGCCAACCTTGTTGCTTGCCGGTGCCGGCGGGAGAGGCCATGACGCAGCCGGCGGTGGGGTGAATCAAACGTAAGGCTCGCTGAGGGCGGCCGAGGTGCCGTAGTAGGCGTCGATTTTCTTGGCCCAGGCGGCGTCCGCCATGTCCGGCCAGTTGTCCTTGTCAAAGCCGGGGGCTTGGTCCAGACGATCCTTGGCGACGTCCAGCACGAAGCGCTTGTTCTCGGTGTCGAGGGTCAGCGCACTCCATGGCACGGCGAACAGCTTCTCGCCCATACCCAGAAAGCCGCCAAAGGCCAGCACCGCGTAGCAGACGCGGCCGCTGCGCATGTCGAGCATGATTTCCTTGATGTCGCCAAGGTCATCGCCGTTCTTGTTGAATACGTCGTTGCCGGACAGGGTGTCGGCGCCCATCAGCTGCGGGCCGGGGCCTTGCGGATTATTGAGCTCGCCGCTCACTTTGTTCTTGTAAATGCCGTAGGTATCGCGCTCTTCATAGTTCATTACCATCTCCTGATCATACGTTGCTATCGCAGGACGGGTTTCGTATGCGCAGCCCCATCCGCTGTGGCAACCGTGCGCCCATCGCGGGGCCGAGTCTGTGCGACAGCGCGCTTAACGGGGGTGGGGTGAAGGCGGGGGTGTTTCGGGTGGCTGGTGGTGAGGGGGGCAAAGCAGCTGGCCATGCCTATGTACTAGCATGGTTGCTGTCGGCCAGTTCCAGCCGTCCGTGGGCGCCGCAAAGAGAAAGGATGAACGACCGCAGCAATTCAGCTAGCTGACATTGACAAATGAATTCACCGGCTTGCTCGGCTTTTCGCGCAGGTCCGGTGGAATGAAAAGTTAGAGATCCGTTGAGCCATGTTTGACGAGCTCGTAATAGTTTTCAATGACAAACCCGCTGATAAGTTCTCCTGACATGTTCAGCATCGGGTCAACGATGACACCTTCCCCCTCATCCTTTATTTTTCGCACGAACTTATCGAATTCGTCGTCAGACTCGACTATAGAAGCGACAAAAGTAGGTAATTCAATTCCTGCCTTCCTCCAGTTATCAATAAATCTTTCCAGTCGAAGCGGGTTGGTGACAAGGAATATCGCACCAAAAACTGAAATCGGGAGTCCAGACTCCTCTTCCAGCAGAATTACAAGAGGTGCATAGAAGTTCTCGGAAGACGAGTACGTATTTTCTATAGCCTGTGTGTAACGTACGGCCGTCGCATTACTGCACATAATGCATGTTTCATCGGCCGTCATTACTTGGATGGCGGTAGAGTAAGTTCCAAACCCCTCTCGCTCTGATGTATAGCACCATGGATTTTTCTTGTTTCTTGCTTCGTCGAATTGAACGTTGAAGTGGTCTGCAATTTCGTGAGCCTCAACTTCAGCATACCTAACGACCTTTCCACGTTCATGAACATACCTTGCACTTCCATCTTCAAGCATGATTTTTACGCACCATGAACCTTTAGAGATTCGGTTGTAGTCCGGCTTCCATGCTACCGAGCTAATGCGATTACCAATATTAGCTGTTGCGGAAAAAAGACCTTGGCCACGAGGAGCGTGAAGAAACCACTGGATATAGTCGAAGTTCTTGAGAAGCTTATTTTCACGAAACAGATCGTGTGTTATTAAGCCTAAGGCCCGGTCGGTGGTTCGCATACACTTTCTATGCACAATGCCCACTGCATGCTCCATACCCTCTTCTTCAATCTCAATAGCAGGGGAAGAGTCCTCGGAAACAGGGTCTCCACAGTGAAGGCATTTAAGCGGATCTTCCAAAGACTCAGCCAGTCGAGCGGAATATTCTGCATGTACCCTGACATAGGATTCATCTTCGGGGTTGGTCTCTGAGTTAATTGGGAGAACCGCTATTTGTGCCTCAGCGAACCGCTCTACGTGTTCCTCGATAAAGCGTTCGATTCCGACATATGTCGAGGCACGATGTATGACATCCCAAGTTTCCCCGTTTAGAAGTTCGACCTTGCCATCGAAAAACCTGACACGTTTTCGTCCATCGTCTTTAAAGCGAAATAACTCAACGATCAAATAATCAGCGTCGGGAAAGGGGGACTTAACAAGAAGCATTTCACGCCCAGCAGAAAACATTCCCTTGAATTGAAGGCCGAAATACTCTCTAGCTGCCTCGGTTGTTACCTTGAGACTATGGGGGCCTATAAACCGCCCGACTCTTTGGATCAGGGCGGCTTTGTCGATGGAAAGTCGGTCTTTAGCCAAAGACAAGCAAAGTGCAATCAGGCTTCCCCACAGTAGCGATGGGGATACATTCGATTTTCCTGACAACAAAGTCAGCACGGCCGCCTCTAAGGGAGCACCATCTTCAATATCAAGTTGAGCTATGCGAATTCTCTTGAAGAGTTTTCTGAACTCGCTATCTGGCATTGCTGCGCCAGTCTTTTCGAAAAAATGTTTTTGCAGCAAAGCCTTGGTCTTCTCAATAACATTCATTTCAGCTTGCGTTAATGGATTGTCATTACTCGATGCTTCATTGAGGCGAGCTGCTTCTGTTAGCTTCCGGAGCTCATTGGTAATTCGTCGCGATGCTCTAGATGAAGTGGCAAGTACATAGGAATCTGATTCCGCGCCGCCAGCTAAATGCTGAGCAACAAATTGCTTTAGCACCGATGAGTATTCGGACTCCAACTTCTCCGAAAGGCTCAGGGAATGTTTTGCTTGAATATAGGTGCTACCTTGATCGGAAACGATAACCAGGTCGTCTATGCAATCGGTCGTCTCAAATCGTATTTCCCTTACGTCAAGGACATCTCCCAGATTCACAGAAGTGAAGTCCTTTACGTCAGCGATGACATGCGCCATTACTAGGGCCGCGATACGTTGCTGAAAGTCAATGCCGGAATTGGCTGCTGCTCCCCCACTGTTTCCCATAATCGTCAATTGCTCCAAGTGTGCGCGGTATCTCTAACAGTGTTTATACGGACCCTAAAGTCCGTATTTTAAATGATATTAATGGCAGCCTGTATCGTACCCCAACTTCATATTTTTCAAACATTTTGTCATGACTGGTTCCGTATAACACCCCTCAATCTACCGGACGAGTGACAGTGCCCATCCGTTGTCCGCTGACTGAATCCCAAGAGCACAGATTAGGATCCATCGGCAGCTTCTGACTTCATTGCAGCCGCTTCATGGTGGTTACGAAGAATGACGGCTTCGGGTCGGTAGCAGACAACCCTCTCTCAGCTTGGCAGGCTGCTATGGGCGTGATTGCACGCGCAGCCTGTATGGCTGCTCTGCCCATCTCCAGGTCACCCACTGCTCACACCTGATGTAAACCACCTGCGGCCAACCTTGGCCACTTTTCATCCGTTACCAAAAAGAAAAGCCCGGCCGCCGGGGCCGGGCTTGCTGTGGGTAGCAGCTAGCTATTCCACGATCAGGCGTTTGCCGTTGCCGCTGCTGTGTTTCTTCGGCAGTGTCAGTGTCAGCACGCCGTTTTCGTACTTGGCGCTGGCGCCGTCACGGTCCAGGTCGGACGGCAGCTGCAGGCTGCGCGACACCATGCCGTAGTAGCGTTCGCTGCGCAGGTTCTGCTCGTCCTTGCTTTGCTTGTCGAACTGTTTCACTTCGGCCTTGATGGTGAGCTGGGCGCCCTCGATCTCGACGTGGATGTCGTCCTTGGACACGCCGGGCAGCTCGGCCAGCACGGTGAAACCGGTGTCGGTTTCCTTGACGTCGAGCTTGATCTGCGATGGCAGCGCATCGCCGTGCAGGGGCTTGATGAAGAAGCCGTGGCCGCTGAAGTCGCGGAACAGGTCGTCAAACAGGGTGCTGCGGGAAGGAAGCAGGCTCATCGTACTCTCCTTGGATAATCAGATGCTTAGGGCGGCCGAGGTGGCTGCTCACCCCCGGTATAGTGCCCGTTGGCGCAAACGACAAGGAGGGCTGGCCGGCCGGCTTGATCTGGCGCAAGCGCCGCCGCCGGCCACGGCAAAACGCGACGATCAGCCGGGGCGGCAGCTGAGGCGCAGGTAGCTGCCGGCGGTGCGCAAATCCTGTTCGATGGCGCGGCGCACCGCGTCGGCGTCGCCGGCCTGCAGCGCGTCCAGCAGCACGTGGTGGGCGTCGTTCATGGTCTTCCACACTGCCAGGTCCTGATGCAGTTGGTTGGAGATTGGCCCAACGTGCAGCCAGACCGTCTCGATCAGCGACAGCAGCAGCGGTGAGCCGCTGGCGCGGTACAGCTGCAGGTGGAACAGCTCGTTGGCGTCGAGATAGCCCTTGATGTCGTCCGCGGCGATGGCGCTGTCCATGGCGCGGCACAGCTGCAGCAGCTGCTCGCGCTCCGTTGCGGCCAAGCTTTGTGCGCCGCGGAAGGCGGCTTCGCCTTCCAGCAGGATGCGGTTTTCCAGGATGTCGTCGAACTGGGTCTCGGTCAGCTGCGGCACCTGCACGCCGCAGTTGGGGATGTTCAGCAGCGCCTTTTCTGCGGCCAACCTTTGCAGCGCGGCGCGTACCGGCATCTGGCTGACGCCCAGCTCCTCGGCCAGCTGGCGGATCTTCAGCCGCTCGCCCGGCAGCCAGCGCCCCAGCATCAGCCAGTGGCGCAGCGTGTCGTAGGTCTCGTCTTGCAGGGTGGAGGCGGTACTGGTTTTCATGGTGCGCAGTCAGGATAAATTGGCGGCAAGCATAGCAGAAGCCTGCCACGGTCTGGGCGCGGGCAGGGTGGTGCGGCGGCCTGCGCGGTGGTAATGGCCGCCGGTTGCTGGGGTGCCGGCTGGCGACGTGTGCCTGTGGTCGGGTCACGCATGTTGTGGACGCAGGCATGGCGCAAGGTTGGCCGCAAGGGTGCGGCCATTTTTGTGGTCATTGCAAATATTTGATCAAATGTTGACATGGGTATTTGATCAAATTTACGATGCACGGCATGAGCTGCGTTTTGCTGCGGTGTTCCGAGCCGTCACGACGATGAGCGAACCGGGCAACAACGGTGGGCGACAGGCTACAAATAATCGAGACAGTCCGCAGGAGAACGACGATGAACGAGCAACTGGCCGCGTTTATACGCGAGCACAATATCCATGAAGTGGAGTGCGTGATACCGGACATGACCGGCATGGCACGCGGCAAGATCGTGCCCAAGGGGCTGTTTCTGGCCGAAGACACCATGAAAATGTCGAAGGCGGTGCTGACCATCACCGTCAACGGCGAATTCGCCGAGTTCGAGCGCTTTGCCGGCGCCAACGATCCGGACATGGTGTGCCGTCCCGATCCCGCCACCATCCGCCTGGTGCCGTGGGCGATCGAGCCGGTGGCGGTGGTGATCCACGATTGCGAGGATTTCGACGGCACCCCGGTCGGCATCTCGCCGCGCGCGGTGCTGCGCAAGGTACTGCAACTGTACGAGGCGCGAGGCTGGCGGCCGGTGGTGGCGCCGGAGATGGAGTTTTACCTGATCCGCCAGAACACCAATCCGCACGAGCCGCTGCGGCCGCCGTCCGGTCGCGCTGGCCGCTCCGAGGTGGGGCGGCAGTCGTTCTCCATCGACGCGGTCAACGATTTCGACCCCTTCTTCCAGGAGCTGTCGGCGTTCTGCGAGGCGGCGCAGCTGAAGGTGGAAACGCTGATCCATGAGGTCGGCGCCTGCCAGATGGAGATCAACTTCAGCCACGGCGATGCGATGGCGCTGGCCGACCAGGTGTTCCTGTTCAAGCGCGCGGTGCGCGAAACCGCCTACCGTCACAATATCTTCGCCACCTTCATGGCCAAGCCGATGGAGGGCGAGCCGGGCAGCGCGATGCACATCCACCAGAGCATCGTGGACTGCGACAGCGGCGACAACATCTTCTCGAATGCCGATGGCAGCGCCAGCGAGCTGTTCTTCCACCACATCGGCGGCATGCAGCGCTACCTGCCGCGGGCGATGCCGATGTTCGCGCCGTACGTGAACAGCTACCGCCGCCTCAGTCGCCACACTGCGGCGCCGATCAATGTGCGCTGGGGCTACGACAACCGCACCTGCGGCATCCGTATTCCACCGTCCGGCGCGGTGGCGCGGCGGGTGGAAAACCGCGTGCCCGGCGTCGATGTGAATCCGTATCTGGCGATGGCGGCGACGCTGGCTTGTGGCTACCTGGGCATGGTGAACCGGATCGAACCGTCGGCGCCGATGAACGACAGCGCCTACAACCTGGACTACGAACTGCCGCGCAGCCTGGAAGACGCGGTGGAGCTGATGCAGGACTGCCCGGAGCTGGCGGCGATTCTGGGCGAGGAGTTCGTGCAGGCGTTCTGCGCGGTGAAGGAGAAGGAGTTCGAGACCTTTAACCGCGCCATTACCGCCTGGGAACGCGAGCACCTGCAGCTGCACGTGTAAGCGCTTGCTGACGATCTGCGGCGCGGCGGCGCCAGGTGAGATGGGCGGGCGCATTGGCGACGGCTCAGCGCCACCGCCCTCAGTCTTTGCCGCGTCTCGCGCTGGCTCGCGAGAGCGTAAACCGCTGCTCCGCACGGCACAGGATGAATTCACGGCTTGCGGCCAACGTTGGCCGCAAGCCAATAAAGACACTACGAAGGAGACCCCATGGCCACTCGTCATGGCATCAACTGGGACAAGGCGCAGGCGCTGCAGGTCGCCGAGCGCAATGCTTTCATCGGGCGCATGCCGCGTTCGCGCGAGCTGTCATCGCAAGCCGCCGGCCATCTGCTGTTCGGCGTGCCGCTGCACTGGATGAACGACTGGTCGACGCCGTTCTCGCTGTACGTGGCGGCGGCGCAGGGCGCGCGCTTCCAGGACGTGGACGGCCACGATTACGTGGACTTCTGCCTCGGCGACACCGGCGCCATGTTCGGCCACAGCCCCAAGCTGGTGGCCGACGCCATCGCCCGTCAGGCGCAGCGTGGCTACACCGCCATGCTGCCCAGCGAAGACGGTGTGTGGGTGGCGCAGGAGCTGGCGCGCCGCTTCGGCCTGCCGTACTGGCAGTTTGCGCTGTCGGCGTCGGACGCCAACCGCTTTGCCATCCGCTGGGCGCGGGCGATCACCCATCGCAGCCAGGTGCTGATCTTTAATGGCTGCTACCACGGCACGGTGGACGACGTGTTCGTCGATCTGGTGGACGGCCAGCCGCAAACCCGCGACAGCCTGCTGGGGCAGGTATACGACATCACCCGGCATACCCGCAGCGTGGAATTCAACGATCTGGCGGCGCTGGAAGCCGCGCTGCAGGACGGCGAGGTGGCCTGCCTGCTGGCCGAGCCGGCGATGACCAATATCGGCATGGTGCTGCCGCAGCCGGGCTTCTGGCAGGCGGCACAGGCGCTGTGCCAGCGCTACGGCACGCTGCTGCTGATCGACGAAACCCACACCATCAGCAGCGGCCCCGGTGGCTACACGCGCGCGCACGGCCTGCAGCCGGATCTGCTGGTAGTCGGCAAGCCGGTGGCTGGCGGCGTGCCGTGCGCGGTGTACGGTTTCAGTGCCGAGACCGCGCGTCGCGCCGAAGAAGCCAAGCGCAATGCGCCACCGGGGCACAGCGGCATCGGCACCACGCTCACCGCCAACCTGCTGGCGATGGCGGCAATGCGCGCCAATCTGGCCGAGGTGATGACCGACAGCGCCTACCAGTACATGTTCGGGCTGGCGGAAAGGTTGGCCGCAGGGTTGCGTGGCGTCATCGCACAGCATGAGCTGCCGTGGTGCGTGACGCAGATCGGCGCGCGCACCGAGTTCCAGTTCACCGCCACGCCGCCCGTCAACGGCAGCGAGGCCGACAAAATACTGGACAGCGAGCTGGAGCATATCGTGCACCTGTTCCTGCTCAACCGCGGCCTGCTGATCACCCCGTTCCACAATATGATCCTGGTGTGCCCGGACACCACCGCGGCCGATGTCGACCGGCTGGTGGCGGCGTTCGGCGACTTCGTGCAGCAGGTGCGTTGAGCGCGCGGCGTGCTGCGGTCGGGGCGGGGCGGCAAGCTGGAATGGCCAAATGACATGAAAACGGCCCGCCTGTTGGCGGGCCGTTTATTTGGCGTTGCCGGACGCGCGGCTTAGTGTGCCTGGCGCCGCGGCTGCGGGTGGCGGCGGGCCTTGGCGCTGGTCTTGCGCTTGGCTTGGGTGACGCTGCTGCGCTTGCCGCTGGCGTTCAGCGCGGCTTTGCGTGCCTTGCGCTGCTTGAGGGTTTGCTTGCTGCCGGTACGGCTGGCCTTGGCCGTGGTCTTTGCGTGGGTGCTGCGCTTGGCGGTGTTCGCTGTCGCCTTCTGGCGCTTGCGGGCGGCGAGGCTGCGCTGGCCGGCGCCGGCCTTGCGGCTACTGATCACTCTGCCATTTTTGACGCGCTTGCCCACCGCGCGCTGGCGAACTGCGGCTTTTTTGCCGACACGCGCCGCCTTGTTGCCGCGCACGCTCTGCTTACCGTTGCGCAGCTGCTGGCGTGCCTTGCCGGCGCGTTGCGTCGTGGCCGCCTGCTTCAGCTGGCGAGACGATTTCCGGGCGGCCGGCTGGCTATGGCTGCGCTTGCTGCGGCGCGTTTCCGCCTGCTCGTGGCGCGGCTGTTGTCGCGGGCTGCTGGTTTTATCTTGGGTGGCGGTCGCTGTTGCGGGCTGAATATTGCGCGCTGGTACGTCATTTGCTTTATTACTGCCGCCGCTGGCGGGTGCGGCCTTGCTGGCGGCTTTGCTTTGGCGTAGCGGCTGGAAGTCGCCCGGCAGCGGGGCGTCTTCACCGGTGGCGAAGCTGTTGCCGGCGCAGCTCAGAATGAGGGCGCCAAGTGCTGCAGCGCAAAAACGGGACAATGGCATGGTCGGTAATGTCGTTGGCTAAATAATGTAGGTATAAATATCCGGCTGCGGTGCGTTGTGGCACCGTAACGGGCTTGTTATATTAGCACGCGCGCCGTTTCGGGCACGAACGGTCAATACGAGAATCGACGGAGATTACAAGTATGAAGAACACGAGAAGAACGCTGCTGGCGGGGATGTTGTTGTCGGTTTTTGCCGTGGCAGGTTGCGGCAAGAAGGCGGAAGAACCGGCGGCATCGGCAGCCAGTGATGCGGCGCCGGCGGTGGCGCAGGTGGCCGAGTACGTGGTGGGCACCGACGCCAGCTATGCACCATTCGAGTTCCAGAACGACCAGAGCCAGATCGTTGGCTTCGACATCGAGGTGTTGAGCGCGGTGGCGGATAAGGGCGGTTTCAAGGTCAAGTTCGTCAATACGCCGTGGGAAGGCATGTTCGCCACCCTGGGGCAGGGCGACCGCGACATCCTGTCGTCGGCGATCACCATCACCGACGAGCGCAAGCAGAGCATGGATTTCTCCGAGCCATACTTTGAGGCACGCCAGCTGATCGCGGTCGGCAAGGGCGTCACCGACGTGAAGACCTTCCAGGACCTGAAGAACAAGAAGGTGGCGGTACAGACCGGCACCACCGGCGACGAAGTGGTGCAGAAGCTGCTGGGCAAGACCAGCTCCAGCATCAAGCGTTTCGAGAGCATGCCGCTGGCACTGAAAGAGCTGGAAACCGGTGGTGTTGACGCGGCGGTGGGTGACAACGGCGTGGTGATCAACTACGTGAAGAACAACCCGCAGCACGGCATGACCACGGTGGAAGACCTGCAGAGCTTCGCGCCGGAGTATTATGGCTTTGCGGTGAAGAAGGGCAATCAGGAGCTGCTGGACAAGGTCAATGCCGGTATCAAGGCGATCAAGGCTGACGGCACCTACGACCAGATCTTCAACAAGTATTTTGGCACCAAGTAATCAATTAGCTGCATGAAGAACCGGGCCCGCCTCGAGCCGGCCCGGTTTTTTTGCAGGGGGAAGCAATATGGATTTTCGCTGGGGAATGATCGCCGACTACGCACCACTGTTCGTGGAAGGCGTGCAAATGACGATCATCATTACGCTGGTGGCGGTGGTGTTCGGCACCCTGATCGGCCTGTTCATGGGCATGGCGCGGCTGGCGGATGCGCCGCACGGTCTGAGCCGTTATCTGGTGCGCTACCTGGTGCGCATGCCGGCTGGCGCCTACGTGACCTTTTTTCGCGGCACGCCCTTGTTCGTACAAATCCTGCTGGTGCACTTTGCGCTGATGCCGCTGCTGATCCATCCGGTGGACGGCCTGGTGATCAACGGTGATATCGCCCGCGACATCCGCCAGAATTACGGTGCCTTCATTTCCGGCCTGCTGGCGCTGACGCTGAACGCCGGTGCCTACATTACCGAGATCTTCCGTGCCGGCATCCAGTCCATCGACAAGGGGCAGATGGAGGCCGCGCGTTCGCTGGGACTCTCCTACGGCCAGACCATGAAGTTCGTGATCGTGCCGCAGGCCTTCCGCCGCATGCTGCCGCCGCTGGGCAACGAGGCGATCATGCTGCTGAAAGACAGCTCGCTGGTGTCGGCGATCGGCCTGGCCGAACTGGCCTTCGCCGCGCGGACCGTGGCCGGCGTGTACTCGCGCTACTGGGAGCCGTACCTGACCATTTCCTTCATCTATCTGGCATTGACGATGTTGATGGCGTGGGGGATTTCCCGTCTGGAGAAAAAGCTGCAGATCGGCGCGCGCTGAGCGATGCCGGGTGCTTGGCAAAAAGGCCGCGACAGCGGCCTTTTTGCTTGTCTGGCGGGCGTCTTGGTGTCATTTCGTGTTAGAATATCGAATATTTTGCCATGATTACGGATTTCCATGACCGACCAGCTTTTTGCCAAGGAAACACTCCCGATTAGCCTGGAAGAGGAGATGCGCCGTTCCTATCTCGATTACGCGATGAGCGTGATCGTCGGCCGCGCCCTTCCTGATGTCCGAGATGGCCTCAAGCCCGTGCATCGCCGGGTGCTGTACGCCATGCATGAGCTTTCCAACGACTGGAACCGTGCCTACAAGAAATCGGCGCGTATTGTCGGCGACGTGATCGGTAAGTATCACCCGCACGGTGATACAGCGGTGTACGACACCATCGTGCGCCTGGCGCAGAATTTCAGCCTGCGCTATCCGCTGGTGGACGGTCAGGGCAACTTCGGCTCCATCGACGGCGACAACGCCGCCGCGATGCGATACACCGAAATCCGCATGGCGCGCATCGCGCACGAACTGCTGGCCGACCTCGACAAGGAAACCGTCGACTTCGGCCCCAACTACGACGGCTCCGAGCAAGAGCCGCTGATCATGCCGACGCGCATTCCGAACCTGCTGATCAACGGCAGCTCCGGTATCGCGGTGGGCATGGCCACCAATATTCCGCCGCACAACCTGAACGAAGTGGTCGATGCCTGCCTCGCCTTGCTGGACAACAGCGAGCTGACCATCGACGAGCTGATCGACATCATCCCGGCGCCGGACTTCCCGACCGCCGGCATCATCTACGGTACCGCCGGCATCAAGGAGGCGTACCGCACCGGTCGCGGTCGCGCCATCATGCGCGCCCGTGTCCACTTCGAGGACATCGGCAAGGGTGATCGCCAGGCGATCATCGTCGACGAGATTCCGTACCAGGTAAACAAGTCGCGGCTGCTGGAACGCATCAGCGAGCTGGTGCGCGAGAAGCTGATCGAGGGCATTTCCGACCTGCGCGACGAGTCGGACAAGTCCGGCATGCGCGTGGTGATCGAGCTCAAGCGCGGCGAAATGCCGGAAGTGGTGCTCAACCACCTGTACAAGCTGACCCAGCTGCAGGACAGCTTCGGTATCAACATGGTGGCACTGGTCGACGGCCAGCCGCGCCTGCTGAACCTGAAGCAGATCATCGACGAATTCCTGCGTCACCGCCGCGAAGTGGTGACTCGCCGTACCATTTTCGAACTGCGCAAGGCCCGCGAGCGCGGCCACATCCTCGAAGGCCTGGCGGTGGCACTGTCCAACGTCGACGAGATCATCGCGCTGATCAAGGCTTCCGAAGCGCCGCCGCAGGCCAAGGCGGCACTGATGGGGCGCGCCTGGCGCTCGGAGCTGGTGGAAGGCATGCTGTCGCGCGTCGACCAGAGCTACGCCCGCCCGGATGGCCTGGCGGCCGAGTACGGCCTGCACGCCGACGGCTACCGCCTGTCCGAAGTGCAGGCCCAGGCGATTCTGGACCTGCGCCTGCAGCGCCTGACCGGGCTGGAACAGGACAAGATCGTCGGAGAATACCGCGAGATCATGGACACCATCCTGGACCTGATCGACATCCTGGCGCGTCCGGAACGCATCAACCAGATCATCCATGACGAGCTGACCGCAGTGAAGCTGCAGTACGGCGACAAACGCCGCTCCGAGATCGAACCGTTCGGCGGCGACATCAATATCGAAGACCTGATCACGCCGCAGGAAATGGTGGTGACCCTGTCGCACACCGGCTACCTCAAGGCGCAGCCGGTCGACGACTACCAGTCGCAGCGCCGTGGCGGCCGCGGCAAGCAGGCGGCGGCGACCAAGGACGACGACTTCATCAACACGCTGTTCGTGGCCAATACCCACGAC
Organism: Vogesella sp. EB; assembly: GCF_001037925.1. NCBI lineage: Bacteria > Pseudomonadati > Pseudomonadota > Betaproteobacteria > Neisseriales > Chromobacteriaceae > Vogesella > Vogesella sp. EB. Next base: position 69,880 of record NZ_LFDT01000006.1, on the reverse strand, counting down.
TACGTGCTGTGCTACTCCTCGTTTGGTCGTTGCTACTGGATCAAGGTCTACGACATGCCGCAGGGCGGTCGTACCAGCCGTGGCAAGCCGATTGTCAACGTGCTGCCGCTGGCCGAAGGCGAGAAGATCAACGCCATGCTGCCGGTGAAGGCGTTTACCGGCAACGACAGTGTCGAGCTGGACGACGACATCGAAGTCAGCGACAAGGTCAAGGGCCCGTTCGTGTTCATGTGTACCGCCAACGGCACCGTGAAGAAGACGCCGCTGGAAGCGTTCTCGCGCCCGCGCAGCGCCGGCATTATCGCCGTCAAGCTGGATGAGGGCGACAAGCTGGTCGGCGTGGCGCTGACCAGCGGCAACGACCAGATCATGCTGTTCTCCAATGCCGGCAAGGCGGTGCGCTTCGACGAAAGCGGCGTGCGTGCCATGGGTCGTAACGCCACCGGCGTGCGCGGCATGGCGCTGGGCGAAGGCCAGCAGGTGATTTCGCTGCTGGTGGCCAATAGCGACGAGCAGCAAGTGCTGACCGCCAGCGATGGCGGCTACGGCAAGCGTACCCGTGTCGGTGAGTTCCGCCACACCAGTCGCGGCACCCAGGGCGTGATCGCCATGGATCTGACCGACAAGACCGGCCTTGCGCTGGTGACCGCCAGCCTGGTGGAAGACAGCGACGACGTGATGCTGATCACCACCGGCGGCGTGCTGATTCGCACCAAGGTCGACCAGGTGCGCGAGACCGGCCGTGCGGCGCAGGGTGTACGCCTGATCAATCTGGACGACGGCGAGAAGCTGATCTGCCTGGTGAAGGTTGCCGAAAGCGAAGACGACGCCGCGGAAGAGGGCGACGAGGCTGCGGCCAACCTTGAGGCGGGCGAGGGCGCGGCAGAATGACGGACGCGGCACCGGCCAACGAAAAGCTGCTGGCGACGGCGGGCGCGCTGTTCGTGTCCTTCCCGCACTGCGTGACGCTGGGCATGCAATACCTTGGCAGCGTTGGCCGCAAGCCGACGCTGAAGGTGGACTGGCGTGACGATCTGGTCGGCAATCCGGCCAGCGGCGTGCTGCATGGCGGAGTGATCACCTCCATCGTCGACACCACCAGCGCCATCGCGGTGACCGCGCACATGATTGAGCTGGAAACCATTGCCACGCTGGACCTGCGCATCGACTACCTGAAGGCGGCCACGCCTGGCAAGGCTATCTACTGCACCGCCGAGTGCTACCGGCTGGCCAGCCAGATCGCGTTCACCCGTGCCGTGTGCTACCACGACAGCCCGGATGACCCGATCGCCCATGGCGTCGCCACCTTCATGCGCGACTCCAACCCGAAACCGATGTTGGTGGAGGGTGCGGCATGAGTCAGTTCATGGAAACCTTCCTCGCGCTGCGCGACGAAAAACGCTTCGCCGACATCATCGCCGCGGTGCCGTACGCCCGGCTGATGGGCGTGGCGTGCGGCGAAGACGAGAACGGCGAGCTGCTGTTCTCGCTGCCGTTCGCCGAGCGCAATGTCGGCAACACCACGCTGCCGGCGCTGCATGGCGGCCTGATCGGCGGCTTTCTGGAAAATGCGGCCTTGCTGCACCTGATGTGGAACCGCGAGTCGCTGGAAGCGCCTAAGATCGTGGACTTCTCGCTGGATTACCTGCGCTCCGGCAAGGCCACCACGCTGTATGCGCAGTGCGAAATCACCAAGCAGGGCAAGCGCGTAGCGCACGTGCTGATCGAGGCCTGGCAGGAAGACCGCCGCAAGCCGGTCGCTGTCGCCCGTGCGCACTTCCTGCTCAGCACTCCTTCCTGATTTTGACGAGAAATAGAGGATAGTCATGGCCAAGGTGTACAACTTCTCAGCCGGTCCTGCCGTATTGCCCCACGAAGTGCTGGCAACCGCCCAGGCGGAAATGCTGGACTGGCACGGCTCCGGCATGTGCGTGATGGAAATGAGCCATCGCGGCAAGGAGTTCATGGAGATCATCCACGATGCCGAGCAGGATCTGCGCGCATTGATGGCGATCCCGGCCGGTTACAAGGTGCTGTTCCTGCAAGGCGGTGCCTCGCAGCAATTCTCCATGGTGCCGCTGAACCTGGCGCCGGTGGACGGCCATATCGACGTGCTGGATACCGGCCACTGGTCGAAGCTGGCGGTCAAGGAAGCGCGCCGCTACACCGGCGTCAACGTGGTGGCCAGCAGCAGCGACAGCAACTACGCCGTGGTGCCGGACGTCGCCAGCTGGCAGCGCACGCCGGATGCCGCCTACTTCCACTACACCTCCAACGAGACCATCGGCGGCCTGCAGTGCCCGTTCGTGCCGGAAGTGGGCGATACCCCGCTGGTGTGCGACATGTCGTCCGACTTCCTGTCGCGCGAGGTGGACGTATCCAAATTCGGCCTGATCTACGCCGGTGCGCAGAAGAATATCGGCCCGTCCGGCCTGACCGTGGTCATCGTGCGCGAAGACCTGCTCGGTCATGCCCAGGCGCAGACGCCGACCATGCTCGACTACCGCGTGCACGCCGACGCCGACTCGATGTACAACACCCCGGCCACCTATCCGATCTACATCGCCGGCCTGGTGTTCAAGTGGCTGAAGACGCGGGGCGGCATCAAGGGCATGCAGGCACGCAACGACGAAAAAGCCGGCTTGCTCTACCACATGATCGACAGCAGCAACGGCTTCTACTTCAGCCATGTGCAGGCGCCGTTCCGCTCGAAGATGAACGTGGTGTTCCGCCTCAAGGACGAGGCGCTGGAAGACGTGTTCCTGTCCGAGGCGAAAAAGAACGGCCTGATGCAGCTCAAGGGCCATCGCTCGGTCGGCGGCATGCGCGCCTCGATCTACAACGCGATGCCGATCGAAGGCGTGAAGGCACTGGTGCACTTCATGGAAGACTTCGCCCGCCAGCACGGCTGAGCGACAAGGTTGGCCGCAACGCAAAACCCGTCCGTGTGACGGGTTTTTTCATTGTTCGCAATCCGGATCAGTGTTTTTGCCGTGGCGACTGGTCGCCGGCGCATGAAGCAAGCATCATGTCGTTCTTGCTCCGGAGTTCCCATGACAGCCAATCGCCCCCTGATGTTCTTGTTGCTCGCCGCCGGTACCGTGGTCACCCTCAGTATGGGCATCCGCCACGGTTTCGGTTTTTTCCTGCCACCGATGACGCAATCGTTCGGCTGGACGCGTGAAACCTTTGCCTTCGCGCTGGGTTTGCAGAACCTGGTGTGGGGGCTGGCGCAGCCGTTTTCCGGCGCGCTGGCTGACCGGCACGGCCCCGGGCGTGTGCTGCTGGCCGGTGGCGTGCTCTACGCCGCCGGGCTGGCGCTGATGACGCTGTCCAGTAGTGGGGTGCTGCTTTCCGGTTCTGCCGGCTTGCTGATTGGCCTTGCCCTGTCGTGCACCACCTATAGCGTGGTGTTCTCGGTGATCGTGCGGGCGGTGGCGCCGGAATTCCGCTCCCGCGCCATGGGGCTGACGGCGGCGGCCGGCTCTTTTGGGCAGTTCATCATGGTGCCGGTCGAGCGCGGCCTGATCGACGGCCTGGGCTGGATGCCGGCGTTGTTGGTGCTGGCGGTCACCGCCGCCTTGCTGCTGCCGCTGGCGGCGCCGCTGGAAAAGGCCTACCGCCAGGCGCCAGCGCTGCCGGTCTTGCCGGGCAGCATGCTGCGCGGCATGAGCGACACCTTTGCCATGGCCTGGCAGCAGCGCTCGTTCCGCCTGCTGATGGTCGGCTATTTTGTCTGCGGCTTCCAGGTGGTGTTCGTCGGCGTGCACCTGCCGGCCTATCTGCGCGATCACGGTCTGTCCGGCGAGGTGGCCAGTCTGGCGCTGGCGCTGATCGGCTTGTTCAACATCGCCGGCACCTACGTCGCCGGCCACCTCGGCAGCAGCCGGCCGAAGCCGATGCTGCTGGCCGGGATCTACTTCCTGCGCAGCATCGTGGTCACCATCTTCATTCTGGCACCGCTGACGCCGTGGTCGGTGGCGCTGTTTGCCGCGGCGATGGGCTTCTTGTGGCTGTCGACGGTGCCGCTGACCAATGGCGTGCTGGTCAGTCTTTTCGGCGTACGTCACCTGGGCATGTTGTCGGGCGCGGTCTTCTTCTCGCACCAGGTCGGCAGCTTCCTCGGGGTGTGGCTGGGTGGGCTGCTGTACGACCGTACCGGTAGCTACGACGTGGTGTGGTGGTTGACGGTGTTGCTGGGGTTGCTGGCCACTGCGGCCAACCTGCCGGTGCGCGAGCAGCCGGTGCCGGCGGTGCCTGCGGTAACGACTCAGTCATGAACTGGCTGGTGGCAGTGTGCGGCGTGCTGGTGCTGGCGGCGGGACTGTGGGCGTATCTGCGCCCGGATTTCGTGGTCGATGCGGCAAACCTGATTGCCGCCTGTTTCTGAAGGGGATGACATGTTGACTGGGGAGCGGCTGGCACGGCTGCAGCAATTGTGGGAAGACAACGAGGCACACGACCGCCATGCGGCCGCCCGTGCCGAGAAGCGGCTGACCATTACGCCGCAGACCGGGCGTTTCCTGTACCAGCTGTCACGCACCCGCCGGGCACGCATCACGCTCGAAATCGGCACCTCCAGCGGCTATTCCACGCTGTGGCTGGCGCTGGCGGCGCAGGCGCACAAGGGGCAGGTGGTGTCGGTCGATCATTCCGCACACAAGATCGCGCTGGCACACGCCAACCTGCAGGCGTTCGCGCTGGAACCGGTGGTGACGCTGCACGCCGACGACGCGTTCGCGGTGCTGGCCAATACCGCCGACGAATCGGTGGATCTGCTGTTTCTCGATGCCGATCGGCAGCGTTATCCCGGCTACTGGCCGGAGATCACGCGCATCCTGGCGCCCGGTGCCTTGCTGGTGATGGACAACGCCTTGTCACATGCCGAAGAATGTGCGCCTTTTGTACAAGCAGTGCTTGCTACGCGTGGCTATCTCGCGGAAACTTACCCCATCGGAAAAGGCCAGTTTGTCATACTGAAAGACTTGTAAATCGTGTCGGAACAACAGCTCAAGCAACACCGCGATGCCATCGACCGCATCGACATCGAGATTCTCCATCTTCTCAACCAGCGCGCCCAGCACGCCCGTGAAATCGGCGAGATCAAGGGTGGCGGCATCATCTACCGACCGGAGCGCGAGGCACAGGTGCTGCGCCGCATCAAGGAGCAGAACCCCGGGCCGCTGCCCGGCGAATCCGTGGCACGCCTGTTCCGCGAGATCATGTCGGAATGCCTGGCGCTGGAAAAGCCGCTGTCCATTGCCTATCTCGGCCCGGAGGGCACCTTCAGCCAGCTGGCAACGCTGAAGCACTTCGGCCATGCCGCACGCACCGTCGCCTGTTCCTCCATCGACGAAGCCTTCCGGCTGGTGGAAGCGCGGGCGCTGGATTACGTGGTGGCACCGGTGGAAAACTCCACCGAGGGCGCGGTTGGCCGCACGCTGGATCTGATGGTCAGCACGCCGCTGAAAGTGTGCGGCGAAGTGGTGCTGCGCATTCACCACCACCTGCTGCGCAATAGCGCCGGCACCGACGGCATTCGCCGCGTCTATGCCCATGCCCAGGCGCTGGCACAGTGCCACGAGTGGCTGAACAAGAACCTGCCGGCCGATGTCGAGCGGGTGTCGGTGGCCAGCAATGCCGAGGCGGCAAGGTTGGCCGCAGAGGATGGCAGCTGCGCCGCGATTGCCGGGCAGGCGGCGGCGGAGCGCTTCAATCTGCTGAAGCTGGCAGAAAACATCGAGGACGAGCCGAACAACACCACCCGCTTCCTGGTGCTGGGGCATCAGGATGTCGGCCAGACCGGCCAGGACAAGACCTCGCTGATCGTGTCGGCACCGAACCGTCCGGGCGCGGTGCACTACCTGCTGGCGCCGATTGCCGACAACGGCGTGTCGATGACCAAGTTCGAGTCGCGTCCTTCGCGTGCCGGGCTGTGGGACTACGTGTTCTTCATCGACGTCGAAGGCCACCACGACGACCCGAATGTCGCCAAGGCGCTGCAGGGGCTGATGGAGCGCACCTCCTTCGTGAAGGTGCTCGGCGCCTACCCGCAAGCCGTTCTCTGACATATTGCCAGGCCGGCATCGCGCCGGCCGTTGATGGATTAAACGTATGACTATCCAGTCTGTTTGCCTGTTTTGTGGTTCCAACAAGGGTTCGCGCGCCGCTTACGAGCAGGCGGCGGTCGAGCTGGGCCGAACGCTGGCGCAGCGCGACATCGCGCTGGTGTACGGCGGCGGAAACGTTGGCCTGATGGGGGCTGCCGCGGATGCGGCGCTGGCGGCCGGCGGCCGCGTGATCGGCGTGATTCCGGGTTTTCTGCGCGAGAAGGAACTGGCACACCAAGGCCTGACCGAGCTGCATGTCACGCAAACCATGCACGAGCGCAAGGCGCTGATGGAAGACCTGTCCGGCGGCTTTGTCGCCTTGCCCGGCGGCTTCGGCACCTACGACGAACTGTTCGAGATGCTGACCTGGGGCCAGCTGTCGGTGCACAGCAAGCCGATCGGGCTGCTGAATGTCGACGGCTTCTTTGACCCCCTGCTGGCGATGATCCGCCACGGTGTGGCCGAGGGCTTTGTCGCGGAAGGCAATCTGCAGCTGTTCGTGGTGGCGGCAACCATCGACGAGCTGCTGGCCAAGATGAATGCCTACCGGCCGGCACCGGTCAACAAGTGGTTGTCGCACGACCGCATCTGAGTTTGTCGCCGGCCTCGCCGGCTTTTCTGTTTATACGGGGACGGTTTTCATGATTATCGTGATGTCGCCAGCCGCCAGTGCGCAAAGCATTGACGACGTGATCGGCAAGATCCGTGCTGCGGGCTTGAGCGAGCACGTCTCGCGCGGTACCGAGCGCACCATTATCGGCGCCGTCGGCGACGAGCGTTCGCTGCAGCCGAGCATGTTCGAGATGATGCCGGGGGTGGAGCGCGCGCTACGGGTGCTGAAAGACTATCGCATCGTGTCGCGCGAGGTGCAGCCGGACAATACGGTGGTGCACGTGCGCGGGCTGGCCATCGGCGGCGACGCGGTGCAGGTGATTGCCGGGCCGTGCGCGGTGGAGACCGCGCCGCAGATGCAGCAGGCGGCCAGGCTGGTGCGCGAGGGCGGCGCCCGCCTGCTGCGCGCTGGTGCTTTCAAGCCGCGCACCAGTCCGTACAGCTTCCAGGGGCTGGGCGTGGTCGGGTTGGACTATCTGCAAGAGGCGGCGCGGCAGCAGGGGCTGCCGGTGGTGTCGGAGTTGATGGACATCCGTCTGCTGGATACCTTCCTTGAGTACGACATCGACGTGATCGAGATCGGTGCGCGCAATATGCAGAACACCGACCTGCTGAAAGAGGTTGGCCGCATCAACAAGCCGGTGATCCTCAAGCGCGGCCTGTCGGCGACGGTCAGCGAGTGGCTGATGGCCGCCGAGTACATCGCCATCGGCGGCAACCACAACATCATCTTTTGCGAGCGCGGCGTGCGCAGCTTTGACCCGGCGGCGCGCAACACGCTAGACGTGACCGCGATTCCGCTGCTGAAACGCGAGACGCACCTGCCGGTGATCGTCGATCCCAGTCATGCCGGCGGCAAGGCGTGGCTGGTGCCGGCGCTGTCGTGTGCGGCGCTGGCGGCGGGGGCCGATGGCCTGATGCTGGAGGTGCATCCCGATCCGGCGCAGGCGTGGTGTGATGGTGATCAGGCGTTGGATGGTGTGGCGTTTGGCAGTCTGATGGCGCAACTGCGCCCGTTGGCCCAGGTGCTGGGCCGCAGCTTGGCATAAGGGGAGCGTGATGAGTGACCAGGAACAGGAAATCGTAAGGCTGACCCAGATCGACAACTACCGCTTCGACAATCGTTTTGAAGGCGGGGACTATCAGTTGCTGACCGACGAGCCGGCGCCGCTGGGCGACAATAGCGGGCCGTCACCGTCGCAGCTGCTGGTGGCCGCCGCGGCCAACTGTCTGTGCGCTAGCCTGTTGTTCTCGTCGCGCAAGTTCCACCTCGATGTCGCGCCGCTGTCGTGCGAGGCGGTAGCCACCATCAGCCGCAATGAACGCAAGCGGCTGCGGGTGACGCGCATCGATGTCACGCTGCAGTGTGGCAAGCCGCTGCAGGGGCAGCCCAATCTGGAGCGGCTGCTGAGCAGCTTCGAGGATTTTTGCACCGTGTCGCAGAGCATCGGCCAGGGCATCACCATTGCGCTGACGGTGCTGGATCAGGACGGCACGGTACTGAAGTCGCCCGCCGCCTGAACCGCCTGAGCGCGGCGCCAACAAAAAAACCGGATGGGGTGACCGTCCGGTTTTTTGCATTTACAGGTAGCGCAAGAACAGCGGCACCAGGATCTCGGCGATCCAGCCCAGCAGCAGCGGCGGCACCAGCAGCGCGAACAGGATGCCCCACCATGGTGTGCGCTGTTGCGGTCGGCTGATGGCGAGCAGGGTGCGGTACAGCGCGTAGCCGGTAAGGGCAACAAACGGGGGCAGCGTGGCCAGCGCCTGCAGTGGGCGTCCGGCCAGTAGCGGGTTGAGCAGCAGCATGCCGGCCAGCAGGCAGGCCTGGCTGAGGAAGTAGCTGCCCATCTTCAGCGACAGTCCTCGCAGCAGCACGCCGGAGCGGCGGTATTCGCCGCAGCCGAGCAGCGCCAGTGCGCCGGCCAGCCCCAGCCACAGGTAGGCATAGAACAGTGGCAGCCATACCGGCACCAGCGCCAGCGACGGCAGGTACAGGCGAAAGAAGACGGCGCTGACGACATAGGCCGACACCACGGCCAGTACGGCGGTCACGCTGTCGCTGGCGATCAGCCGCCACAGCGCGTGCAGCAGATACAGCAGCAGTGGCGACAGCAGGATCAGGCTGGAGAGGGAGGGCGTCATGCCGCGGCCAGTACCCGTTGCAGCGCCACGGCGACCAGTTCGCCCATCTGCGCCAGGTAGTGGGTCTGCATGTCCTGCGAGAAGCGCTGACTGTCCTCGCTGCCCAGTACCAGCAGGCCGAAGGCCTCGCCCTGCTGGCGCAGCGCGATGGTGGCGAACGATTGCAGTACCGGCTGGGTCGGGAACCAGCTGAGGATCTCATCGTTGACGTAAGGGCCGCAGTACGGTGCGCACAGGTTGCCGGCCAGCAGGCGGATGTCCTGCTTGGCGTTGTAGAACGGGCTGGGGTTGGCCGCATCGTGCCATAGCCGCAGTGCCACGCGTTGCAGGCCGAACTGCTTGTCGAAGGTGCGCACGATGGCGTCAACGGTCTGTTCCAGGGTGTCGGCCTGCATCAGCGCCAGACTCAGCTGGTGACAGCGCGACAGGATCAGGTCGTTCTGCTCGCCATGCCTTACCAGCTGCACCAGCTGCGCTTCCAGCTGGCGGTTCTGGTCTTTCATTTCCAGCAGCTGGCGCTCGGCAAAGGACACCACCACCCGGTCGTGGCTGCTTTTCAGGCCGAAGCGCGGTGCATGCTGGTTGAGGAAGTCCGGATGGGCATCAAGAAAGGCAAGAACATCATCATTTTGCACGCTGCGACTCCGCTGTCAGGTCAGATTTCAATTTCACCGGTAAATACGGTCACCGCCGGGCCGGTCATCTTCACCGGATGGCCGGGGCCGCCCCATTCGATATTCAGGTCGCCGCCACGGGTATGTACCAGTACGCGGCTGTCGAGCTGGCCGCGCTGGATGCCGGCCACCACCGCGGCACAGGCGCCGGTGCCGCAGGCCAGGGTTTCGCCCGCCCCGCGCTCGTAGACGCGCAGGCGGATTTCGCCGCGGTTCACGATCTGCATGAAGCCGGCGTTGACCTTTTCCGGGAAGCGCGGGTGCGACTCCACCAGCGGGCCCTGCTGTGCTACCGGTGCGCTGTCCACGTTATTGACGACGCAAACCGCGTGCGGGTTCCCCATCGACACCACGGTGACGTCGATCGAGTCGTCGCCGATGGCCAGCGGGTGGGTGATGGCGTCGCCGTCGGCGATGAACGGTACCTCCAGCGATTTCAGCCGCGGCACGCCCATGTCCACCGTGATCAGGCCGTTGCTGTGGTATTCCGGCACGATCACGCCCTTGGCGGTTTCGACGCGGATGGCGCGCTTGTTGGTCAGCTTTTGCTCGGTGACGAACTTCACGAAACAGCGGGCGCCATTGCCGCACTGTTCCACTTCGCTGCCGTCGTTGTTGAAGATGCGGTAGCGGAAGTCGTTTTCGCCGGCGTGCGGGGCTTCCACCAGCAGCAACTGGTCAAAGCCGATGCCCAGGTGACGGTCACCAAGCTGGCGCAGACGCTCCGGCGTCAGGCCTACCGTCTGGCGGATGCCATCCACCACCACAAAGTCGTTGCCGAGGCCGTGCATTTTGCTGAACTTGAGTTTCATGGGAGGTACGCGTGTGAGGTACGGCAAAGTAAAAGGCCATCATAACCGAATAATTTGGCGGCAAACAGCATCGCGACATGGCGTGCATTGACACCTTACTGACCAGTAAGTAGAGTCGCGGAATGAAGCCTGAAACCGACGCCCGTATTACCGATACGCGCAAAAAAATCCTCGACCTGGCGGAAGCACTGATGCTCTCGCGCGGGTTCAATGCCTTCAGCTACCAGCACATCAGTGCCGAGCTGGGGGTGCGCAATGCCGCCATCCACTATCACTTCCCGAAAAAGAGCGATCTGGGCGTGGCGCTGATCGAGCGCTACTGCCGCCGCTTCGAGCGCTTCACCCAGGCACAGGCCGAACTGTCGCCGGGCGAGCAGCTGGAAAAGTATTTCGAGCTGGCCGACCGCTATTTCGGGCAGCAGCAGATCTGCCCGAGCGGCATCCTGTCGGCCGAGCTGCAGACCCTGCCCGACGACATGCGGCTGCAGACGCAGGCCTTTGTCGCGCTGATGCGCGGCTGGGCGGCGGACATCGTGCGCCGTGGCCGCGACGCCGGGGTGATGCACTATCCCGGCACCGCCGAGGGCATGGGCGACGTGGTCTTTGCCGCGATGCAGGGCGCGCTGCAGCTGGCACGTTTCGACCAGCAGGCGTTGCAATCGGTCAAGCTGCAGATACGGCTGCTGCTGGGCTGCCAGTAGTCATTCAAATAACAAGCAAATAACAACACGACAACACGAGAAGAGGGTTTGATGGAACAACAAAAAAACAGCATGTGCCGCATGGTGGACAAGACCGCGGCGCTGCCGGGTGGGTTGCGCTCCTGGGCGATCACCAAGCTATTCGGCAACTTCGTCCCGTTCCTGGGGACCGCCGGCCTGCGTTTCGACGAGGTCAGCCGCGAGCGCATGGTGGTCAGCATCCGTAACCGCAAGAAGGTGCAGAACCACATCAAGGGCCTGCATGCGGCGGCGATGGCGCTGCTGGCGGAAACGGCGACCGGTTTCGTGGTCGGCATGAACGTGCCGGACGACAAGCTGATGCTGCTGAAATCGATGAAGGTCGAGTACCTGAAGCGGGCGCAGGGCGACATGAAGGCAGTCGCGACGCTGGACCGTACCCAGGTTAGCCGCATGGCAACGGAAGAAAAAGGTGACGTGCTGGTGGAAGTGGTGGTGACCGACGAGTCCGGCGAATCCCCGATCCGCTGCGAGATGGTGTGGGCGTGGGTGCCCAAGAAACGCAACTGAGGGCGATACGATGAGCTATGACACGATCACCGTCGAGGTGCGGCAGCAGGTTGCCCATGTGGCGCTGAACCGCCCGGACAAGGCCAACTCGCTGAACGAGGCGATGTGGCAGGAGTTGCAGCAGGCGATGGAGTGGTGCGACGCACAGCCGGAGGTGCGTGCCGTGGTGCTGTCCGGCAACGGCAAGCATTTCTGCGCCGGCATTGACCTCGCGATGCTGATGAACATGCAACGCGCCATCGAGGACAGCTGCGAGGCGCGCAAGCGCGACAAGTTGCGGCGGCTGATCGTCGGCCTGCAGGCCAATGTCAGCAGCCTGGAGCTGTGCCGCAAACCGGTAATTGCCGCCATCCATGGCGCCTGTGTCGGTGGCGCACTGGACATCGTGCTGGCCGCCGACATCCGTCTTGCCGCCGAGGGTGCCGTATTCAGCGTGCGCGAGGTCGATGTCGGCATGGTTGCCGATGTCGGCAGCCTGCAGCGTCTGGCGCGGGTGGTGGGCGAGGGCAATGCCCGCGAGCTGGCGCTGACCGCGCGCGACGTGCCGGCGGACGAGGCGAAGTCGATGCAGCTGGTCAATCGCGTGTTGCCGGATCGCGAGGCGCTGTTGCAGGCGGCGGAGGCGATGGCGCTGCAGATCGCGGCCAAATCGCCGCTGGCGGTGCAAGGCACCAAGGAGATCCTCAACTATAGCCGTGACCACGGCGTGGCCGAGGGGCTGAATTACGTGGCGACCTGGAACGCGGCGATGCTGATGTCGGAAGACATTCAGGTGGCGGTAATGGCCGCAGTCAGCGGCGAGCGGCCGGTGTTCCGCGACTAGTTGTACACGGTAGCGTCCGGCGTAGCGCGGCAGAAGTCTGCGCGCGGCGGCCGGCGCCGTTCACGGCTTGCGGCCAACCTTGGCGACAAGGTTGGCCGCAATGTTTTTAGGGGTGGCTGGCGGCCGCTGCCGGCGGCCGGCCAATGAAAAACGGGCCACGAAGGCCCGTTGTTGTTGCCGGCGTCGCGTCGCTGTTACAGCTTGATCAGCGTCGACTTCAGCTCGGTGTACTTCTCCAGCGCGTGCAGCGACTTGTCGCGGCCGTTGCCGGACTGCTTGAAGCCGCCGAACGGGAAGTTCATGTCGCCGCCTTCGTCGTAGCAGTTCACCCACACCGTGCCGGCACGCAGGCGGCGCGACACCTTGTGCGCGGTGCTCAGGTCACTGGTCCATACCGCGGCGGCGAGGCCGTACTCGCTGTCGTTGGCGATCTGGATCGCCTCGTCCACATCCTTGAAGGTGATGATGGCCAGCACCGGCCCGAAGATTTCCTCGCGGCAGATGGTCATGTCCGGCCCGGTGCAGACAAAGGCGGTCGGCTCGATGAACAGGCCGGTATCGGTATGCGCGGCCTTGCCGCCACACACCAGTTGCGCGCCCTCGGTCAGGCCCTTGTCGATATAGGACAGCACCTTGTCGTACTGCACGCGGTCGACGATGGCGCCCATGCTGGTGGCCGGATCCAGCGGATCGGCCGGCTGGTAGTGCGCGGCCGCCTTCTTGAATTCGGCGATGAAGGCGTCCTTGATGTCTTGATGAACCAGCAGGCGCGAGCCGGCGGTGCACATCTCGCCCATGTTGTAGAAGATGGCGCCGGCGGCGGCGCGCGCTGCCTTGGCCAGATCCGGGCAGTCCGGCAACACGATGTTGGGCGACTTGCCGCCCAGCTCCAGCCAGGCGCGCTTGAGGTTGGATTGCGCGGCATCGGTGGCGATCAGCTTGCCGACGCCGGTGGAGCCGGTAAAGGCGATGCAGTCGATGTCCATGTGCATTGCCAGCGCCTTGCCGACATCGCCGGCACCCGGCAATACCTGGAACACGCCGTCCGGCATGCCTGCCTGTTTGGCCAGTGCCGCCAAGCGGATGGCGGTCAGCGGCGATTTTTCCGACGGCTTGACGATCACGGCGTTGCCGGCGGCCAGCGCCGGGCCGAATTTCCAGCTCGCCATCAGGATGGGGAAGTTCCACGGCACCACGGCGGCGACCACGCCGATGGCTTCGCGGGTGACCAGGCCGACGATTTTCGGGTCCACCGGGGCAACTTCACCGCCGATCTTGTCGATGGCCTCGGCGAACCACTCCACGCAGTAGGCGGCACCGGGCACGTCCACGCTGGTGGTGTCGCCGATCGGCTTGCCGGCGTCCAGCGTTTCCAGCAGTGCCAGTTCGTCACCATGCTCGCGGATCAGCGCCGCGAAGCGCTTCAGGATGCGGCCGCGGGCCAGCGGCGCGAGGTCCGACCATTTGCCGCTGTCGAAGGCGCGGCGGGCGGCCTTGACTGCCTGTTCCACTTCCGGTGCGCCGGCCCAGCTGATGCTGGCCAGGTGCTGGCCGTTGGCCGGGTTGATGCAGTCGAAGGTGCGCCCGTCTGCTGCTGCAACATACTGGCCGTCGATGAAGGCGCGGCCTTCGATGGTGAGCGTGCTGGCAAAAGCTTGCCATTCTGCATGGGTGCGAGCCATGGTGTTTCTCCTTTGTTGTGTCGGGTCCGCCCCGTAGCAGGAGGCGGTTCAGAACGTCGGCGGAGAGCTGGCGCTGACGATCTCGCAGCACTCGTCGCTGACGTTGCGGAAGCGGTGCGGCTGGCGACTGTCGAAGTAATAGGCGTCGCCGGGGCCGAGGATGCGGGCTTCGTTATTGACGGTGATCTCGATCTGGCCGCGAATGATCACGCCGCCCTCCTGGCCGTCATGGGTCAGCATGTCCGGCCCGGTGTCGGCAAACGGCTCGTACACTTCGCGCAGGATGGCGATGTCGCGCCGCTCGTGCGAGGTGCCGACCAGCAGCAGCTGGATCTGGTCGTTGCCGAGGTTGGGCAGTTCGTCCTTGTTGTAGAACACGCGTGGTGCTTGCGGGTCTGCATCGAAGGTGAAAAAGTCGGAGAGGGTCATCGGCAGACCCTCCAGCACTTTTCGCAGTGAACTGATCGACGGGCTGACGCGGTTTTGCTCGATCAGCGAGATCGTACCGTTGGTGACGCCCGCTCTTTTGGCCAGTTCACGCTGCGAAAGACCCATGCGTTCGCGAACCATCCTTAATCGTGCTCCAACATCCATGCTTCCTGTCCAATCTGTATGTTAATAATTTTAGACGTACAACGATGAGGATTTTGACCACTTTAAGCCCGTCTGTTGCGCCGCAATAACGAAATTTCTTTGCAACCCGTGCATTTTATAGTCAAAATCAGTGTGTGATTGCAAGTTTGTTGTATATTTTTTTAAACAACTGTTGCTCAGAGCTTCACGACATCACCCAAAGGAGAGTGCTATGTTAATCGGCGTTCCGAAGGAGATCAAAAATCATGAGTACCGTGTCGGCCTGACGCCGTCCGGTGCGCGTGAACTGGTGGCACACGGCCACAAGGTGCTGGTGCAAAGTCAGGCCGGGCTCGGCATCGGCTTTGCCGACGAGCAGTACCTGCAGGCCGGCGCCACCATCGTGTCGCGGCCGGAAGAAATCTTTGCCAGGGCCGAGATGATCATCAAGGTCAAGGAGCCGCAGCCGGCCGAGTGTCGCATGTTGCGCCCGGGGCAGCTGCTGTTTACCTATCTGCATCTGGCGCCGGATCCGGAACAGGCTCAGTTGTTGCTGGAATCCGGTGCCGTGGCCATCGCCTACGAGACGGTGACCGACGAGCGTGGCGGCCTGCCGCTCTTGGCGCCGATGTCGGAAGTGGCCGGCCGCATGGCGGTACAGGCCGGCGCCCACGCGCTGGAAAAGGCGCAGGGTGGCCGCGGCGTGCTGCTCGGCGGTGTGCCCGGTGTGGCGCCGGCGCGGGTGGTGGTGCTGGGCGGCGGGGTGGTTGGCCTCAATGCGGCGCGGATGGCGCTGGGACTGGGCGCCGATGTGACCCTGCTGGACAAGTCGCTGGCGCGGCTGAAAGAGATCGACATGCTGTTCGGCAGCGGCATCAAGACGCTGATGTCCAACAGCAGCAATATCGAGGAAGCGGTGCGCGATGCGGACCTGATCATCGGTGCGGTGCTGGTGCCGGGTGCGGCGGCGCCGAAGCTGCTCAACCGCGCGATGCTGAAACAGCTGCGCGCCGGTGCGGTGCTGGTGGATGTCGCCATCGATCAGGGCGGCTGCTTTGAGACCAGCCGGCCGACCACGCACCAGCACCCGACCTATATTGTTGACGGCATCGTGCACTACTGCGTTGCCAACATGCCCGGTGGTGTCGCCAGAACCGCCACCATGGCGCTGACCAATGCCACGCTGCCTTATGCCCTGGAGCTGGCGGACAAAGGTTGGCCGCAGGCCCTGCATGACAATGTTCATCTGCGTCACGGCCTGAACATCTGTTGTGGCAAAGTGACTTATGCGGCGGTAGCGCGCGACCTCGGTTACGACTACGTCGATCCGCTGACCGCGCTGAAGACGGCGCTGTAAAACCAACCGAGGTAACCATGCAAGCGATTATCGGCATCCCTTGTGATGTCAAAACCATAGGCCTGTTTCCCTTCCACGCGGTGGGCGAGAAGTACATCACCGCGGCGGTGGGGGCGGCCGGCGGCGTGGCCGTGCTGATCCCGTCGCTGGGTGACGCGGCGCAGCTGGACACTATTATTAATCTGGTGGACGGCATCCTGCTGCCGGGTTCGCCGTCCAATATCGAGCCGCACCACTATCAGGGTGTGCCCAGCCGCCCCGGCACCCTGCACGACAAGGCGCGCGACGCTACCACGCTGCCGCTGGTGCGGCGGGTGATCGACGCCGGCATCCCGCTGTTGGGCATCTGTCGCGGCTTCCAGGAGATCAACGTGGTGCTGGGGGGCGAATTGCACCAGCACGTGCAGGAGCAGCCGGGGCTGAATGACCACCGCGAGCCGCAGACCGAGGATCTGGACCTGATGTACGGCCCGGCGCACAGCGTGCAGTTCACCGCCGGTAGCTGGCTGCAGTTCTGGCTCGGCCGCGACAGTGCCAGGGTCAACTCCATCCATCAGCAGGGCATCAAGCGGCTGGCCGACGGCCTGATCGCCGAGGCGGTGGCCGAGGATGGGCTGATCGAGGCCTACCGCGTCGGCAGCGCCAGCAACTTTGCCTATGCCGTGCAGTGGCATCCAGAATGGAAGTACTGGGACAACGACGTGTCCCAGGCAATTTTCGAGGCTTTCGGCGCAGCTTGCCGGGAGCGCCGTATGCGTCGCAACCAATAGACGTACTCGGCAAAACCGCCGGCATGACCGGTAAAAAAGAGGAAATGCATCATGAATCACCAATTGTTTGAATGGCTGCGCGACAACCGTATCACCGAGATGGAATGTATCGTTCCGGACATGACCGGCGTCGCCCGCGGCAAGATCGTCCCGAAAGACAAGTTTGTTTCCGACCAGGAAATGCGCCTGCCGGAAGCCGTGCTGATCCAGACCGTCACCGGCGACTATCCCGATGACAGCATGCTGGACCTGACCGACCCGGACATGGTGCTGATGCCGGATCCGAACACCATGCGCTTCGTGCCGTGGGCCACCGATCCGACCGCGCAGCTGATCTACGATGCGCTGCGTCCGGATGGCTCGATGGTGGAAGTCGCCCCGCGCAACGTGCTCAAGCGCGTGCTGGCGTTGTATGAGGCCCAAGGTTGGGAGCCGGTGGTGGCACCGGAGATGGAGTTTTACCTGCTGTCGCCCAACCCTGATCCTGATATTCCACTGGCACCGCCTATCGGTCGTACCGGCCGTGCCGAATTCGGTCGCCGCTCCTACGCCATCGACGCGGTCAACGAGTTCGATCCGCTGTTCGAGGACATCTACGACTACTGCCACGCGCAGAATCTGGAAGTCGACACGCTGATTCACGAAATCGGCACCGCGCAGATGGAAATCAACTTCATGCACGGCAATGCGCTGGACCTGTCCGACCAGGTGTTCCTGTTCAAGCGCACCGTGCGCGAGGCCGCCTTCCGTCACGGCATGTACGCCACCTTCATGGCCAAGCCGATGGAAGCGGAGCCGGGCAGCGCGATGCACATTCACCAGAGCGTGCTCAACAAGCACACCGGCAAGAACCTGTTCTCCGGTGAAGACGGCAAGCCGACCGAGCATTTCTTCCACTTCATCGGCGGCCTGCAGCACTACCTGCCGGAGTGCATGCCGTTCTTCGCGCCGTACGTGAACTCCTTCCGTCGCCTGTCGCCGTACACCGCGGCACCGACCAACGTGGAGTGGGGCTACGACAACCGTACCGTCGGCCTGCGCGTGCCGCACTCGTCGCCGGCTGCACGCCGCGTGGAAAACCGGGTGCCGGGTGTGGACGTCAACCCGTACATCGCCATGGCCGCCACCCTGGCCTGCGGCTACCTCGGCATGATGAACAAGATCAAGCCGCGCGACCCGCTGGCCAGCGACGCCTACGAGCTGCCGTTCCAGTTCCCGCACGGCACCGAGGAGGCACTGGTGCGCCTCAAGGCCTGCACCGACGTGGCCGAGGTGATGGGGCCGCGCTTCGTCGAGATGTATGTCGGCATGAAGGAAAAGGAATTTGCCGAATACTTCCGCGTCATCAGCCCGTGGGAACGCAAGTTCCTGCTGCTGCACGTGTAATTGAGTAGCAAGCGGGAGGCGCAGACCTCCCGTTATTCAAACCAGGAGAGATTTCATGAAGCATCAGCGCAGCACAGCCCAATGGCGGGAAATGGACGCCGCACATCACCTGCACCCGTTTACCGACACCGCCTCCCTGAACGGACAGGGAGTACGCATGATTACCCATGCGGATGGCATCTACCTGTGGGATAGCGAAGGCAACAAGATTCTCGACGGCATGGCCGGCCTGTGGTGCGTCAACATCGGCTACGGCCGCAAGGACCTGCCGGAAGTCGCCAAGCGCCAGATGGAAGAGCTGGCTTATTACAATACCTTCTTCAAGACCTCGCACCCGGCGGTGGTCGAACTGTCGCACCTGCTGGCGGAAGTGGCACCCAAGGGCTTTGACCATGTGTTCTACACCAACTCCGGCTCGGAGTCGGTGGATACCATGATCCGCATGGTGCGCCGCTACTGGGACGTGAAGGGCAAGCCGCAGAAGAAAACGCTGATCGGGCGCTGGAACGGCTACCACGGCTCCACCATCGGCGGCGCCAGCCTGGGCGGCATGAGCTATATGCACGAACAGGGCGACCTGCCGATTCCGGGCATCGTGCACGTGCAGCAGCCGTGGCACTACAAGTACGGCAAGGGCATGAGCGCCGACGAGTTCGGCAAGCTGGCTGCCAGCTGGATCGAGGACAAGATCCTGGAAGTGGGTGCCGACAAGGTGGCCGCCTTCGTCGGCGAACCGATCCAGGGCGCCGGCGGCGTGATCATCCCTCCGGCCAGCTACTGGCCGGAAGTGGAACGCATCTGCCGCAAGTACGACATCCTGTTGGTTGCCGACGAGGTGATCTGCGGCTTCGGCCGTACCGGCCACTGGTTCGGCCAGCAGCAATTAGGCTTCACCCCGGACATCTTCACCACCGCCAAGGGCCTGTCGTCCGGCTACATGCCGATCGGTGCCGTGTTCGTCAACAACGAGGTGGCGGCAACGTTGGCCGCAGGCGGCGATTTCAACCACGGCTTTACCTACTCCGGTCACCCGGTGGCGGCGGCGGTGGCGCACGCCAACGTCAAGGCGCTGCGCGACGAGGGTATCGTCGCCGCCGTGCACGAGGACACCGGCCCGTACATGCAGAAACGCTGGCGCGAGGCGTTCTCCCGCTTCGAGCATGTCGACGACGTGCGCGGGGTCGGCCTGATCCAGGCGTTTACCCTGGTCAAGGACAAGGCCAGCCAGACGCTGTTCGACAACTGGGGCGAGATCGGCCTGATGTGCCGCGACATCTTCTTCAAGCATGGCCTGATCATGCGTGCCTGCGGCGATCACATCGTGTCGGCACCGCCGCTGATCATCAGCAAGGACCAGATCGACGAGCTGATTACCACTGCAGTCAAGTGCATGGAAATCTTCGAGCAGCAGCTGAAGGAACGCGGTCTGGCCTGAGCCTGAGGCCGTGACGGCGCGGCTTTTACGAGCAGCAAAGCGGGTTTGATTATACAATCGACCCGCTTTTTTCATTGCCGGACGGCTAGCGCGTGGCCGGCGGCCATGCCAGTGACGTGACTGCGCGGCTGGCAAGCACCGGCGGCTTTGGTTATGCTGATACGGCATGCTGCTTTCCTGATACTCCAGACTCAAAACGAGGCCACGGCTGACAATGGCTGACGAATCGCAACGCCCCATCATCGTAAAACGCATCAAGAAAGGCCACGGCGGCCACCACGGCGGTGCCTGGAAGATCGCCTACGCCGACTTCGTGACCGCGATGATGGCTTTTTTCCTGTTGATGTGGCTGCTGGGCTCGACCTCGGCGGGCGCCCTCAGCGGCATCTCGCAGTACTTCCAGATGCCGCTGAAGCTGGCGCTGCAGGGTGGCGAGGGTGCCGGTGACGCCACCGCGGTGATCCCCGGCGGCGGCACCGACCTGACGCGGCAGTCCGGCCAGGTCAAGCGCGGCAATCCGGACCCGGCCAGCGGGCAGAAGCGGGCAGAGCTGAGCAAGCTGCAGCAGCGCATCCAGCAAAAGCTGCAGCAGAAGATGGAGCAGAGCGCGGTACTGAAGTCGTTCAAGGACCAGGTCAAGCTGGAAATGACGCCGGAAGGGCTGCGCATTCAGCTGATCGACGAGCAGAACCGGCCGATGTTCCAGTCCGGCGGCGCGCTGCCGATGGAACACACCCGCGTGCTGCTGCAGGAAATCGGCCGCGAGCTGAACGAGGTGACCAACAAGATCAGCATCTCCGGCCATACCGACGCCACCCGCTTTGCCGGGGCGGCCACCGGCTATACCAACTGGGAACTGTCGGCCGACCGCGCCAATGCCGCGCGCCGCGAGCTGATCGCCGGCGGTATGCTGGATGAGAAAGTATTGCGCGTGGTCGGGCTGGCGTCGGCGGATCCGCTGAACAAGCAGAACGTGTTCAGCTCGGAAAACCGCCGTATCGCCATCGTGATCCTGAACGAGGAAACCGAGAGCCAGATTCGTGGCCAGGGGCCGGTCGCGGAAGCGGCGCCGGTGGCGGCTGCGGCTGCAGGAGCACCGGCAGCGCCATGAGGCTGACAGCCTTGCTGCGTCATGCCGGCATCCAGCTTTTGGCGGTGCTGCTGGCCTGGGTGTTCTGGGCGCCGCTGCTCACGCCGCTGCCCTGGCTGGCGGCGCAGTGCCTGCTGGCGCTGCTGCTGGCCAGCGTGCTGCGCTGTTCGCTGCCGCAGCGCCTGCTGCATCTGCTGTTCATGCCGCTGGTGGTGCTGGCACTGTGGCAGCAGTGGGCACCGTGGCTGTATCTGTGCGGCTTCGTGCTGCTGTTTGCCCTCAGTCGCAATGCGCTGACCGAGCGGGTGCCCTTGTACCTGTCGTCGCAGGAAAGCATCGCCACCCTGGCGCACTGGCTGCCGCCGGGCGCGGCGGTGCTGGATCTGGGTAGCGGTGACGGCCGGGTGCTGCTGCAGTTGGCGCGACAGCGTGCCGACCTGCAGCTGTGCGGTGTGGAGAACGCGCTGCTGCCGTGGCTGTGGTCGCGCTGGCGCTACCTGCGCGCCGGGCGGCCGGCCAATGTCAGCCTGCATTACGGCAATTTCTGGGATCTGGACTGGTCACGTTTCGACGTGATCCATGCCTTCCTGTCGCCGGCGCCGATGGCGCGGGTGTGGGCGCACTTCCAGCAGCATGCGGCCAACCATGCGCAGCTGGTGAGCAACAGCTTCGGGATCGCGGCGGTGCCGCCGCAGCAACGGCTGCCACTGAACGGGCCATTACAAAAAGAACTCCTCATCTGGGGACACAATCATGGACATCGCTAACTGGCTGTCATCGCTGTCGGAAAACCGCTGGCCGATCCTGCCGGCCACCGCGGTCGAGGTGCGGCAGATGCTGTCGCTGCCCGGCGATCGCATCGTGTTTTCCGAGCTGGCCAACCTGACCCTGTCCGACCCGTTCCTGCTGCTGGACCTGATGCGGCTGGTCGGCGCGTCGCGCGCGCTGCAGCGCAGCGAGGCGCACCCCACCGTCGAGCAGATGCTGATGATGCTGGGGCTGGAGGTGATCACCGCGCGCTATCGCCAGATTCCGGCGCTCTCCACGGTGCACGGCAAACTGGACCAGGAGGTGGTCGATGCCGTCGGCGACTGGCTGGGGCGCTCGCGGGTTGCCGCCTTCATCATCAAGGAATGGCTGGCGATCACCGGTGAATACAAGGTCGAGGACTGCTTCATCGCGGCGCTGGTGTACAACCTGCCGGCCTGCCTGTACCTGATCTACCGCAACCGCATTCCGGGCGGGCCGTTGCTGCACGAGGTGTCGGATGTGTTCGCGCTGGACTACCCCAAGATCGTCGAGCAGTTCATCCAGCGCATGCCGTTGCCGTCCGGCCTGCTCAACACCCTCGGCGCCGGGCCGGTCAACCGCCGCAAGCAGTTGCTGAAGCTGGCGATTGCCACCGCCAACGCGGTGGACCAGGGCTGGTGGCGGCCGCAGTGGAATATTGGCATCGAGGCGGCGGCCAAGCTGATCGGCTGCCGGGTCGACGACGCGCAGCAGGTGGTGCAGCAGGCGATCCTGCAGGTGGCACGCCACCCGCGCGCGCTGGGTTACACCTATCCGGCGCGGGCCTACCTGTACATTCCCGGCCCGTTCCCGGAGCGAAACAAGCAGGACGAGGTCGCCTCCCTCACCGGCGAGCAGCAGCTGGAAAAGGCGCTGCTGGAGTCGCTGCGCCATCTCGCCAACGACATCCAGTTCGAACGCATCATGTTCCTGCGCTACGACCAGCCCAGCCATTCGCTGAAAATGCGCTACCAGATCGGGCTGGAAGACAACCACCCGCTGCGCAAGCACATCGTGGCGCTGGAGCCGGGCTCGTTCTTCGCGCTGCTCACCAGCCGGCCGCAGAGCTTCCATGCGCCGGCCTCGACCCGCGCGCAGCTGGCGCGCAAATACCAGGACGAATTCTTCACCCATCTCGGCGAAGGCCACTTCGCCTGCATGTCGGTGTTTTCCGGCCACAAGCTGGCCGGAGTCTTCTTTGTTGACAACTATCGCAGCAACAAGGCGATCGACGACGACACCTACCACCGCTTCAAGGAAACGGTATTCCGGGTGTCGCAACTCACTTTCTAGGCATGACATTCCATAAAATCATTACCTCGGCCGCCAATGACGAGATGAAATCGCTGGCGCGGCTGCTGGACAACGCCCGCGAGCGGCGCAAGCAACAACTGCTGGTGCTGGAAGGGCTGCACCTGCTGCAGGCAGCGCTGGACGCCGGGCTGCCGCTGCACGCGGTGTACGTCAACGAGGCGGCGCAGCAGCATCCGGAATGGCTGGCGCTGCAGGGTCGCATCGACCGTGCCGTGCCGTGCAGCCTGGTCAGCACCGCGGTGCTGGCCAAGGTCACCGCGCTGGCGACACCGGCAGAAGTGCTGGTGCTGTGCCCGCGACCACAGGGCAGCGCCGCGCAGCAGGAAGCGGCGGTGCTGCTGGACGACGTGCAGGACCCGGGCAATATGGGCACCATCCTGCGCTGCGCCGCTGCGGCCAACGTGCGCCAGGTGTACCTGTCCAAGGGCTGCGTCGACGTCTATTCGCCCAAGGTGCTGCGCGCCGGCATGGGCGCCCACTTCGTGTTGCAGATCCACGAGCAGGCCGATCTGGCCGCCGAGCTGGCGCGCTGGCCCGGTGCCCGGCTGGCGACGCATCTGGAAGGCAGCGTGTCGCTGTACAGCGAAGACCTGCGCGGTGCGGTGGCCTTCGTGTTTGGCAACGAGGGCAAGGGCGTGTCGGCGCCGGTGCTGGCCGCCTGCGACCGCCGCGTGCGCATTCCGATGCCCGGCCATGCCGAATCGCTGAACGTGGCGATGGCGGCCACCGTCTGCCTGTTCGAACGCGTGCGCCAGGGCGAGGCGGCGGCCCCCGGTGCCGCGTAATCAGCGCTTTGCCAATCGGGCAGCGCTCACTACAATACGCGGCCTGTTATTACACGCGCGGTGCCGCCAGCGGCCTGACGCTACTCCGGAGTGAAGAATGGAACCCGTACGACTTTCAAAACGCATGGCTGAAATGGGGCTTTGTTCTCGCCGCGAGGCCGACAGCTATATCGAGCAGGGCTGGGTCAAGGTCAACGGCAGCGTGGCGGTGCTGGGGCAGAAGGTGGTGACCGGCGACGACATCCAGCTCGACAAGAAAATGACCCAGGCGCAGGAACGCCGCGTCACCATCCTGATCAACAAGCCGATGGGCTACGTCTCCGGCCAGGCCGAGATGGGCTACCTGCCGGCGGCGGCGCTGATCACGCCGGACAACCACTGGGAAGACGACAAGTCCGGGTTGCGCTTCTCGCGCGACCACATGAAAGGGCTGGCACCGGCCGGCCGCCTCGACATCGACTCGGTCGGCCTGCTGGTGCTGACCCAGGACGGCCGCGTGGCGAAAGAGCTGATTGGTGAAACCTCCGACGTGGAAAAGGAATACCTGGTGCGCGTCGAGGGCGATCTGTCCGACGAAGGCCTGCGCCTGCTCAACCACGGCCTGTCGCTGGACGGCAAGGCGCTGATCCCGGCCAAGGTGTGGTGGCAGAATGACGACCAGCTGCGCTTCATCCTGAAAGAGGGCAAGAAGCGCCAGATCCGCCGCATGTGCGAGGCCGTCGGCCTGCACGTGGTCGGCCTCAAGCGCATCCGCATCGGCAAGGTGATGCTGGGCGACCTGCCGACCGGCAAGTGGCGCTACCTGGCGGCGGACGAACAGTTCTCCTGATTTCTGGCCATGCGGCCAACCTTGTTGGTCGCCATTTCACGCAGCCGGCAGGGACACAGTCACGATAAAGCGGGCAGGGTGATGAGCTTCTTTTTGCAGCGGTGGTTGGGCGGCGGCGGCCCCTGGGGGCGGCAGGAGGTGTCGCAGGCGGTGGAGCGGCTGATCGACGAGGTCGATCCCAAGGTGCGGCTGCTGCCGCGCAGCCAGCAACAGCTGCAGCGCGGCGTGCGCGACACCCTGCGCTACGCCAGCGAGCTGATCGAGCACCTGCCGGCGCCGCTGGATCTCAGTCCCGCCGGCTACACCACCGACCGCCGCGTCGGGCTGCTGTTCGCGTCGCCGGAAAGCCTGTGCCGCGTGCTGCAGGGCAGCGAGGCGCTGCAACAGTATTTCTCCCATCCCTCCAATCCCGACACCGCCTACCTGCTGCTGGTAATGCAGCCACAGGCGCGGCAGCGCCTCGGCAGCCAGCTGCTGCCCGATGGCCAAGTGCAGAACGACGTGCCGCAGCAGGTGATCAGTTTCGAGCAGCACCGTGTGGTGGCGGCCTACGACAGCCTGAAAAACCTGCGGCAACTGGCCGGCATGGAGGCGTTCAACGCCTTGTGCCGCGACCTGGCGCGGCGGGTGGCGCTGTTCGATGCCCGCCGCCAGCAGTTGGAGGCCGAGCGCCAGCGCGTGCTGTTGCGGCTGGCGGCCGGTGGCCAGACGCTGATCAACGCCGCCGCGCTGCGCGGCAGCGATGACGTCAAGGACGCCGAGCTGCCGCAACGCTTGCAGCAGCTGGATGCGGAACTGGCGGTGATGGGCAAGCAGCTGTCGCTGCCGGGCAAGCTGGATTACCTGCGTCAGGTGCTTCGCCAGCCGCAGCAATACATCAAGGCCGGGCTGGAGTCGACATGGCTGGACCGCATGGGGGTGGTGACACCACCGGACCTGGGTGGCGCACAGCTGGATTTCGGCCTGATGAAGCTGGGCGAGGCCGAGGACAGCGTGCGCGAACGGGTGGTATTCCCCGGCAGCATCACGCGTCGCGATCTGCAGCAGTGGCGCGAACGTTGGCCGCAATGAGGCGGCCAACGGCGGCAGGCAGACCGGTTCAGGGTCGCTGACAAAACCTCGCCGCGCACCTGAGCCAAGGCGGCGTAATACAGAACCAGGGGTTTGTTAGCGACGCCTATTCCTGCGGCAGGGTCGACTTGCCGTAGTGCAGGAACACCTCGTCGCGCACCCAGCCCTTGGTGTGGTACAGCTTTTGCGCGGCCTGGTTGTCGCGGGCGGTGGACAGCTCCAGCCGCACGAAGCCGTTGTCGCGGGCGTAGCGTTCGATGTGGCCGAGCAGGCCGCTGGCAATGCCGCGCTGGCGGTCTTGCGGCCGGGTGAACAGGTCGTATAGCACGTAGATCGGCGCCGCCGCCAGCGAGCAGAACGACGGGTACAGCTGGCAGAAGCCGAGCACCTCGCCGTCGCTGTGTTCCGCCAGGAAAATCACCGATTCGTTCTTGGTCATGCGCGCCTGCAGGAAGCGCCGTGCCAGCTCGCGGTCGCTGCTTTCGCCGTAGAACTGGCGGTATTCGTCAAACAGCACCGCCAGTGCGGTCAGGTCGTTGTGTCCGGCGCGGCGTATCGTCGGGTCACTCATCACTTGCTACTCCTTCTTTTCCGTCAATCACGATCAGCGGCACCATCATCTCGGCGGCAGACAGCCCGCCGTGGTTGCCCAGCAGTTTGGGTAGCGGGGCGTCGGCCGGCGAATCCAGCAGACCCCAGTCCTCTTTCAGCAGCAGTACATAGTCACCGACGCGTGCGGCCAACCTTGGGTCGTTTACGTCGGCACCGGGGCCGAACCAGGCCTCGTCCAGCAGCTGCGTCGCCGGCAGGCACCAGGCGGCATGGCCGAGCAGGCGTGCGGCCAGCTGCGGGAAGTCCACCAGCCGTTCCGGCTTCACGTGGCAGAACGCCACCCGCGGCTCGCCGGACAGCGGCTGGCGCAGGCAGGCGGCCAGCTCCGGGAAATCGCGCAGCTGCAGCAGGCGCGGCGGCGGGATGTCCATCTGGCCGTGATCGGCGCTGATGCACAGTACGGCGTCGCGGCCGGACAGCGTGGCGGCAAAGGCGGCGCAGTGCGCTTCGATACGCTGCAACAGCTGGCGGCAACGCGGGTGCGTGGTGCCCTTGTGGTGCATGATCGAATCCAGGTCCGGGATGTAGGCGTAGATGAACTGCGGCGCGCTCGCCTCGCGCCGCAGCGTGTCCAGCTGGCGGAACAGGTCCTCGTACGACGCCCAGCCCTGGCGCGCTGCGCTGCCGCCGTGGTGCAGGCTGTAGGCGGAGTCGAGGATGTAGTTCGGCTGCAGCACGATCTGGCGCCGCGGCCCGGTGAGCGCCGAGGGCGTGCGGTACACCGCGCGCGCCAGCTCGGCCGGGTCGTCCGGGGTGTGGCGGCCGCGGTGACGTACCGTCAGCGGCAAGGGCGTGACCACGGCATCGACCTCCGGCGCCGCCAGATGCCAGCCGGTGAGGGTGTGCACGCTGGGCGGCAGCCCGGTGAGGTAGGTGGTAATGGCGCTGGTGGTGGTGCTGGGAAACACCGACGTCAGCGGCAGCGTCTGCTGCTGGCGCAACCAGCCGCCGGGCGACAGCTCGGCCAGTTGCTGGCAGCCCATGCCGTCGATGACCAGCAGGATGATGGTTTGCGCCTGCTCCAGTCGTGCCAGCGACGGGTGCTGCAGCGGCGGGCAGGGGCTGTGGCTGCCGTGCAGGCGGGCGGCGAGGTTGGCGATGCCGTGTTCCGGGTGTGGGAACACCAGGCCGGCGGCGGTCAGCTGTGGTCGGGTCGGTTGCGTCACTTGCGGCGATGGCCAGGTTGCGGTAATACCTGTACTTTTACCATTTTCACCGCATTCCAGATAGCCGATGGCCGCTTATCCTGTTTCCTGTACCAGTTGCGGCGCCTGTTGCGCCGCGTTCCGGGTGTCGTTTCACCGCGCCGAACTGGCCGGCCCCGAGCGCCGCGGCGTGCCGCCGGCCATGGCGGTGGTCGAGATCGGCAACACCATGCGCATGTGCGGCACCGACGAGCACACCCTGCGCTGTGTCGCGCTGCAGGGCACCGTCGGCGAGTCGGTCAGTTGCAGCATCTACGCCGACCGGCCGTCGCCATGCCGCGAATTCGGCGCGCTGGCCGATGTCGGCATCTACGAGCGCGCCTGTAATCGTGCCCGCGCGCGCCACGGCCTGCCGGCGCTGCCGGTGGACGACTAGGGCCGGCGCCACGGTTAAACCTGTGTTGACCGGCCTCAAATCACAACAGCACCAGATGGTTGTCCCACTTCACCGGGAAGTGCTGGCTGCGCGCGGCGACGATCTGCAGCTGCTGGCTGTCGATCCACACAATGTCGCCCAGCTCGTTGCTGACGATGAAGTGGCGCTGGTCCGGTGTCGCGGCGATGCCGGCCGGCTTGCTCAGCGCCACCGTCCCCAGAAACTCGCCGGCGGCTGACCAGAACACCACCTGGTCGCCCTTGGTGGCGGTGCAGGCGATGCGGGTCGGCGTCGCCGCCACGCTGGCGGCGTAGCCGTTGCAGGCGGCGGCCAGTTCCGGCGGCAGCGGCAGCTTGCGCAGCCCGCTGTTTTCGTGCCACAGGCTGGCCAGCGGCGCGCTGCCTTCGCCTTCGTACTGCAGGGCCACCGCGTAGTGGCCGTCGGCCACCGCCGCCAGATGGCGCAGCGACAGCTTGTTGTCCGGCAGGCGGAAGCTGGCCACGCTGCGGCCAACGTTGAGGTCGATGATGTCCAGGCTGGGCTGCATGCTGTGCACGTTGAGCTTGATGCGGCCGCTCTCCGGCAGCGTCAGGATGCCGCCGTTGGCGACCAGGATGCGGCCGTCAGGCAGCGGCAGCAGCTGGTGCGGGCCGATGCCGCCGGACGGCAGCTCGCGTTGCGGTGCCAGCGTCAGCGCGTCGCGCAGGGTCAGGATGCCGTCGCCACTATCGATATTGCTGTCGGTGGTGGCCAGCACGCCGCCGGGCAGCACGATGCCGTGGCCGAAGCCGTGGCGGTCGTCGGGATAGTCGTACCACGCCAGTGTCTCGCCGCTGTGCCAGTCGAGGCGCGCGATGAAGCTGCCGGGGCGGCGCGCGAACACCAGGCACTCGTGCGGCCGGCCGGGCAGCAGCGCGATGTGGTGGCCGCGTTGCGGCAGGGTGGCGGCGGTGCTGCGGCCGGCGGCGCCGACGCGGTGCTCGTTGCGGCCAACGTCGTAGGCCGACAGCAGCTGCAGCGGGGTCTCGCCGGCCAGGCTGCGCAGCGGCCACGCCAACAGGCCGGCGGCCACGCCCTGCAGCAGGCGGCGGCGTTGCGGATCAGTCGCCATCGGATTCATTGAAGCTGAGGGTGATGTCCAGGCTGTCGGCGACCGGGCCTTCCAGCAGGGTCAGCAGCGCGGCCAGCGCCTGCACCGCCGCCCTCTCCTTGCCGCTGCGGCCAGCCTGTACCAGGTTGTCCGGCAGCAGCGCCAGCCCCTTGCCCACCGCGGCTACTCGTTGTCGCAGCTGCTGCGCCAGCGCCGGCTGTGGGCCCTGCGCCAGCAGCTGGGCCAGCGCAAAGTCCTTGCCGTTACCGCCGACCAGCAGTTGTTGCAGCAGGTCGAACTGTGCCTGCAGCAGCCGCTTGCCGCTGTGGCTGCGCTGGCCGCTGACCAGTTCCGGCTTCTGGCTAGCCAGTCGCGACAATTCCTTGTGCAGCTCGTTGTTGCCGGCCAGGGTCAGGTTGATGATTTCCTCCAGCGCCTGCTGGCTGGACGGCAGGTCGTCGGCGCTTTCGCCGGCACTGATACGCGCGGCAAAACGCTGCCACTGGCGCTGCAGCTCGGCGCTGTGCTCGCTGATGTCGTCGGCGTTGCGTTGCAGCCAGGCGCAGACGCCGGGCGTGGCCAGGCTGGCGGTGGGGCGGTACAGCAGGTATTCGATGGCGGTGTAGCCCTTGGCCGCGGTGCCGGTGGTGTCGAAGACGTCGGCCTCCTGCGCGGCACTACGGCTGACTGCGCTGTCGACCAGCGTGGTGCGCGTCGGCTTGAAGGCGATGGTGCGCTGGCTGCGCAGCTGCGCCGTCGGCCCCCAGTTCAGCGCCGCGACGCGCATCCAGCTGCCGTAGGCCTGTTGCCACTGCTGGCGTACCGCCGCCAGGCCGGCATCACCAGGCTGGGCGCAGCTGTGCTGCAGCTGACTGGCCAGCGCACGGTTGGCGGTGGCCAGCTGCTGGTAGCGCGGCAGCAGGGTGTCGTTGAGCACGTACTGCACGTAGCGCGGCGTCGCATCCTGCGGCGCGGCGGTGTCGGCGT
The DNA here is from genome assembly GCF_001037925.1 of Vogesella sp. EB. Lineage (NCBI taxonomy): Bacteria > Pseudomonadati > Pseudomonadota > Betaproteobacteria > Neisseriales > Chromobacteriaceae > Vogesella > Vogesella sp. EB. The sequence goes on along the minus strand of NZ_LFDT01000006.1, from coordinate 40,103 downwards.
GGGCCGCGCCGGCGAGCAGCAAGGCCGACAAAGTCAAAACGGATTTCAGTTGCATGGTCGCTCCGCTGTCGCCGGCACCAGGGCAGGGTGCCGGCTTCAGGTTCAAAGGGATTCGAGGAAGCGCAGCAGGGCGGCGCGGTCGGTCTTGTTGAAGGCCATGAAGCGCTGCTTGGCGGCCTCGGCCTCGCCGCCGTGCCACAGGATGGCTTCGCTCAGGGTGCGCGCGCGGCCGTCGTGCAGGTAGCGGGTGTGGCCGTTGACGTCGGCAAACAGCCCGATGCCCCACAGAGGCGGCGTTTTCCACTCCTGGCCACTGGCCAGCCCGTCGGGGCGGCCGTCGGCCAGGCCCGGGCCCATGTCGTGCAGCAGCAGGTCGGTGTAGGGACTGATCTTCTGGCCGGATACTTCCGGCAGGCCGCGCAGCGGGCCGGTGGTGTAGCTGGACACGTGGCAGCTGCTGCACTGTGCCTGGCTGAACAGCCACTTGCCGCGTCGCACCTCGGCGCTGTCGGCCTCGCGCTGCGCCGGCACCGCCAGCGTGCGGCTGTAGAAGATCACCGCGTCCAGCTTGTCCTTCGGGATTTCCGGCTTGCCGCCGCGCGCGGCCTGGCGGCAGTCGCGCTGCGCGGGCAGGCATTCTTCCTGCGCGAAGTGGCGCGAGGTGATGCCGATGTCGCCGTTGAAGGCGCCGGCGGACTGGTGGGCGATGGTGGCGACATTGGCCTTCCAGCCGAAGCGACCGATCAGGGTCTTGCCGGCGTAGGCATCGGGCACGTAGTTGGCGCGGCCGGACACGCCAAGGTTGGCCGCAGCCTGCGCGCGGGCGTTGGCGAGGATGTCCTGCTCGCGGATCGCCTCCAGCAGGCCGAGGCCGATCATCTGCGGCGCGATGCGCGGCGATACCTGCAGCTGCGGATGCAGCGGGCCGTAGCCCAGCTCGGTAAAACGGTACTGCGGTTGCAGCAGCTCGAACGGCTCGCCATCGGGGAAGCTGCCCGTTTGCGGCTGGTAGCTGATCTGCACCTTGCCTTCCGGCTTCACGCCGGGAATGGCGTCGTTGTTGAACTGGCCGCCGTAGTTCGGTTCCGGCTGCGGGCCTTTGCTACCGGGGACGGACAGGCGGAACAGCAGCGCCATCGGTTGCTCGGCCTGCAGCTGCTTGTCGAACTGCGGCGGTGCGCCGCGGCCGTCCAGCGCGTGACAGGCGCCACAGGAACGGGCGATGAAGTGTGGTCCCAGCCCGTCGCGGGCGGTAGTCGACGACGGCGCCTCGACCCAGGCCTTCTTGAAGAAGGAGTTGCCGACAAAGAAGCGCGTCTGCCGTTCCGACGCCATATTGGCGGCCGACAGCGAGAAGGCGTTGCGGCCGGTCTCGTACACGGTGGTATCGCCGCCCAGCTTTTCATCGCCGTCGTGATACGGCGCCAGCTCCGGCAGCGAGGTAAAGCCGACCAGCCCGCCGAGGATCAGGCCGGCGGCTAGCCACGAGGCGGGGCGCAGAAAGAGTTTTGTCATGGTGCATTCCGAATAGGCAAAAACCCGCCCGGCGAACCGGGCGGGGTGATGGCGATGGCCGATGGCAGGAGTGCTTAGCCGTTGACGTTCAGCTTCTTGATGCCGATCGCCTTGGCGGCTTCCACCAGGCTGCTGGCCTGTTTCTTCAGCGCGGCGACGGTGGCCTGCACCCGGCTGCGGCCGTCCTTGTTGACGATTTCCTGGTCGAACGGCGCCTTGATCGCCTCGGCGCGGGCCTGGGTGGCGGCCATGTCGGCGGTCACACGCTCGGCTGCCTTGGCATTGCTGGCGGCGACCAGGTCACGCAGGCTGGCGCCCTTGAGCAGGCTGCCGTCCACGCGGGTGTACTCGCCCAGCCACACGTTCTGGATGCCACGGGCGTTGGTGACGATGTCGCGGTGGGTGTTGTCGGAGAAGCAGGAGTGCTCGTCTTCCTGGTTGCGGCTGTCCAGCGCCACTTCGATGCGCTCGCCGGCCAGCTCCGCCCGCGACAGCACGCCGATGCCAACCAGCATCTGGCGCAGCGCGTCCGGTTTTTTCTCGAACTTGGCGCGGAAGTTGTTGCTGTTCGGCTGCCAGGCGGCAACCAGATAGCCCAGGTCGTCGACCAGTAGCTCGGCGGCAGTCTTCAGGTACTCGCGGCGGCGGTCGGCGTTATTGCCCTGGCCGTCGACAAAGTCGGTGTAGCTGCGCTTGCCGGCGCCGTTGCTGTCGAAGTCCTGGCCCCACAGCAGGAACTCGATGGCGTGGTAGCCGGTGGAGATGTTTTCTTCGCCGCCACGCTCATTCAGCGAGCTGAGCAGCTTCTTGCTGATCACCACCTTGCGGTTGTTGACCACGCCTGCGCTCGGCTTGCCCTTGACGCCATCGATATAGGCCTCGTCCAGCGGCCAGGCGTTGATCTGGCCTTCCGGGCCGCGGGCGTCGTCGATCGGGCCGCCATAGAAGCGGAAGGCTTCGGTCTGGCCGTACGGCTCGCGTGCGGCCAACCATGCCTGGCGTGCCTGGTTCAGGCCGGCTTCGCTCGGGGCGGCGACAAAGGCGTTGATCGCGTTCTGTAGTGCCTTGGCGGTGAGCAGCGAATCTTCGTAGCTGGCGAACACGATCTGGCTGTATTGCTGTACCACCGCCTCGCGGCTGACCTCGGCGGCCGAGGCGTGGACAGGAGAGAGCAGGGTGCCGAGCAAGGCGGCCGCGAGCAGGGTTTTGCGCATGATGGAATCCGGCGTGATGAATGGGTAGTGAAACGAAGGATTCATGATAATCACTCGCAGTTAATGCGGTCAATTTAATCGAGAATCGTTCTTGTTTTTGTGCCATTTTGTCATATTGCGCGGGTGTTCGCGCCGCGGGCTGGCTTCGTGGTATCCTTGCGCCCCTTTCAAATTACCCCGCCCCGGCATGCGAGACCCCTGCGACCACTACACCATGGACCTAATCGGCGGCAGCCGCGCCAAACCCGGGCGCAAGCCGCTGGGCGAGCGCGCGATGACGGCTGCCGAGCGCAAGCGTCGTTCGCGCGAGCTGCGTCGCAACCGCCTGCAGGAACTGTCGGTGACGGTGGAGCTGTCGCGCGACGCGCAAAAGGCGCTCGACAAGATGATCGAGTGGTGGGGTGTCAGCAAGAAAGAAGCGATCAACCGGGCGATGCTGATCGCCTGCCAGTCGCAGACTGGGCGCACCGGCATGCTGTTCGACCTTGATCCCGCCTTTTTGCTGACCGAACGCGGCAACAAGCGCCGCCAGCGCTGAGCCGGCAGCCGGCAGCCGGGGTGGCGCCGTTCGCCCTGTGTTGCTGACGGGTGATGCCGTTCAGGCTGTGTTGTCCGCTGCCTTTTTCCTCGCCTGTTGTTTCCCACCGGCCGCCACGGCAAGGTTGGTCGCACGCCGCAATTCCCGAAAAATCAGACCAGACGTCACGCTGCTGGCACCCGCCGCCACGCCAGTCATGTCACGTCAGTTCATGACGTCGCTATATCGCGACAGCCCACTCCCGTGCTTGACGCAGATCAAGCGTGTCATGCCATTTGGAATTAATAATGGCCGATTGTTTCAATAGGAAGTGGCTGCCATGGCACTCAAACAGCTTTCGCCCGCCGATGTGATGCTGGGCAAACCGCTGGAGCAGGCGGTGTACAACGCGGATGGCCATCTGCTGCTGAACAAGGGCTCGGTGCTGCGCGACCCCGGTGCCAAGCAGAAACTGCTGGCCATGGGCCACAAGGAAGTGGTGCCCGGTGCCGCGCCGGTGGCGCCGGCTGCCAGCACGCCGCGGGCGGAACAGCTGCGCGAACCGGTGTTCGCGCTGGTGCAGCACGCGGCGGTGACGCTGAACGCGATGCTGGTCGACCAGCAGGCCGATGTCCATCGCGACCAGTTCATCACCCGCATCCGCTCGCTGGCCGGCCGCCTGCAGGCCGCCTGCCTGCAGGACCCGGAAGCCGCCATCGCCGCCATTCACCTGTTTCACGAAGGCGAGTATGCGCTGCGCCACCACCTGTCGGTGGGCGTGGTCAGCGCGCTGCTGGCCGAAGCCGATGGCCGTCTGGACAAGGCACAGCAGCATTCGCTGATCTGCGCCGCGCTCACCCACGACATCGGCATCTACAGCCTGGCCAACCACAGTGGCGGGCTGACCGAGGAAAAACGCCGCGAGATCAACCAGCACCCGATCACCAGCTGCGCCATCCTCAAGGACATCGGCGTCGACGACGAGCTGTGGCTGGAAGCGGTGCTGCAGCACCACGAACGCCAGGACGGCAGCGGCTACCCGCTGTGTCTGTCCGGCGGCGCCATCTCGCTGCACGGCAGCCTGCTGGCGGTGGCCGATGTCTACTGCGCGATGACGCGGCCACGGCCGTACCGGCCCAAGGCTTACTTCCCGATGGCGGCGATGCGCGACCTGTATGTCGGACAGAGCCAGCAGCTGGACAATGCGCTGATCCAGAAGCTGATCAAGGCGCTGGGGCTGATCCCGCCCGGCACCATCGTCAAGCTGAAAAACGGTGAAATCGCGGTGGTGAAAAAGCGCAGCACCAATAACGCGCCGCAGGCCTACTGCCTGTACAACCGCCAGGGCATGCCGATGGCGTCGCCGGAGGCGCGCAATACCTCACTGCCGGACTACAGCATCCAGGGCCGGGTCGACTACGACGACTGCCGCAATGTCGAGGCCGCGATGCGCCGCATCTGGGCCTGAACAAAGCCCGTCGTTGCGGCCAACGTTGGCCGCAGTCTCGGCCGCTGCTTGCGCCGGAGGGGCGAGCTAGCACACAGACAAGCAAGCCCGGCGTAACAGTTACGCCGGGCTTGCTTGTCTTTTTTTTGGGGGGGAGTCCGCCGAGCTCAGTCCGCGCCGAACCAGCCCTGTTGCCGCGCGTGGGCCAGCTGCTCGGCCAGGTAATCCCACAGCGCCGGACAGCCACTCTGGATCGGCGGGCCGATGCGCTGCACCACGCGTGCGTGGCTGATGCCGTTTTCGCGCCAGCTCTGCCCGTTGTTGGCCAGGTTCAGCAGCACCGGCATCGCGCGGTCGGCGGCGTGGGCAAAGCGCGCCTCGGCGGTTTCGCCGTTCTCGAACTCCTGCCATAGCGACATGAAGCGCTGCGCCTGCGTGTCCGGCAACAGGCCGAAAATCCGCGTCACCGCCGCCAGCTCCGCCGCCTTGCGCTCTTCCCAGCCGTCCTCGGCGTAGACGATGGTGTCGCCGGTGTCGATCTCGCCGATGTCGTGTACCAGCAGCATCGCCACCACGTGGCTGATGTCGACCGGCTCCGCCGCGTACGGCGCCAGCGACGCCGCCAGCATTGCGATCTGCCAGCTGTGCTCGGCGGAGTTTTCCTGCCGCTCCAGCCCCAGTGGCCGCGTCTTGCGGGTGACGCCCTTCAGTTTGTCCAGTTCCAGGATGAAATCGATGATCTGCTGCATGGTGTTTTCCTTGTGAACAGCCTGCGATTCTAGCGCTGAGCGGCGCCGCGGTCGAACAGCAGGCGCGCTGCAGCGGCGAGAAGGGCGGCGGGCGCTACCGGGGTGATGGTCGAGGCCGACTGCGTTGCCGGGCGGCGGTCAGCTAGCGGTATTTTGCCAAGATGCGCGGCACGGTGTCGTCGTGCAGCAGTCGGGCGATGGCGCGATTGAGCTGCGGCAGGCTGATCCGGCTGTGGCGGGATAGTGCACAACCGGCGCGGTAACTGTTGAGCACCAGCGGCGGGTGCAGCGCGACCGGTAGTTGCCCCAGTTTTTGCTGGTAGCGCAGGTAGAGCTGGTTGACGGCAGCGTGGTGGGTGCGGCCGGCTTCCAGCTTTTTCAGGTTGCTGCTGGCGTTGGGTGCGTCGTCGCGGACAAGATTGCTGCCGAGGCGGGCTTCCAGTTCCGGGTAGTGGAAGCCGTGAATGGTGCCGATGCTTTGTCCGGCCAGCGCGGCGATGCTGCCGGGGCGTGGCTGGTCGCGGCGGGTGACCAGCAGGTCGGCATTGGGCAGGAATGGCCGGGACCAGCGAAACGGGCCGGGCAGCCACTCGGGCAGGTACAGGCACACCAGGTCGGCATCGCCGTTTTGCAGGCTGCTGCTGATCCGCTTGCGCGGCAATACCCGGAAGCTGGCCTGCTTGCCCAGTTCGCTGGCCAGCGCCTGGCCCAGGTCAAGATGAATGCCGGCCAGCAGTGTGGCGCCCTGTAGGCTGGCCAGTGGCATCTCGGTGCTGTCGTCGAGCAGGATCACCAGTTTGCCGGGGCTGGCGAGGGCCAGTGGTGCGGCCAGCAGCCAGCCGGCCATCCGTAGATATTTTTTCATGGGTAATCGCTGCGGTTGTGCGCTGAGGTGCCGAATCTAACACGCCTGAATGGGCGCGAGAATGCTGCTGGCGTGCTATCCGCCAGTGGTCGTCGCGAACAAGACAGAGGCCGGCTCACTTGTGGTGAGCCGGCCTGTTTCGGTCATGCACTATCAGCAAGGTTGGCCGCAACGGTGTGGCCCGGGGCGCAACGGCTTGCCGCTGCTTACAGAATGTCGCCGGGCACCCGTACCCAGCCTTCCATCAGTACCCGCGCGCTGCGGCTCATGATGGCCTTGGTGACCTTCCATTGGCCGTCAACCTGTTTGGCTTCGGCGCCGACGCGCAGGGTGCCGGACGGATGGCCGAAGCGCACCGCGCTGCGTTCGCCGCCACCGGCGGCCAGGTTTACCAGCGTGCCGGGAATGGCGGCGGCGGTGCCGATGGCCACCGCGGCGGTGCCCATCATCGCGTGGTGCAGCTTGCCCATCGACAGTGCGCGCACCAGCAGGTCGATGTCGGCGGCCTGAATCTGCTTGCCGCTGGAGGCGGTGTAGTCGGCCGGCGGTGCCACGAAGGCGATCTTGGGGGTGTGCTGGCGGGTGGCGGCTTCTTCCGCGGTCTTGATCAGGCCCATGCGCAGCGCGCCGGCCACGCGGATGGCCTCGAAGCGGGCCAGCGCCGCCGGGTCGCTGTTGATGGCCTCACGCAGCTCGGTGCCGGTGTAGCCGATGTCGGCGGCGTTGACAAACACGGTGGGAATGCCGGCGCTGATCATGGTGGCCTTGAAGGTGCCGACGCCGGGCACTTCCAGATCGTCCACCAGCTTGCCGGTGGGGAACATGGCGCCGCCGTCGTCGCCGTCATCGGACGGATCCATGAACTCCAGCACGATCTCGGCAGCCGGGAAGGTGACGCCGTCCAGTTCGAAATCACCGGTTTCCTGTACCTGGCCGTTGGTCACGGGGACATGGGCGATGATGGTCTTCCGGATATTGGCCTGCCAGATGCGGACTACGGCGGTGCCGTTCTCTGGGATGCGGGCCGGGTCGACCAGGCCGGCGTGGATGGCGAAGGCACCGGCGGCGGTGGACAGGTTGCCGCAGTTGCCGCTCCAGTCGACGAAGGCCTTGTCGATGGCGACCTGGCCGTACAGGTAGTCGACGTCGTGATCGGGCTGGGTGCTTTTCGACAGGATCACGCACTTGCTGGTGCTGGAGGTGGCACCGCCCATGCCGTCGATGTGGGCGGAGTAGGGGTCGGGGCTGCCGATCACGCGCATGAACAGCGCATCGCGCGCCGGGCCGGGCTGCTGGCAGCTGGCGGGCAGGTCCTGCAGGCGGAAGAACACGCCCTTGCTGGTGCCACCGCGGATGTAGGTAGCGGCAATGCGGGCTTGAGCTTGATGAGTCATGACTATCCTCAAAGGTGGGCAAACACCGCCGGCGGCCGATCCCAGTGCTCGTCACGACCATTCACATAGGTGATGGGGGCTTGTGCCAGTTCTGTGTCGCTGACATCGTCGAGGCAACCCAGATTGACGCCATACATGAGGCCGGTCGGGGTCTCGGTGCCGATGCCGAAGCAACGCACGCCACAGTGTTTGCAGAAGTAATGCTGATTTTTCCGGGTATTGAACAGGTACTGGGTCAGCTCGGCTTGCCCGGTCAGCAGGCGGAACTGCCCGGCCCGGGCGATGGCGGGCCAGAAGCGGGTGCGTCGGCAGATTGAACAGTTGCAACGGTAGGTGGGTTGGCTCAGGTCGAGGTCTGCTTCAAAGGTGACCGCCCCGCAATGGCAACTGCCATGATAGGTCTTTTCCATATTGCCTGTTCCCGGTTACGTGGCAGGCACCACTGGAAGGTGCCTGCCGCTTGATGCTCAAGCCGGCTGGCCGGCCAGGAAATCCTGGGCGAAGCGCTGCAGTACGCCGCCGGCCTGGTAGACGCGCACTTCGGCGGCGGTGTCCAGACGGCAGGTCATCGGCACCGCCACGCGCTCGCCGTTTTGGCGGTGGATCACCAGCGTCAGGTCGCCGCGCGGCGCGATGTCGCCCTGAACGTCGTAGGTTTCGCTGCCGTCGAGGTTCAGCGTCTTGCGGTTGACGCCGGGTTTGAACTCCAGCGGCAGCACGCCCATGCCCACCAGATTGGTGCGGTGGATGCGCTCGAAACCCTCGGCGGCAATCGCCTCGACCCCGGCCAGACGCACGCCCTTGGCCGCCCAGTCACGCGAGCTGCCCTGGCCGTAGTCGGCACCGGCGACGATGATCAGCGGCTGCTTGCGCTGCATATAGGTCTCGATCGCTTCCCACATGCGCATCACCTGGCCGTCCGGCTCGACGCGGGCCAGCGAGCCCTTTTTCACTTCGCCGTTCACCACCGCCATCTCGTTGACCAGCTGCGGGTTGGCGAAGGTGGCGCGCTGCGCGGTGAGGTGGTCGCCACGGTGGGTGGCGTAGGAGTTGAAGTCCTCTTCCGGCAGACCCATTTTCGCCAGGTATTCGCCGGCGGCGCTGTTGGCCAGAATGGCGTTGGACGGGGACAGGTGGTCGGTGGTGATGTTGTCCGGCAGCAGTGCCAGCGGGCGCATGCCGCGCAAGGTGCGCTCACCGGCCAGCGCGCCTTCCCAGTACGGCGGGCGGCGGATGTAGGTGGACTGCGGGCGCCAGTCGTACAGCGGGCTCTTGGCCTGCTCGGCGGTGCCCAGATCGAACATCGGGATGTAGATCTGCTGGAACTGTTCCGGCTTCACGCTTGCGGCGACGATGGCGTCGATCTCCTCGTCGCTCGGCCACAGGTCCTTCAGACGGATTTCGCGGCCGTCGACCACGCCCAGCACGTCGCGCTCGATGTCGAAGCGCATGGTGCCGGCGATGGCGTAGGCCACCACCAGCGGCGGCGAGGCGAGGAAGGCCTGCTTGGCGTAGGGGTGGATGCGGCCGTCGAAGTTGCGGTTGCCGGACAGCACCGCGGTGGCGTACAGGTCGCGGTCGATGATTTCCTGCTGGATCGCCGGATCCAGCGCGCCGGACATGCCGTTACAGGTGGTGCAGGCGTAGGCGACGATGCCGAAGCCGAGCTGTTCCAGCTCGCCGAGCAGGCCGGCGTCTTCCAGGTACAGCTTGGCCACCTTGGAGCCGGGGGCGAACGAGGTCTTCACCCACGGCTTGCGCGTCAGTCCCAGCTGGTTGGCCTTCTTGGCCAGCAGCGCAGCGGCGACCACGTTGCGCGGGTTGCTGGTGTTGGTGCAGCTGGTGATGGCGGCGATGATCACCGCGCCGTCCGGTAGCAGCCCTTGCGCTTCCTGTTCGCGCGCCGCAGCAAGGTTGGCCGCAATGCCGCGCTCGGCCAGTGCCGAGGTCGGCAGGCGTTTGTGCGGATTGGACGGGCCGGCCATGTTGCGCTCCACGCTCGACAGGTCGAATTCCAGCACCCGTGGGTACTCGGCGGTGGCCAGATCGTCAGCCCACAGTCCGGTAAGTTTGGCGTAGTTTTCCACCAGCGCCACCTGTTCCGGTTCGCGGCCGGTGAGCTTCAGGTAGTCGATGGTCTGACCGTCGATGTAGAACATGGCGGCGGTGGCGCCGTACTCCGGGCACATATTGGAGATGGTGGCGCGGTCGCCGATGGACAGGCTGTCGGCGCCTTCGCCGAAGAACTCCACCCACGCGCCGACCACGCGCTCCTTGCGCAGGAACTCGGTCAGCGCCAGCACGATGTCGGTGGCGGTGATGCCGCTCTGGCGCTGGCCGGTCAGCTTCACGCCGACGATGTCCGGCAGGCGCATCATCGACGGGTGGCCCAGCATCACGGTTTCGGCTTCCAGACCGCCGACGCCGATGGCGATCACGCCCAGCGCGTCCACGTGCGGGGTGTGGCTATCGGTGCCGACACAGGTGTCGGGGAAGGCGACGCCGTTGCGCGCCTGGATCACCGGCGACATCTTCTCCAAGTTGATCTGGTGCATGATGCCGTTGCCGGCCGGGATCACGTCCACGTTCTTGAACGCGGTGCGCGTCCAGTTGATGAAGTGGAAGCGGTCCTCGTTGCGGCGGTCTTCGATGGCGCGGTTCTTGGCGAAGGCATCGGGGTCGAAGCCGCCGCACTCCACCGCCAGCGAGTGGTCGACGATCAGCTGCGTCGGCACCACCGGGTTGACCTGCGACGGGTCGCCGCCCTTGTCGGCGATGGCGTCGCGCAGGCCGGCCAGATCCACCAGCGCGGTCTGGCCGAGGATGTCGTGGCACACCACCCGTGCCGGATACCACGGGAAATCCAGGTCCTGGCGGCGTTCGATCAGTTGCGTCAGCGCGTCGGTGAGCAGCGCCGGCTCGCAGCGGCGAACCAGCTGTTCGGCCAGCACGCGGGAAACGTAGGGCAGGGTGGCGTAGGCACCGGGCTTGATGGCATCCACCGCGGCGCGGGTGTCAAAGTAGTCAAGGCGGGTGCCGGGCAGCGGCTTGCGGTATTGGCTATTCATGGCGTGGGCACGAGGGTGAGGTTGGAGATCACCCTGCGGCCAACGTTGGCCGCAGGGCGCCGTTCCTGTTTTATGGTAATCACCCGCCGGTCGCTGCCGGCAGGGGGGGGGACGCGTCAGCGCTGTGCCAGTGGCACGAATTCCTGGTCTTCCGGGCCGATGTAGTTGGCGCTCGGGCGGATGATCTTGCCGTCGATGCGCTGTTCGATCACGTGTGCGCTCCAGCCGCTGGTACGGGCGATCACGAACAGCGGGGTGAACATCGCGGTCGGCACGCCCATCATGTGATAGCTCACCGCGCTGAACCAGTCCAGGTTGGGGAACATCTTCTTGATGTCCCACATCACGCTTTCCAGACGCTCGGCGATGTCGAACATCTTGCTGTCGCCGGCGCTGTTGGACAGCTCGCGCGCCACTTCCTTGATCACCTTGTTGCGCGGGTCGCTGATGGTGTACACCGGGTGACCGAAGCCGATCACCACTTCCTTGCGCTCGACGCGGGCCTTGATGTCGGCCTCGGCTTCGTCCGGGTTTTCGTAGCGTTTCTGCACTTCGAATGCCACCTCGTTGGCGCCGCCGTGTTTCGGGCCGCGCAGCGCGCCGATGGCGCCGGTGATGGCGCTATACATGTCGGAGCCGGTGCCGGCGATGACGCGGGCGGTGAAAGTGGACGCGTTGAACTCGTGCTCGGCGTACAGGTTGAGCGAGGTGTGCATCGCGCGCACCCACTGCGCGGACGGCTTCTGGCCGTGCAGCAGGTGCAGGAAGTGGCCGCCGATGGAGTCGTCGTCGGTTTCCACCTCGATGCGCTTGCCGTTGTGGCTGAAGTGGTACCAGTACAGCAGCATCGAACCCAGCGATGCCATCAGGCGGTCGGCGATATCACGGGCGCCCGGCACGTTGTGGTCGTCCTTTTCCGGCAGCGTGCAGCCGAGCGCCGATACGCCGCTGCGCATCACGTCCATCGGGTGCGAGGCGGCCGGCAGTGCTTCCAGCACCGCTTTCACCGACGCCGGCAGACCGCGCAGCGATTTCAGCTTCTTCTTGTAGCCGGTGAGTTCGGCCTGGTTCGGCAGCTTGCCGTGTACCAGCAGGTAGGCCACTTCCTCGAATTCGGTGTCGGCGGCCAGATCCAGAATGTCGTAGCCGCGGTAGTGCAGGTCGTTGCCGCTGCGGCCAACGGTGCACAGCTCGGTATTGCCGGCGGCGACGCCGGAGAGTGCGACGGATTTCTTGGCTTTGGGAAGCACTTGGAGTGATTCGGTCATTTCTTCTCTTCTCCTGCTGCTGGTATTGACTGGGTTGTGCGTTATCGGATTATTTTTCGCTGAAAAAAACGGCCAGCCAGACGCTGTCCTGTGCCGGTGTGGTCCATGCCACGCGGTGGCGGCAATGGGCCGGAATCAGCACCGCATCACCGGGCGCCAGCTGCTGGTGGCGGGGCGGGTCGGCGTACGCCAGTTCTGCGGCGCCAGCCAGCAGCAGCACCCACTCGTGTTCGTCCTGGTCGTACCAGAAGTCCTCGGGTGAGGCGTGTCCGCGCGACACGATGCGTTCCACGCGAAAACCGGCGCTGCCGGAGAACAGCGTCTGGAACAGCTCCTGCGGCAGGTCGGCCGGAATGTCCGCTAGCAGATTGGGCATGGTGTACACCGCCGTGCCACTTATTACTTGGCCGCTTACTTGCCTTGGCTGAACAGGGCGTCCAGCTTCTGCTCGTAGGCGTGGTAATCAAGGTGTTCGTACAGGTCCATCCGCGTCTGCATGGTGTCGACCACGTTCTGCTGCGTGCCGTCACGGCGGATGGCGCCGTAGACATTGAGTGCCGCCTGGCTCATGGCGCGGAACGCCGACAGCGGGTACAGCACCAGCCCGACGCCGTTGGCGCCCAGTTGTTCGGTGGTGTACAGCGGGGTGGCACCGAATTCGGTGATGTTGGCCAGTACCGGCACCTTCACCGCTTCGGCAAACTGCTTGTACATCGCCAGATCGGTGATCGCCTCCGGGAAGATCATGTCGGCGCCGGCTTCGACGCAGGCCACCGCGCGCTCGATCGCCGCTTCCAGCCCCTCGACCGCCAGCGCGTCGGTGCGCGCCATGATCACCATGCCGTGCTTGCGGGCGTCTACCGCCGCCTTCACGCGGTCGACCATTTCTTCCTGGCTGACGATGGCCTTGTTCGGGCGGTGGCCGCAGCGCTTCTGTTGCACCTGGTCTTCGATGTGCACCGCGGCGGCACCGGCTTTTTCCAGGTTGCGCACGGCGCGGGCGATGTTGAAGGCGCCACCCCAGCCGGTATCGATATCGACCAGCAGCGGCAGTTCGGTGACGTCGGTGATGCGGCGCACGTCGATCAGCACGTCTTCCAGCGTGGTGATGCCAAGGTCGGGGATGCCGCAGGAGCAGGCAGCGACACCGCCACCGGACAGGTACAGTGCCTTGAAGCCGCTGTGCTCGGCCAGACGGGCGGCGTAGGCATTGACCGCGCCGACGACTTGCAAGGGTTTTTCGTTGGCAACTGCATCGCGGAAACGTTGGCCGGGTGTCGTCATCGGGTTTCTCCTGTCTTCGGGTTCGGGTGTTAGGTTCTGGTGTTTTGTGTTCTAGAGTGGCTGTTCATATTCTAGCAAGTGCTTGGTAAATTGGTAAACGAATTTCTGCGCGCTTTTTTGCTAGATGCGGACAGCTTTGTTATAAGTGCAACGGCTTGTACGGTGAACTTATCCTGAACAAGGCAGGTCACAGTTTCTGTCCTGTGTTGGCCCAGCGTTGGCCACAACAAAAACAAGCAGGACGAATCAGGGAGATAACGGCAACGATGAGTGATCGTGATATCGATCAGCAATTGGTCGAGCGCGCGCAGCGTGGTGAAAAACGCGCGTTCGATCTGTTGGTGGCAAAGTACCAGCGACGGCTTTCCCGCCTGTTGTCACGCTTTATCCGCGATTCGGCGGATATCGAGGATGTGACGCAAGAAGCGTTTGTAAAGGCCTATCGTGCACTGCCTTCGTTTCGCGGTGAAAGTGCGTTTTATACCTGGCTATATCGTATTGGCATCAATACGGCCAAGAACTTTTTGACTTCCGCCGGCCGCCGGCCGGTAATCAGCGCCGAGTTCGAGGACGAGGACGGCGAAAGCCTGGACATGGCCTCGCAGGTGCCGGATTACCACACGCCGGAAGCCGAGATGATGAACCAGCAGATCCTCGCCGCGGTCAATGCCGCGGTAGAGCGGCTGCCGGAAGAGTTGCGCACGGCCATTTCGTTGCGCGAGATGGAAGGTCTCAGCTACGACGAAATTGCCAGTGCCATGAACTGTCCAATCGGTACCGTGCGGTCGCGGATTTTCCGTGCCCGCGAAGCGATCGCGGCAGAGTTGCGTCCCTTGCTGGATACGGCAAAAAACAAAAGATGGTGAACCGATTATGAAACAAAACCTTTCTTCCTTGATGGATGGGGAGCTGGACGATGCGGCTTCCACTCAGTGTATTCGTGCGCTGGATGCTGATCCGGAGTTGAAAGCGGCATGGAATGAATACCATCTGATTGGTGATGCAATTCGCGGCTCTGCGCTGTTGTCTGTCGATGTGCGTGCCGAAGTCGGACAGGCGCTGCAGCAGGAGCCGACGGTGCTGGCGCCCAAGCCCAAGCGCGGTTCGGCATCGGGCCTGATGCGCTACGCGATGGCGGCGTCCTTCGCACTGGCCGGGGTGGTCGGCTGGGCGGTGTGGCAGAGCCAGCCGGAACCGGTGCCGGGCCTGATGGCGCAGGCGGTGTCGACGCCGCAAGGCGGGGCGGTGCAGGTATCGGCCGAGCAGGCGTCCTCCCGCAACTCCTATTTGCAGGCTCATCGCGACATGATGGCCACCGAAGGGCTGGAACGAGTCAATCTGGCGGAATCGGTGTCGGGGGTGGCGCGCTGATGGTCAAGTTTGCCGGTTATCTGTTGCTGGGCATTCCATTGTTGGCGGCCGCGGAGTCGGATTGGGATCTGTTGCAAAAAGCCGCGCAGGCGGGCCGTCACCAGGCGCTGAGCGGTAGCTATACCCATCACGTCGATGACGAGCTGGAAACCTTCCGCCTTTATCGCGCGCAGGAAGGTGGTGTGGTGCGCGAGCGGCGCGAGTCGATGGACGGCATGCCGCGCGAGCTGGTGCGCGACGACAACGAGCTGACCTGCTACGCGCCGGACACCAAGGCGCTGAGTGCGGCCAAGGTCAATGCCATCAAGCTGTTTCCGGCGATCCTGCCGGAGCGTTCGCAAGACCTGAAGTCGGCCTACGTGCTGAGCCGCGGCAAGCTGGACCGTGTCGCGCGCCGCGATTGCCAGTGGCTGTTGCTGACGCCGAAAGAGGCCAACCTGCGCTACGGCCTGAAGGTGTGCGTGGACCCGGCCAGCGCCTTGCCGCTGAAGACGGTGACCCACGATGCCAAGGGTGCGGTTATTGAGCAGTTTGCCTTCAGCGACCTGACGCTGGGCAACCCGAAAGAGCGCGCCTTGTTGCGGCCGCGCTTCAAGTACAGCCTGGCACTGGGCGCCGCGGTCAGCGCGCCGCAGGAAGTGGTGCCGGCCGATTTCGAGATCCGTGGCATGCCGACCGGCTTCCGCCTGTTGCGCTACGCGACCCGCCAGTTGCCGGGACATGACTCCCCGGTGTCACATTTTGTCTATACCGATGGTCTGGCCAAGCTGTCGCTGTTTGTCGAGGCCGGCAAGGGCGAGGCCGATTCGCATCCGGCGGTGATCGGTCCAGGTGGGCTGGGGCTGGCGTCGCGCCGGCTGGGCAACCAGGTGCTGACCGTGGTCGGTGATCTGCCGGAGCAGGGCCTGGAAAACGTGATCAACACCGTGCGCGTAATCAAGAAATAAGCATGCTGGAAACCGAAGCCCAGGTGGTGTCCCTTCATGGCGGCGAAGCCATGGTGCGGCCAACCCCGCATTCCCCGTGCGGGCAGTGCGATCCGGTGCACGGCTGCCGTTCGCTGTCGCTCGCGCGGATGTTTGTGCTGCGCGAGCCGCTGTTCCGCGTGCGCAACCCGTCCGCGGCCGGTGTCGGCGACAAGGTGATCGTTGCCGTGCACGAGCGCGCGCTGCTGGTGTCGACTGCCCTGTTGTACTGCCTGCCCTTGCTGGCGCTGCTGGCGGGGGCGGTGCTGGGGCGGGCGCTGGGCGAGTTGTCGTCGGTGCTCTTGGCTTTTTCCCTGTTTGCCCTGACCTTGTGGTGGGTCAAACGCTATGCCGCAGTCGTGACCGCCCGGCAGTTCTTCATGCCCAGCATCGTGCGCCGGGTCGATCCGTCACTGATCATTCAGGAGAAAACAGAAACATGCCGTTCAAGAAACTGATCCTGTGTTCTGCCATGTTGGCCGCATTGGGTGCCACGGCGCCCGCGCTGGCTGCGCCGCAGGTGCTGCCCGACTTTACCCAGCTGGTCGAGCAGCACGGGCGCGCGGTGGTGAATATCCGTACCGTGCAGACAGTGCGTGAGATGGTGCGCCAGATTCCGGAGGGGATGCAGAACGATCCGTTTGCCGAGTTCTTCCGCCGTTTTGCGCCGCCGCAGCTGCGTGAATACCGCACCGGTGGTCTCGGCTCCGGCTTCATCCTGTCGGCGGATGGCTACATCCTGACCAATGCCCACGTGGTGGCCGAGGCGGACGAGATGATCGTCACTCTCAGCGACAAGCGCGAGCTGAAGGCGCGCCTGATCGGCTCGGATGCGCGTACCGATGTCGCGCTGCTGAAGGTCGATGCGGCCAACCTGCCGACGGTAAAACTCGGCAGGTCGGAAAAACTGAAGGTCGGTGAGTGGGTGCTGGCAATCGGCTCGCCCTTCGGTTTCGAGAGCACGGTGACTTCAGGCATCGTCTCGGCCAAGGGGCGCCAGCTGCCGGACGAGAGCTATGTACCGTTCATCCAGACCGATGCCGCGATCAATCCCGGTAACTCCGGTGGCCCGCTGTTCAATCTGGACGGCGAGGTGGTCGGTATCAATTCGCAGATCTACAGCCGTTCCGGTGGCTTCATGGGCATTTCCTTCGCCATTCCGATCGATGTCGCGCTGAATGTCGCCGAACAGCTGAAAAAGGACGGCAAGGTCAACCGCAGCCGCCTTGGGGTCAGTATCCAGGAGCTGACGCGCGAACTGGCCGCCTCGTTCGGCTTGAAAGAGCCGCAGGGCGCACTGATCAACTCGGTGGAGAAGGGCGGTCCGGCGGAGCTGGCCGGCCTGCGTGCCGGCGACGTGGTGCTGAGCGTCAACCGCGACAGTGTGCAGGCCTCGGCCGATCTGCCGCGGCTGATTGGCGCGATCAAGCCGGGCTCGCGCGTGGAGCTGGGCGTGTGGCGTAACCGTGCGCTGTCACGGGTGACGGTGTTGACCGTCGCGCTGCAGGAAGAGGATCCACGTACCGTCGACCGGGCCTACCATGGTCACCAGCAGCAGGATGGTGACGCGATGAACCGCACCGGCCTGTCGGTGCAGTTGCTGGCGCCGCAGCTGGCGCAGCAGCTGGGCGTCAAGTTCGGTCTGCAGGTGCGCCAGGTCGAGGGGCCGGCGCAACGGGCCGGCATCGTGGTCGGTGACGTGATCATCGGTGTTGCCGGTAGCGAGCTTACCAGCGTCAAGCAGCTGCAGGATGCCATCGCGGCGACGCCGGCGGGGCAGGCGCTGCCGATGCGCCTGTTGCGACAAGGTAATCCGCTGTTCGTGGCGCTGGTGCCGGAGAAAAAAACGCAATGAGGCAGCTGACACTCTATTTCCGCGAATACTGCAGCCTGTGTCACGACATGCTGGCGCAGCTGCAGCCGCTGCAGCAGCAATACGGCTTTGCGCTGGACGTCGTCGATGTCGATGCCGACCCGCTGCTGGAGGAAAAGTACAACGAGCTGGTGCCGGTATTGATGGAAGGGGCGACCGAAATCTGCCACTGGCATCTCGACCTGCCGCGACTGCTTGCACGATTGGCTGCACAGCCAGGCGAAATCGGCTAAAATCCGCGCCAGTGTGAGTTATCAAGGGCACAAACCAGTGCCCTTAATTTTTGCTGGATTCTGATGAAAAATATCCGAAATTTCTCGATCATTGCCCATATTGACCATGGCAAATCGACCTTGGCCGACCGCTTTATCCAGTATTGCGGTGGCTTGGACATGCGTGAAATGAGTGCGCAGGTGCTCGATTCGATGGACATCGAAAAAGAGCGCGGCATTACCATCAAGGCGCAAACCGCCGCGCTGACCTACAAGGCGCGTGATGGCCAGGTCTACAACCTGAACCTGATCGACACCCCGGGACACGTTGACTTCAGCTACGAAGTCAGCCGTTCGCTGTCGGCGTGCGAAGGCGCGCTGCTGGTGGTCGATGCCTCGCAAGGTGTCGAGGCCCAGACCGTGGCCAACTGCTACACCGCCATCGAACTGGGCGTGGAAGTGGTGCCGGTACTGAACAAGATCGACCTGCCGGCGGCCGATCCCGACCGCATCGCGCAGGAAATCGAGGACATCATCGGCATCGAGGCGGTGGACGCGGTGCGTGCCTCGGCCAAATCCGGCATCGGCATCGAGGACATCCTCGAAACCGTGGTCAGCAAGATTCCGCCGCCGGAAGGCAATCCGGACGGCCCGCTGAAGGCGCTGATCATCGACTCGTGGTTCGACAACTACGTTGGCGTGGTGATGCTGGTGCGCGTGATTGACGGCCAGCTGAAGCCGAAAGACAAGATCAAGTTCATGGCCACCCAGGCCGAACACCTGTGCGAACAGGTCGGCGTGTTCACGCCGAAGTCGGTGCAGCGCCCGAGCCTGAACGCTGGTGAAGTGGGCTTTGTCATCGCCGGTATCAAGGAACTGAAATCGGCCAAGGTCGGCGACACCATCACTCTGGTGAACAAGCCGGCGGATGCGCCGTTGCCGGGCTTCAAGGAAGTACAGTCGCAGGTGTTTGCCGGCCTGTACCCGGTGGAAAGCCACGACTACGAGTCGCTGCGCGATGCGCTGGAAAAACTGCAGCTGAACGATGCCTCGCTCAAGTACGAGCCGGAAGTGTCGCAGGCGCTGGGCTTCGGCTTCCGTTGCGGCTTCCTCGGCCTGCTGCACCTGGAAATCGTGCAGGAACGTCTCGAACGCGAGTTCGACATGGACCTGATCACCACCGCGCCGACGGTGATCTACGAAGTGGTGATGAAGGACGGCACCATCAGCGAGGTGTCCAACCCGTCGAAGATGCCGGAAGCGGGCAAGTACGAAGAACTGCGCGAGCCGATCATCACCGCCACCATTCTGGTGCCGCAGGACTATGTCGGCTCGGTGATGACGCTGTGTAACCAGAAGCGCGGCGTGCAGCGCAATATGCAGTACATGGGCCGTCAGGTGATGCTGACCTACGATCTGCCGATGAATGAAGTGGTGATGGATTTCTTCGACAAGCTGAAGTCCACCAGCCGCGGCTATGCCTCGCTGGACTACGAGTTCAAGGAATTCCAGGCCTCGGATCTGGTGAAGCTGGACGTGCTGGTCAACAGCGAAAAAGTCGATGCACTGAGCCTGATCGTGCACCGTGCCACCAGCGTGTACCGTGGCCGCGAGCTGGTGTCGAAGATGCGTGAGCTGATTCCGCGCCAGATGTTCGACATCGCGGTGCAGGCGGCCATCGGCGGCCACATCATCTCCCGTGAAACGGTGAAGGCACTGCGCAAAAACGTGCTGGCCAAGTGCTACGGTGGCGACATTACCCGTAAGAAAAAGCTGCTGGAAAAGCAGAAGGCCGGTAAGAAGCGGATGAAGCAGGTCGGCAACGTGGAGATTCCACAGGAAGCCTTCCTCGCGATCTTGCAAGTTGGGGACAAATAAATGGGGGCAAACCTGTTCTGGGTATGGATGGTGCTGCTGGCGGTCGGCGTGATGCTGATCGCGTTTGGCGGCAAGCGTGATGACGGTACCCACGCTTCATCCATCGAGTGGGGATATCTGGCGATTCTGGGCGGGGCTTTCGGCCTGCTCTCCGACCACATGAGCTTCACCGCGGTGATGCTGCTGGTGGTGGTGGTGACCGGTGGCGTGTGGCTGTTCGACAAGCTGGTGCTGGCCAAGCGCCGGCAGCCGGGCGTGGTGGTGCCGCACTACATCGACTTCCCGCGCGGCTTCTTCCCGGTGATCGCGGTGGTGTTCCTGCTGCGTGCCTTCGTGGTGGAGCCATTCCAGATCCCTTCCAGCTCGATGCGCCCGGGACTGGTGGTCGGCGACTTCATTCTGGTCAACAAGTTCGGCTACGGCCTGCGCGTGCCGGTGCTGAACAAGGTGTTCGTGCCGGTCGGCACGGTCGAGCATGGTGACGTGGTGGTGTTTACCTATCCTGAAAACGAGAAGGTCAGCTTCATCAAGCGCGCCATCGGTTTACCGGGTGACACGGTGGAATACCGCAACAAGCAGCTGTCGGTGAACGGCAAGCCGCTGCCGCGCCTGAGCGTCGGCGAGCACAGCTATCTGGAACAGGGCTTGATGTTGGTGCAGAACCAGCGCTATACCGAAACCCTGGGCAAGGTCAGCTACGATACGCTGGTCATTCCGGAGGCGCCGGTTTATAACCCGGCCGGTGTGCGTTCCTTCGCGCTGCGCGAAAATTGCGAGTACCGTGATGATGGCTTCAGCTGCAAGGTGCCGCAGGGACACTATTTCATGATGGGTGATAACCGCGACAACAGCGAAGACAGCCGCTACTGGGGCTTTGTCGAGGACCGCTTGCTGGTGGGCAAGGCGTTCCTGATCTGGCTGAATCTTGGTGACTTCTCGCGTATTGGCAAATCCATCCATTAATCCGGGTGCAGGAGCATGATATGAAGCAGCAACGTGGTTTTTCCCTGTTGGTGGTGCTGGCGCTGGCCATCGTGTTGTCGGTGGTGCTGCTGGCCTTCTTCAAGCTGCTGCCGGTGTATACCGAATATTTTGCGATCAAGAAGACGATCGACGAAATGGTGGTGACCCCGGGTAAAACCGAAGGTGAATTGCGCCGCGAATTCAGGGACCGCACCACGGTGCACGGCATTGTCTCGATCAAGCCGGAAGACCTGCTGATCCTGACGACACCGACCGCGGTCGGCATCGGCGTGCGTTATCGCCGCGAAGTGCCCCTGGTTGACCATCTCGGCCTGATCCTTTCTTTTGAACATGAGGCAGGTACCCCTGTCCTGGAATCGAATCCCTAAACATAGTGAATCAGTCTGATCAACGTTTCCGGCGCCTGTGTACGGCGCTGGATTATTCTTTTAGCCGCTTCGAATTGCTGCGTCAGGCGGTAACCCATCGCAGCTTTGGCGCGCCGAACAACGAACGTTTCGAGTTCGTTGGCGACAGCATTCTCAACTACACCGTCGCCAAGATGCTGTTCGATCACTTTCCGAAACTGTCGGAGGGCGAGCTGTCGCGCTTGCGGGCCAACCTGGTGAACCAGAGCACGCTGGCCGAGATCGCGCAGCAGCTGAAGCTGGGCGATTACCTGTACCTGGGCGAGGGCGAGCTGAAGAGCGGCGGTTTCAACCGGCCGTCGATCCTGGCCGATGCGGTGGAGGCCATCTTTGCCGCGATCAGCTTCGATACCGACTTCATGGCGGCGGAGCGTGTAGTGCGCCGCCTGTACCAGGAGCGCGTGGTCGCCATCGACCCCAGCAAGCACGCCAAGGATGCCAAGACCCGGCTGCAGGAGGCGCTGCAAGCGCGCCGGCTGTCACTGCCGCGTTACAGCATCCTGTCGCAGAGCGGCGAAGCGCACGAGCAGAGCTTCCGCGTGCAGTGCGATCTGGCCGAGCTGAGCATCATTACCACCGGTGACGGCATCAGCCGTCGCGGGGCAGAGCAGCAGGCGGCCGATGCTGCGCTGCTGCTGCTTGAACAACACTTTGCCGCAGGCAAGAAATAAGCCATGACCGATACCGATTTCCGCTGTGGCTTTGTCGCCATCGTTGGCCGCCCCAATGTGGGCAAATCCACGCTGATGAACCATCTCATCGGCCAGAAGATCAGCATTACCTCGAAAAAGGCGCAGACCACGCGCCACCGCGTCAACGGCATCCATACCGAGCCGAATGCGCAGTTCGTGTTCGTTGATACCCCCGGCTTCCAGACCTTTCACAAGGGCGCGCTCAATGCCACGCTGAACCAGTCGGTGAAGGACACCCTGGGCAGCGTCGATTGCGTGCTGTTCGTGCTGGAGGCGATGCGGCTGTCCAACGCCGACCGCGAGGTGATGGCGCTGCTGCCGAAGAACACGCCGGTAATCCTGGTGCTGAACAAGGTCGACAAGGCCAAGGACAGCCTGATGCTGAACGCCTTCATCCAGCAGGTGCGCGAAGAGTTCGAGTTTGCCGATGCCGAGGTGGTCAGTGCCAAGCACGGCCAGCGTCTGGCCGAGCTGCTGGACAAGGTGCGGCCGCACCTGCCGGCCTCGGTGCCGCTGTACCCGGAAGACATGATCACCGACAAGAGCCAGCGCTTCCTCGCCGCCGAGATCGTGCGCGAGAAGCTGTTCCGCTACCTGGGTGAAGAGCTGCCGTACGAGATGAACGTGGAAGTCGAGGCGTTCGAGGTCGACGGTCACATGTTCCGTATCCACGTCGCCATCCTGGTGGACAAGGAAGGGCAGAAGCCGATCGTGATCGGCCGTGGCGGCGAGAAACTGAAGAAGATTTCCACCGAGGCCCGCCTCGACATGGAGCAGCTGTTTGACTGCAAGGTGTTCCTCGAGGTGTGGGTGAAGGTGAAATCCGGCTGGGCCGACGACGTGCGCTTCCTGCGCGACTTCGGCCTGAACTGAGACTGAGCAAAGGTTGGCCGCATGTTTGCCCGTACCCCGACACCGCCCTACTGGGCGGTGATTTTTAGCAGCCAGCGCAGCGCTGTCGAGCAGGGCTACGCCGACATGGGCGAGCGCATGGTCGAGCTGGCGGCCGAGCAGCCCGGCTTTCTCGGCGTGGAAAGCGTGCGCGATGCCGACGGTTTCGGCATCACCGTGTCGTACTGGGACAGCGAGGAGGCCATCGCGGCGTGGAAGGCCAATAGCGAGCATCAGTTGGCGCAGCGGCAGGGCTTTGCGCAGTGGTACGCCGGCTTCGAGCTGCGCGTGGCACAGGTTGGCCGCGTGCACAGCTGGCGCAAGCCGCAGGCAGGGACGGATGCAGCAGGGCAGGGTTGATCGCCAGCCGGCCTACGTGCTGCACACCCAGCCCTACCGCGAGACCAGTCTGCTGGTGGAAGTGCTGACCCGCGATTACGGCCGTTTCACGCTGGTGGCGCGCGGTGCGCGGCGGCCCCGTTCCGATCTGCGCGGACTGTTGCTGCCGTTCCAGCCGCTGCAGCTGGCCTGGTTCGGCAAGGGTGAATTGCGCACCCTGCACACCGCCGACTGGCGCGGCGGCGTGCCACAGTTTGCCGGCGCGCGGCTGGTGACCGGTTTCTATCTCAACGAGCTGGTGCTGCGCCTGGCGGCCCGCGACGACCCGTCGCCGGCGCTGTTCAAACTGTACGATCGCGCGGTACGCAGCCTGGTCGACCATGCGCTGACCGCCACCGTGCTGCGCCGCTTCGAGCTGGCGCTGCTGGAAGAGCTGGGCTACGCGCCGGCGCTGACGCAGGATCATCTGGCGCAGGCCATCGCACCGCAGGCGCGCTACCTGTGCCGCTTCGGCGCCGCGCCGGAGCTGATCGACGGCGAACAGGCGCCACGCGGTGCGGCCAACGTCAGCGGCGCCACCTTGCTGGCGCTGGCCGCCGCCGATTTCGAGCTGCCGCAAACCCGGCGCGAAGCGCGCCTGCTGTTGCGGCTGTTGCTGGATGAATTGCTGGGCCCGGAGCCGCTGGCTTCGCGCGAACTGCTGACTACCCTCTACGCGCTGTCCGACTGACGGCGCGCCTTGCCGGAGATACAGAATGATACTGCTAGGTGTAAACATCGATCATGTAGCGACGCTGCGCCAGGCGCGCGGTACCCGTTTCCCGAGCCCGATCGAAGCGGCGCTGGTGGCCGAATCCAGCGGTGCCGACCTGATCACGCTGCATCTGCGTGAAGACCGCCGCCATATCCAGGACCACGATGTCGACACCATGCGCCGCGTGATCAAGACGCGCATGAACCTGGAAATGGCGCTGACCGACGAGATGCTGGCCAACGCGCTGCGCGTGCAGCCGGAAGACGTGTGCCTGGTGCCGGAAAAGCGCGAGGAAGTGACCACCGAGGGCGGCCTCGACGTGATCCGCTACTTCGACCAGGTGCGCGACTTCACCCGCCAGCTGACGGCAGCCGGCAGCCGGGTGTCGATCTTCATCGACCCGGACCGCGAGCAGATCCAGGCCGCGTTCGATGCCGGTGCCCGCGTGATCGAGCTGCACACCGGCGCCTACGCCCACGCCGATTTCAAGCATGACGAGCAGCAGGCCGAGCTGGCACGCATCCGCGAGGCGGCGGTGTTCGGCAGCCATCTCGGCATGGTGGTCAACGCCGGCCACGGCCTCAACTACCACAACGTGAAACCGATTGCCGCGATCGAGGAGATCGCCGAGCTGAACATCGGCCACGCGCTGGTCAGCCATGCGCTGTTTGTCGGCTTTGCCGAGGCCGTGCGCCAGATGAAGGCGCTGATGATCGAAGGTCGTCAGGGGCTGTAATGATTTACGGCATCGGCACCGACATGGCGCGCATCGAGCGCTTCGATGCGCTGCTGGCACGGCATGGTCTGCGTTGCGGCCAACGTTTGCTGGCCGAGTCCGAGCGGGCCGAGCTCGCGCAGGCGAAACAGCCGGCGCGCTTTCTTGCCAAGCGCTTCGCCGCCAAGGAGGCGCTGGGCAAGGCGCTGGGTACCGGCGTGCGTGCGCCGGTGCTGCTGACCGCGATCGCCGTGGTGCACGATGCGCTGGGCAAGCCGATGTTTGCCTTTTCCGATCCGCTGCAGGCTTTCCTGCACCAGCGTGGCATCTGCGCGGTGCACCTGTCGATCAGCGATGAACAACAACACGCGTTCGCTTTCGTGGTCTGCGAAAGCGCGCTTGCGGCCAACCCTTGATGGCGTCCATTCCATGAACAAGCTTCCCCTGCAACTGCCTCGCGGCCCGGTGATGATCGACGTCGCGGCCTTTACCCTGACCGATGCCGAGCGCGAGCGCCTGTGCCACCCGCTGGTCGGCGGCGTGATCCTGTTCCGTCGCAATTTCCAGAACATCGAACAACTGCAGGCGCTGACCGCCGAGATCCGCGCGCTGCGCGAGCCGCAGCTGCTGATCGCCGTCGATCACGAAGGCGGCCGTGTGCAGCGCTTCATCGACAGTTTCACCCGCCTGCCGCCGATGCGGGTGCTGGGCGAGGCGTGGGATGTCAATGCCGACAAGGCGGCGGAATTGACGCGCCAGGTCGGCTACGTGCTGGCCGCCGAACTGCGTGCCTGTGGCATCGACCTCAGCTTCACCCCGGTGCTGGATCTGGACTGGGGGCAGTGCGCGGTGATCGGCAACCGCAGCTTCCATCGCGACCCGCAAGTGGTGACCGCGCTGGCGCTGGCGTTGCAGCAGGGCCTGGCCGGCGGTGGCATGGCCACCTGCGGCAAGCATTTCCCCGGTCACGGTTTCGTCGAGGGCGACAGTCATCACGTGATCCCGGTTGATGAGCGCTCGCTGGCGCAACTGCAGGCCGACGATCTGCAACCGTTTGCGCAGCTGGCGGCGGCAGGCATGGCCTCGGTGATGCCGGCGCACGTGGTCTATCCGGCGGTGGATTCGCAGCCGGCCGGCTTCTCGCGGCGCTGGCTGCAGGACATCCTGCGCGGCGAGCTGGGCTTCGATGGCGTGATCTTCTCCGACGACCTGACGATGGAAGGCGCCGCCGGTGTCGGCAATATCGTCGAGCGTGCCCGTGCCGCCTTCGACGCCGGCTGTGACATGGCGCTGGTGTGCAACCGTCCGGATCTGGCCGACCAGTTGCTGGCCGAGCTGGCCGATCCGCAACTGCCAGGGTTGGCCGCACGGTTGCAGAAGATGGCCGGGCAGGGCGCGCAGGTGGACTGGCAGGCGCTACTGGCTACAGACAGCTTCGCGCAGGCGCGCGCGGCGGTGCAGCAGCTGAGCATGCCCAAGGATGCGCTGGCCGGGCCGGCGGTGGGCGAGGCCTGCTGAGTCGGGACGGGGTTAACCCGTTCGCGGTATGCGACAAGGGCAGCCGGCTGGCTGCCCTTTTTCGCGTCCGCGCCGCAAGGCGCTCGGCATACGGTGAGTCATTAAGCCATCGCGGTAGGCTCAGGCCCACACCACGCCGGCGGTGAGCACTTCTTCCGCGTGCTGCAGCGCGGTGGTCAGATCGGGCTGGATGTTGCGGTTGCCCATCTCGCGGGCGAGACGCGCCTGTTTCAGCATCTGCATCACCTCGGTGCCGGCGCCGCACAGGATCAGGGTGCGCCCCTGTGCCTTCAGGTGCCGGTTCAGCGCCGACAGCGCCAGCAGGCCGGTGGTGTCCAGCATCACCAGCCGGTGCAGTTGCAGGATGATGACCCGCGCCTCAGGATGGGCGTTGGCGATGGCCTCGATGCGGTCGGTGGCGCCGAAGAACAACGCGCCCTCGATGCGGTAGGCGATGCAGCCGTCGGGGATGTGCTTGCCGGCGATGGAGTGGCGTTCGTACAGCTGCTGATGTTCGGCTCTCAGTTCCTGCACGCTGGTGCTGCCGGCCATGCGCTGGATGAAGAACACCGCCGCCATCATCAGCCCGATCTGCACTGCGATGGTGAGGTCGAAGATGACCGTCAGCGCGAACGTCACCACCAGCACCAGCGTGTCGCGCTTCGGAAACTGCGCCGCCTTGCGGATGTCCCAGTCGCCCATCTTGATGGCGACCGCGATCAGGATGGCGGCCAGCACCGCCAGCGGGATGTAGGCCGCCAGCGGCGCCGCGATCAGTATCACCAGCAGCAGGAACAGCGCATGCACGATGCCGGAAACCGGCGTCTTGCCGCCGTTGTTGATGTTGGTGGCGGTGCGGGCGATGGCGCCGGTGGCGGGAATGCCGCCGAAGAACGGCACCACCATGTTGGCGATGCCCTGCGCGATCAGCTCCTGGTTGGCGTCGTGCTTGTCACCGGTCAGGTTGTCGGCGACCACGGCACACAGCAGCGACTCAATGGCGCCGAGCAGCGCGATGGTGAAGGCCGGGGCCAGCAGGTCGGACAGGTGTTCCGGGTCGAAGGCCAGGCCGTGCAGCTCGGGTAGCCCTTGCGGAATGCCGCCGAACTTGCTGCCGATGGTGGCCAGCGGCAGCGAGAACAGGCTGACGGTCAGCGTGGCCAGCACCAGCGCCACGAACGGCCCCGGCAGCGTCCGGTTCAGTGATTTCGGCCACAGCAGGATCAGCAGCAGTGAGGCGGCGGAGACGGCCAGCGTCAGCGGGTCGAATTGATTGATGGTGTGGCGCAGGAGGTCGACGACGGCGAAGAAGCCGCTGGGCATGCTGCCGATCGGCAGGCCGAAGAAATCCTTCAGTTGGGTGAGCAGGATCAGCACCGCGATGCCGTTGGTGAAGCCGGTAATCAGCGGCATCGGGAAGAACTTGATCACCTGCCCCAGTCGCAGCAGCCCCATCAGCACCAGCATCACCCCGGCCATGAAGGTGCAGATGATCAGGTTGGCGATGCCGTATTTGACCACGATGCCGTAGATGATGACGATGAAGGCGCCGGTCGGGCCGCTGACCGAGGTCTTGCTGCCGCCGAGCAGCGAGGTCAGGAAGCCGGCGATGACGGCGGTAAAGATGCCGGCCTGTGGCGGCACGCCACTGGCAATGGCAAACGCCATCGCCAGTGGCAGCGCGACGATGCCGACGGTAATGCCGGCCATCAGGTCCTGGCGCAAGGTGGCCTTGTCGTAGCGGCGCAGGGTATGCAGCAGGGCGGGGTGGAAGCGGACGGTGGCCATGGGGCGCTCTGGGCGACAGTTGGAGAGCTACAGACTAGTAAAATCCCCATTGCTGCTCAAGGGTTTTATGCAAACGCTGCGCCGAAAGCGGCAAGGCCTTGCCGCCGGAATGGCTCAGTGACGTTCGGCGCGGACGTTGATCAGCTGGTAGTAGGCGGTCTGCAGCAGTAGGCGGGTGGCCTTGACCGGCAGCACGCCCTGCGGCTGGTGGATCTCGAACTGGCGCAGCGCCTGGTACGGCTTGCCGTACATCACCAGCACGTCCTGCGGGTTGAGGCGGGCATTGGCAGCCAGCCGGATCGCGTTTTGCGCCTGTTCGGTGGCGTAGGTGACCACCGGCTTCACCTGGATCGCTTCCGGGTTCTTGCCGACGATCTCGATGCCGCATTCGGTGTCGCCGCACGGGCTGTGGCGGTTGATCCAGCGCACCACGCCGAGGAAAGGGTCACGGCCGGGACGGCGGATCAGCACCAGTTCGCCACTGCGCAGTGGCATGGTCGGCAGTTGGCCGCGCAGCAGGTAGCCGCTGGCGCTCATATTGCACACCTGCATCTGCGCCACTGGCGGTGGTGTATCGTCGCTGTCGGCTTGCAGTGCCTGCCAGCAGTGGTCGAGGGTGGCGTGCAGCTGCACGAACTCTTCGCTCTTGCTGTGCAGGCGCAGGTAGCGCCGCTGCGGCGGATAGACCAGTTCCTGGCGCAGTTTCAGGATCAGCTGCTGCTCCAGCTGTGCCGCGGCATCCAGTTGCGGGGTGGCTTGGCTTTTTTCTTCCCAGCTCTGCAGCACGCGGTGCACGCCGAGCAGCAGCTGGGCATGTTCCTGCCCCGGTTTGCCGCGGATGCTGCTGTGGCGCGGCGCGGCATCGCGCGCCAGGTCGACGATGAAGCCGTTGCCGTCCACTGCCGATGCCAGCGGCAGCAGCTGGGCATGCTTGCCGCCTTCGCGCACCAGCCGCACCAGGCGCTCGATGCGCGCCGGATCCAGCCGGTTGCTGGCGGTGACGCCGAGCAGCAGCAGCTGGCGGTACAGCGCGCCGAGGGTGTCGTTCTTGCCTGCGGCTGTTTTGCTTTCCCAGCCGCCATCCAGCAGGTAGCGGTACAGGCGGTGGCAATCCTGCCAGAAACCGGGGGGCAGGCTGCTGTAGCCGAGCGCATGGGTGCGCAGCACCTCGATGGCACAGCCGAGGCAGTCGGCGCAGGCGTCGATCTTGCTTTTGTTGCTGCTGAAAAAGCCGCTGCGGCCCGCTTCCTGCTGCAGTCCCCGTTTTGCCTGGTGCAGCAGGCTGGCGGCAAGCGCCTGGGCGAGCACCATGGCGAACAGTGCCTGCTGTGGCTGCGAGGCATCCAGACGGCGGGCCAGCTCCAGCAGTGCCGGCAGCAGGCTGTCGGCCTGGGCTTGCTGTGCCGGCAGCAGGGGCGTGCTGTTGCCGGTCAAGGCGGCATGCAGCTCGCGCAGCAGGGCCTCGGCGGCGGCAAGGGTCTGCCGTGCGCCGTGCTCGCGGGCGTGCTCGCCGCTGGCACGCATCAGGTCGGCAAATTCGACTGCTTCGGCCAGATCGATGGCCATGACGAGGGTCAGCACATTCAACGCACTAGCTTGGGAGGTGGGGAGGGGGCGTGCTCGGGGCGCGCCGGCTGCAGGGCATTGTGCCTGCTTAGTGGCGGAAGAAAAGGGGGGTCGGTCGCTTTTTGGCGGGAATGTGCATATTCACGCAAAAGGCCGGACATTCAGCCCGGCCTCGTTAACGCTGCTGCAGCTTATTTCCACACCGGTTTCGGCGGGGTGCCGTCGGAGGTGGTCATGATTTCGTAGCCGGTTTCGGTGACCAGCACGGTGTGCTCCCACTGCGCCGACAGGCTGCGGTCCTTGGTGACCACGGTCCAGCCATCGGCCAGCAGGCGCAGGTGGCGCTTGCCCTGGTTGATCATCGGCTCGATGGTGAAAATCATGCCGGCCTTCAGTTCCATGCCGGTGCCCGGCTGGCCGTAGTGCAGCACTTGCGGCTCTTCGTGGAACTTGGTGCCGATGCCGTGGCCGCAGAATTCCTGCACCACGCTGTAGCCGGCGCCTTCGGCGTGGCGCTGGATGGCGTTGCCGATGTCACCGAGGCGGGCGCCCGGCTTGACCTTCTCGATACCCTTCCACATGCACTCGTAGGTGACCTTGCACAGGCGGCGCGCAAAGTCACTGACCTGGCCGACGTAGTACATGCGGCTGTTGTCGCCGTGGTAGCCATCCTTGATCACGGTGATGTCCATGTTGAGGATGTCGCCGCTTTTCAGCGGCTTGTCGTCGGGGATGCCGTGGCAGATCACGTGGTTGATCGAGGTGCAGATCGATTTCGGATACGGAATGCCGCCATCCGGCGCGTAGTTCAGCGGCGCCGGGATGGTGCCCTGCACATTGACCATGTAGTCGTGGCAGAGCTGGTTCAGTTCGTTGGTGGTGACGCCGGGTTTGACGAAGGGCGTGATGTAGTCGAGCACTTCCGCAGCGAGCCGTCCGGCAACGCGCATTTTTTCGATATCTTGCTGGCTTTTGATCAGTGTGGACATGCGTTCATCGCTTGATGGGTTCAAGCCGTCATGATAGCAAACATCACGTTAGCGGACGACCCGCGCCGTCTGCCTGCGTGCTGCCAGCATGTCAGGCCAGAAACTGGTTCGGGTAGATTTCGTCGATCAGGGTGCGGCAATCCACGATGCGCAGGTCGTTGTCCTTGGCAAAATCCATCAGGAAGCGGAATACCTGTGGCTGGTTTTTTTCCAGCTTCTTGTCCACTGCGACGCAGCGGACGTTGTCCAGCATCATCGGGCGTACAAACTGGTGATAGGCCAGCTTCTGGTCGTCGCCAAACGACGAGAGGATGCCGGCGAGACGTTCGGCCCAGTCGCTGGGACGGAACGTGCGGCCTTCGGATGTCAGGCCTTGGATAACGATTTCGTATGGATTACAGATCATGGCTTAACCGGGCGCGTTCTTTTGAGTGGGTGTGGTCTCTTGCCCTGTGCTGAATTGTTATGTGGCAGAGCAAACTGTTCTGCGATGTCAGTCACGGTTCGGGTTTACCCTCCATTCTACCGTAAAACCGGGTGGGCATCATCCTGCGCGGTGGCGGCAGGATGGCGGCTTTCCCCAATGTCAAATCCGGCGGAATGGTGGCAGGGCGGCCAGCAGGCGTTTGCCATAGTTCTGGCGCACGATGCGGGTGTCAAGAATGGTGACGCGGCCATAGTCCTGTTCGGTACGGATCAGGCGGCCGACGGCCTGGATCAGCTTGATCGAGGCCTCCGGCACCGTCAGCTCCACGAAGGGGTTGCCGCCGCGTTTTTCGATCCAGCGCGACAGGGTGCGGCCGACCGGATCATCCGGCATCGCGAACGGCAGCTTGGCGATGATCACGTGTACGCAGGCTTCGCCCGGCAGATCCAGTCCCTCGGAAAACGAGTCCAGCCCGAACAGCACGCTGGCGTGGCCGGCCTGCAGTGCGTCGCGGTGGTTCTGCAGCAGCACCGCCTTGGGTAGCTCGCCCTGCATCTGCACCCGTTCGCGCAGGTTGGCCGCAAGCCCTTCCGCCACTTCCTGCATCTGCTTGCGCGAGGTGAACAGCACCAGCGTGCCGACCGCCTCGTTGAGGTCGACCAGCTTGGGCAGCCAGTCGATGATTTCGCGGGTGTGACCGGCGGGGTCTTTCGGGGTGCTGAGCAGCGGCGGCACGTACAGCTCGCCCTGTTCGCTGAAGTTGAACGGCGAATCCAGCGCCACCGTCTGCACCTGCTCCAGCCACTTGAGGCCGGTCTGAGACAGTAGCAGGTCGAAGCTGCCCAGCGAGCGCAGCGTGGCCGAGGTCAGCACCGCGCCGGCGGCACGGCGCCACAGCGTGGCGGCGAGGCTGCCGGCCGCGCTTACCGGCGAGGCGGAGAACAGGTAGTCGCCCTTGCCGTCGGCGCGGCGGGTCACCCACTTGGCGATCGGCGGCGCGTTTTCTTCCGGCTCCTTCTCGAACAGGTCCCACAGCGCCATCAGCTGTTCGCACTTGCCGACCATGAAGCCGACATCGGAGCTGGTCTTGTCGATCAGCAGCGTCTCCTGCTGCTTGTCCTTGCGCAACTGGCCGAGGCCGTCGCTCATGCCGGTCAGGTTTTTGTACAGCATGCGCGCCGACAGCGCCATGTTGGCCGCCGGGATCTTCATCGATTCCGGCAACACGCCGTCCTCGACCAGCCACGACGGCTCCAGATTGTCGCTGCTGGCTTCCAGCGACGGCTCGGTCTGCAGTAGCCACAGCCATTCGGTGAGGCTTTCCATGCAGGCCGCCGCCGCCTCGCAGGCGTTGCTGGCCAGCTCCGGCTTGTCGATCAGGCTTTCGACGCGGGTCGCCAGCGGCGTGATCTTGTCCAGCCACGCCATCGCCTGCGCCAGACTGTGCTCGGCGGCGAACTGGTTGACGGCCTTCTTGGCCAGGTGGTGCGCCTCGTCGATGCAGTAAAAGCTGTTTTCCGGCGCCGGCAGGATCACGCCGCCGCCCATCGCCACGTCGGCCAGCATCAGGTCGTGGTTGGCGACCACGATGTCGACGGTTTCCAGCGTTTCGCGCGCCAGATAGAACGGGCACTCCGGACGGTTGGGGCAGCCGGCTTTCAGGCAGCCGTGGCGATCGTTGGTGACGCGGCGCCACAGCTCGTCGTTGATCATTTCCGGCCAGCTGTCGCGGTCGCCGTTCCACTTGCGGTAGTAGAAGGCGTCGGCCAGCTGGCGCAGCGCCTCGATCTCGCCCTGTTCCGGCTTGCGCTCCCACAGCGCCAGCGCCGGATCCTGTGCGATCAGCTCGCCCTGCGCGTTGTCGGCGGTGAGCTGGTACAGGCGGTACGGGCACAGGTAACGACCGCGGCCCTTGGCCAGCGCGAAGGTGGCCGGCAGGCCGCTTTTCTCGATGGCGAACGGCAGGTCGCGATTGACCAGCTGTTCCTGCAGCGCGATGGTGGCGCTGGTGACCACCAGCTTCTTGCCGCGCGACTTGGCCATCACGCCGCCGGCCAGCAGGTAGGCCAGGCTCTTGCCGACGCCGGTCGGGCCTTCGATCACGGCGATGCTCTCGCCGTTGCGCTCCGGCGCGTCGTCGCTGTCCTCGGCCTTGCTCAGGGTGCTGCCAAAGGCGTTGGCGACGGTGGCCAGCATTTGTCTCTGGGCGGCGCGCGGGCGGAAGCCCGGCAGGTTGTCGGCAATGGCGCGATAGTACTCGCGCAGGGAATCTTTTTCGGCGTCGGTCAGCATCCGCGCATTGTAGCGGATTGGCCGCACGCCTGCTTTGCCGCGTCGCCGGCGCGGGCGTCTGGCATCGCCGCTGCACGCCGCTTAGCAGCCTGTCATCGGGGCGGCTAGACTGGGAACACGGCCGGCGCCGCAGGAGAAAACCATGACACCAGTAAGCCGGGTCTTGATCGTCAGCAACGACGCACGCTGGCAGGCCAGCGTGCTGGCGGGGCTGAACGCGGCTGCCGCCAGACTGCACAATCCGCTGGGCCTGTGCTTCGCCGGCGTCGCCTGCAGCAGCGACGCGCTGGCGCAGGTGGCGCACGACGGCGAGCTGCAGTTCGTGCTGCTGGACAAGGGCATGAAGGAGCAGGGGCTGACGCAGCCGGCGGTGGAGCTGGCCAACCAGATTTCCGCGCTGCGGCCGGAGTTGTCGCTGTACATCCTGCTGCAGGACGACGATGAAAAGGTGCTGATGGAGACGCTGGCCAGCCACGCGGTGGACGGCTACTTCTACCGCGACGAGCAGGATTTTCACGGCTGGTTCCGCATCCTCGCCGCCGAACTGGCCGAGAAGTCGGCGACGCCGTTCTACGACCGCCTCAAGCTGTACGTCAGCATGGCCAAGGACTCATGGCACACCCCCGGTCACTCCGGCGGCGACTCGTTCAAGAACAGCCCGTGGGTCGGCGATTTCTACGATTTCGTTGGCGAGGAAATGCTGCGTGCCGACCTGTCGGTGTCGGTGCCGATGCTGGATTCGCTACTGCACCCGACCGGGGTGATCGCCGACGCGCAAACGTTGGCCGCAAAGGCGTTCGGCGCGCGCAAGACCTATTTCGCCACCAACGGCACCTCCACCTCCAACAAGGTGATCTTCCAGACGCTGCTGGCGCCGGGCGACAAGCTGCTGCTGGACCGCAACTGTCACAAATCGGTGCACCACGGCGTGATCCTGTCCGGCGCGCTGCCGCTGTATCTCGACTCCTCGGTCAACCGCCACTACGGCATCTTCGGGCCGGTGCCCAAGCAGGTGATCTTCGACGCCATTGCAGCCCACCCTGATGCGCGGGTGCTGATCCTGACTTCCTGCACCTACGACGGCCTGCGCTACGACCTGCCGCCCATCATCGCCGCCGCCCACGCCGCCGGCATCAAGGTGGTGGTCGACGAGGCCTGGTACGGCCACGCCCGGTTTCACCATGCGCTGCGGCCAACGGCGCTGGAGTCCGGTGCCGACTATGTCACGCAAAGCACGCACAAGGTGCTGTCGGCGTTCTCGCAGGCGAGCATGATCCACGTCAACGACCCGGCTTTCGACGAGCACCTGTTCCGCGAAAACTTCAATATGCACGCCTCGACCAGCCCGCAGTACAACCTGATCGCCAGCCTCGACGTGGCGCGCAAGCAGGCGGTGACCGAGGGCTTCCGCCTGCTCGATCGCGCGCTGAAGCTGGCGCAGGAGTTGCGGCAGAAGATCAACTCCACCGGCGCCTTCCGCGTGCTGGAGCTGGAAGACCTGCTGCCGCAGAGCGTGTGCGGTGACGGCATCCGGCTGGACCCGACCAAGCTGACGGTGGACATCTCGCAAGCCGGCTACAGTGCCGACGAGTTGCAGCGCGCGCTGTTCGAGCGCTTCAATATCCAGTTCGAGAAGTCCACCTTCAATACCATCACCCTGTTGCTGACGGTGGGTACCACGCGCAGCAAGGTGTCGCGACTGTTCGATGCGCTGCTGCGACTGGCCAAGGAGCAGCGCCCGCCGCGACTGCTGGGGCGGATGCCGGAGATCCCCGGCTTTACCCACCTGGCCTGCCTGCCACGCGATGCCTTCTACGAAACGGGCGAACGCCTGCCGCTGTTCGACGACGAGGGACGGGCCAATCCACAGCTGACCGGTCGCGTCTGTTGCGACCAGATCGTGCCCTATCCGCCGGGCATTCCGGTGCTGGTGCCGGGACAGGTGATCGACGACGGCATCATCGCCTATCTGGCGCGGCTGTTGAAAACGCAGAAGCGCATCGAGATGCATGGTCTGGACGAGGAGGGCGGCGAGTACCGGGTGCGGGTGCTGACGGCGGCGGAACTGGCGGCGTTGCCGGGACAGGCTAGTGCAGTGGCGCGGGAATGAGCGCCCGCGCCGTCGTGTTGATTATGCTAAACACCGGAAAATGCCTAGCACGATGATTCATATCGGTTTTTTTGAAAAATTGCGTGCGGACGCTGGCGCGTAAATGCCACACAGACTTGTCACCAGATTGGATTTCGGATACATATAACCATGTCGCAATTCTGTAAAACATGAAATGGACATGGGCAGATATTGCGACAATCCGAGCCAGGCAACGCCAGTTTGCGTGTAGTAATGTGCCACTGCGCATGAAAACGCCACGTTTTCACGCTGCCGTGGCATTCATTTTTTCCGGAATTCAACATGACCAAAACCAGACATTTTTTACAATTCAGTGACCTGACAGCCGAAGAGTGCCAGCACATCTTCCACCGAGCACAGGTTCTGAAGCGACGACATGTCTCTGGCGAGCTGTACCGTCCGCTGCTGGGCAAGGTCATGACCATGATTTTCGAGAAGAATTCCACGCGCACCCGCGTGTCGTTCGAGGCCGGCATGTCACAGCTGGGCGGCCACGCCATGTTCCTCGACGGCAAGAGCTCGCAGATCGGCCGCGGCGAACCGGTGGAAGACACCGCGCGCGTGCTGTCGCGCATGAGCGACATCATCATGATCCGCACCTTCGAGCAGAACATGGTGGAAACGCTGGCCGCCAACTCGCGCGTGCCGGTGATCAACGGCCTGACCAACGAATACCATCCGTGCCAGATTCTGGCTGACATCCTGACCTATATTGAACACCGTGGTGACATCCGCGGCAAAACCGTGGCCTGGATCGGCGATGGCAACAACATGAGCCGAACCTGGCTGCAGGCGGCCAAGCTGCTGGGTTTCAAGCTGCAGATCGCCACCCCGGCCGGTTACGAGCTGACGGTGCTGGATGGCCAAGACTACGGCGCGGACTGCTTCGCGGCGTCGCACGACCCGCTGGCCGCCGCGCGCGGCGCCGATCTGGTGACCACCGACGTGTTCACCAGCATGGGCTACGAGGGCGAGGCCGAGGCGCGCCGCCAGGCATTTGACGGTTTCATGGTCACCAGCGAGCTGATGGCCGCGGCCAACCCTGACGCGCTGTTCATGCACTGCCTGCCGGCGCACCGCGGCGAAGAGGTGGCTGCTGCTGTCATTGACGGCCCGCAAAGCGTAGTATGGGACGAGGCAGAAAACCGCATGCACGCACAAAAAGCCCTGATTGAATACTTGATGCTGGGTCGTATTGACGACTGATCCGGCGGCAACCCAAGCGTATCTGAAAGAGAAAACGATGTCTGATATCAACAAAGTCGTACTTGCCTATTCCGGCGGCCTCGATACTTCGGTGATCCTGAAGTGGCTGCAAGACACCTACCAGTGCGAAGTGGTGACCTTCACCGCCGACCTGGGCCAGGGCGAAGAACTGGAACCGGCACGCCAGAAGGCGCTGCAGTTCGGCATCAAGCCGGAAAACATCTTCATCGACGACCTGCGCGAAGAATTCGTGCGCGACTTCGTGTTCCCGATGTTCCGTGCCAACACCGTGTACGAAGGCGAGTACCTGCTGGGTACCTCCATCGCCCGTCCGCTGATCGCCAAGCGCCAGATCGAGATCGCCAACCTGACCGGCGCCGACGCGGTATCGCACGGTGCGACCGGCAAGGGTAACGACCAGGTGCGTTTCGAGCTGGGCTACTATGGCCTGAAGCCGGACGTGAAAGTGATCGCGCCGTGGCGCGAGTGGGACCTGCTGTCCCGCGAAAAACTGCTGGCCTACGCCGAGAAGAACGGCATCCCGGTCGACATGAAGCACAAGAACGGTGGAGCGCCTTACTCGATGGACGCCAACCTGCTGCACATCTCCTTCGAAGGCCGTCACCTGGAAAACCCGTCGGCCGAGGCCGAGGAGTCGATGTGGCGCTGGAGCGTGTCGCCGGAAGCGGCACCGGATGCACCGGAATACCTGGACGTCGAGTTCGAGCGCGGCGACATCGTGGCGCTGAACGGCGTGCGCCTGAAGGCGCACGAAGTGCTGGCCAAGCTGAACGAGCTGGGCGGCAAGCACGGCATCGGCCGTCTTGATCTGGTGGAAAACCGCTACGTCGGCATGAAGTCGCGCGGCTGCTACGAAACCCCGGGCGGCACCATCATCCTCAAGGCGCACCGCGCCATCGAGTCGATCACCCTGGACCGCGAAGTGGCGCACCTGAAGGACGACCTGATGCCACGCTACGCCAGCATGATCTACAACGGCTACTGGTGGGCACCGGAGCGCAAGGCGCTGCAGACCCTGATCGACTACACCCAGCAGAGCGTCAACGGCTGGGTGCGTCTGAAGCTGTACAAGGGCAACGTGATCGTGGTCAGCCGCGACTCGAAGACCAACTCGCTGTTCGACATGAACATCGCGACCTTCGACGACGACGGCGGTGCCTACAACCAGGCCGACGCCGGCGGCTTCATCAAGCTGAACGCACTGCGCATGCGCATTGCCGGCCGCATGAACAAGTAAGCCGGACTGATCTGGCTCATGAAACCGCACCTCTTCGGGTGCGGTTTTTTATTGCCGCTTTTATAATCTGCGGCCAACCTTACCGATCCGTATGCAGGGGGACAGCATGATCTGTGTACCAGCTTTTTTTACTCAAAGAAATTACATTTCAGCTTAAGACATATGGCTTTATTGGAGCGGGAGGGGGTAGGCTGTTTGTGTTTAACAAATAAGCAGGGGCAGTGCGTAGTGCTACCTTTCCAAGCCTCAAACACGTCAGGTGCCCATGCCTGCAACCGACCGCTTCGGTCGACGATTGGCCCCCTCCCCATGGTGGACATGGCTGCAGATCGGCGAGGCTGTGTGGAAACGCAGCACCGGTTAATGCCAAAGTGGTTCGCACCACCTCTTGCCGGGTTATCCAGTTCGGTCTCAGTGCGAACAAGGCTATTTAGATGAGTAAAAGGCTCCCTTCAGGCCTTTACTGCCGCCATTAACCCTGCAAATCCTATGATCTTCATGACTCGCTTCAAGTTGTAGGCAAGTACGTGCAAGCTCATCTCGGTGCTGACATGTTCCGGGGTACGTGTCAGGAAGTGCGTCGCCCCCATCCAGTCTTTCAATGTCCCGAAGGGATGCTCCACAGTCTGCCGCCGTAGTTTCATCGCACCAGGCTGGATATCCAGTCGCCTTTGCATGGTTTCCAATGTGGCTTCGTGCTCCCATCGATTGACACGTCGATAATCACTTGGCGTACACTTTTCTTTGATCGGGCAACGCGGGCAGTCTGAGCCCCAGTAACGATTGATCTGCAGGCCAGACTTAATCCGGGCAAATCGCCATTTCAAGCGACTGCCTGCCGGGCAGACGTATTCGCCAGCGACCGGATCAAACACGAAGTCCTCTTTGTCGAAGCGCCCTTCGGCCTTCGCGCCAGAGGTCATCGGTTTTGATACCAGCGCAGTAATGCCGGCCTCTTCACACTTTTGAATTTCTTCGCCTTTAAAGTAGCCACGATCTGCAATGGCTTGCATGCCCAAGACATCCAGTGCCGACTGCGCTTGTATGGCCATTTTGGCCAGTTGGCTGCGATCACTGCCGCTATTGGTAACTTCATGGGTAACGATGAGATGGTGCCGAGTATCGACAGCGGTCTGCACGTTATATCCCACCAGTCCACGGTTGGTACTGGTTGCCATGGCGCGGGAGTCTGGGTCGGTCAAAGAAATCTGCGCAGAGGGCTCTTGCTCTAACTGCGCCTGGATCCGCTGCAGTCTTTCCATGCTCTTTTTCAGAGTGGCCATCTTTTGCTGAATTCGCGCGGTTCGCGCTTCCGCTATCTCTGAAGGCTGGCGATCTGCGGTTTCCAGTGCACTGAGATAACGCGCAATGCAGTGATCAATTTCCTGCATCCGCTTCTCCAGTTTGCCACGCGTGAAGTTGCGGTCGTGAGCATTTACCGCCTTGAACTTGCTGCCATCAATGGCGACGACAGCGTGCGTGAATAGCTTCAGCTCCCGGCACAGCACAACGAACTGCTTGCAGACATTGCGGATACCGGTGCCATTGTCTCGTCGAAAGTCGGCAAGCGTTTTAAAGTCGGGTGCAAGCCGTCCCAGTAGCCACATCAGCTCAATGTTGTGCAGAGCCTCCCGTTCGAGGCGGCGACTGGATGGAGTCCGGTTGAGGTAACCGTAGATGTACAGCTTGAGCAAGATGGCTGGATGGTAAGACGGCCGCCCCGTGGCTTTGGGATCGACGCCGGCAAAGCCAAGCCCGCGCAGATCGAGTTGCTCGACAAAGGCATCCACGATGCGCACCGGGTTGTCTTCACAGACATAGTCATCAAGCAGCGCTGGCAAAAGTGCGGCCTGCGACCTATTCTTTCCTTGAACGAACCGTGTCATTGCGCAACCCTCGGCATGCCATTAGGAACATCATAGACACGAAGACGTTTTCACACGGCCTCCGGCCAAAACAGCCATTCAGACACCAAGTGAACAATGACTGGTTGTTGCTACCAAGTGGTCATTCAATGCCCTGTGACTACGAGCCCATGGAGTGGTGTTAACTCCAACTCCAGCTATCCCGCTATTGGGGAAAAAATTTGACCTACCCTTGTCGATTACCAATTCCCATACTGTCTTTATGACCTGCGTATCGGTCACCCACGTCAAGAATTCGATCAGGATGGTGTTATGAGAGACTCATGGTGCAAACCGGTTCGGGTTCGAACCGGCAATATCGTTAGCGGTGGGGCTGCCCGCAATGTGCGGATTGCCGCGTTGGGGGGCATGGGTGAGATTATTGAAGAAGTTGCCAGATCGGCCGTCGAGCAGGGGTTGGCTCGTGCCGATACAGCGGTTCGCAAGCGACTTCTTCGCGTGGTCAGAGGTGCGAGAAGTATGCCTGCAGATGCCGATTCCCCCATAGCCCCGGTTAGCCGGGGTTTATATTTGGTTCTTATATGAACGCGCCCCGTCTTGCTAGGTAAGATGGGCCTTCAGGAAGTCCTGCCAGTCGTAACTACTGGACTGACTCCCTTGG
>NZ_LFDT01000005.1:0-164392 GCF_001037925.1 Vogesella sp. EB | reverse complement strand
CGGCGGTGGCGAGTCGTCGCTGGCGGGAGTGACCAGTACCGCGCGCGCGCCGCGCATCGGCACGTTGGTGAAGGTGACGTGGCCATCCTTGTCGACGTGTTTGTAGATGGTGGCGGCGCTGGCCGTCGTGGCAGCGCTGCACAGCAGCAGGGAAACGAGAAGCGGGCGCAGCATGGCGTCACCAGGGAAGAACGGACCAGCGCCGATGATAGTGAAAGTTGCGCGTCGCGTCAGCGCGCCGGCGCATTAAATTGCCGGCGGCGGTGGTCAAGGCGTGCGGCCAACGTTGGCCGCAAGTCTTGACCGCCGCAATGAAAAACCCGCAGCGCCGATGGCACTGCGGGTGGATGCGACGGTTCCGGATTGCGCCGGAACGGGTGTCAGCTTAGAGCGAGTAGTACATCGCGAATTCTACCGGGTGGGTAGTCATGCGCGTCAGGTTCACTTCCTTCATCTTCAGCTCGATGTAGGCGTCGATCCACTCGTTGGAGAACACACCGCCACGGGTCAGGAACTCGCGGTCGGCGTCCAGTGCGGCCAGTGCTTCGTCCAGCGACGCGCACACGGTCGGGATCAGCTTGTCTTCTTCCGGCGGCAGGTCGTACAGGTTCTTGTCGGCAGCATCGCCCGGGTGGATCTTGTTCTGGATACCGTCCAGGCCAGCCATCATCAGCGCGGCGAAGCACAGGTACGGGTTGGCCAGCGGATCCGGGAAGCGCGCCTCGATACGACGGCCTTTCGGGTTGGCCACGTGCGGGATGCGGATGGAAGCGGAACGGTTCTTGGCGGAGTAGGCCAGTTTCACCGGTGCTTCGTAGTGCGGAACCAGACGCTTGTAGGAGTTGGTGCCCGGGTTGGTGATCGCGTTCAGTGCCTTGGCGTGCTTGATGATACCGCCGATGTAGTAAAGGGCGATGTCGGACAGGCCGGCGTAGCCGTCACCGGCGAACAGGTTCTTGCCGTCTTTCCAGATCGACTGGTGCACGTGCATGCCGGAACCGTTGTCGCCAACGATAGGCTTAGGCATGAAGGTCGCGGTCTTGCCGTAGCTGTGCGCCACGTTGTGGACCACGTACTTCAGGATCTGGGTCCAGTCGGCACGCTGGGTCAGGGTGCTGAACTTGGTGCCGATTTCGTTCTGGCCGGCGGTGGCCACTTCGTGGTGGTGAACTTCAACCGGTACGCCCAGTTCTTCCAGCAGCAGCACCATGGCCGAGCGGATGTCTTGCGAGGAGTCAACCGGTGGTACCGGGAAGTAACCGCCCTTCACGCCCGGACGGTGACCGGTGTTGCCGCCTTCGAATTCTTCAGCGGAAGCCCAGGCCGCTTCTTCGGCCTTGATCTTCACGAAGCAGCCGGACATGTCGGTGCCCCAGGTGATGCTGTCGAAAATGAAGAATTCCGGTTCCGGACCGAAGTAGGCGGTGTCACCAATGCCGGAGGCCTTCAGGTAGGCTTCGGCGCGCTTGGCTACCGAACGCGGGCAGCGGTCGTAGCCCTTGCCGTCGGCCGGGTCGATCACGTCGCAGGACATGAACACGGTCGGTTCGTCGAAGAACGGGTCGATCTTGGCAGTGGCAGGGTCAGCCATCAGCAGCATGTCGGAGGCCTGGATGCCTTTCCAGCCGGCGATGGAGGAGCCGTCGAATGCGTGGCCGTTCTCGAACCATGCATCGGCATCGTCCAGCAGCACGTGAGCAGGAATGGTCACGTGTTGTTCTTTACCCATTGTGTCGGTAAAGCGCAGGTCGACAAATTTTACGTCGTTTTCGGTGATGAGCTTGACTACGTCTGCAACCGCCATGGTGATCTCCTAAATGAGCTAGCTAAGTGCATCAATCTGGATGGCACAAATTTATGTACCGGGGTAAAAGCATGAAGCGTGCCAGCCGTAAGCGGGCGTGGGAAAGCCCATTTTGCCACATTTGCCGGCGCCTGCCGTGCCGCTGTTGCACGACAGTGGTGCCATTATTGTGCAAATCGCACCAAGCTGGTGCCTGATGGTGTCGATGCCCGCTTTTGGACCGCGCTTGCGGTGCCGGCCGCGTGATGACAGTCGTTGAACACTGCATTACTGTAACGGTCTGATCATTATTAGCGCGTTACACAGGAGCCTCCCCATGACAGTAGAAACCATTTTGGCAACAGCACAGTCGCGCGGCAGTGAACTGGGGCTGACCTACAGCGGCGCGCTGACGCCACCGGAGGCGTGGGCGGTGCGCCAGTCGCTGCCACAGGCGGTGATCGTCGATGTGCGCAGCGCGGCGGAATGGCAGTTTGTCGGCGTGATTCCGGAGGCGGTGCGCGTCGAGTTGCGTGCCTACCCCGGCATGGTGCCGAACGCCGCCTTTGTCAGCCAGCTGCAGCAGCAGGTCGGCAAGGACAAGACCGTGCTGTTCATCTGCCGCTCCGGCGCGCGCTCGGACGAGGCGGCAAGGTTGGCCGCAGAGGCAGGTTATGCCGAGGTTTACAATATTCTGGAAGGTTTCGAGGGCGATCGCGATGCCGAGCAGCATCGTGGCCGCGTCAATGGCTGGAAGGCGCACGGCCTGCCGTGGATTCAGGGTTGAGCCACGGCTTGCAGTTTCCGGCCTGACAAGGCAAAGTGTGTTTTTGGTCGAGCGGCTGCCACCGGCTTTGCCTTATTCCTATCCTGAAGAGATGTAAATCATGACTGATCGTTACGCCGTGATCGGCAATCCCATATCGCACAGCCAGTCGCCGTTCATTCATGCCGAGTTCGCCCAGGCCACCGGGCAGGACATGAATTACGAAAAGCTGTTTGCCGAGCTCGGCCAGTTCGTGCCGGTGGTGCAGGCCTTCTTCGCCAATGGCGGCAAGGGCCTCAATGTGACGCTGCCGTTCAAGGGTGACGCGTTCCGCTTTGCCGACGAGGTGACCGAGGCGGCGCGTCTGGCCGAGGCGGTCAACACCCTGACGCTGCGCGACGGCCGGATCTATGGCGACAATACCGACGGCACCGGCCTGGTGCGCGACATCGTCGACAACCTCGACGTGCAGGTGACCGGTCAGCGGGTGCTGCTGCTGGGCGCCGGTGGCGCGGTGCGCGGCGTGCTGCAGCCGCTGCTGGCGCAGCAGCCACAGGCGCTGACCATCGCCAACCGCACCGTGATCAAGGCGGAATCGCTGGCCTACCAGTTCCGCGCGCTGGGCGACATCGAGGCGGTCGGTTACGACGCGCTGCAGGGTCGCCAGTTCGATATTGTCATCAACGGCACCTCGACCAGCCTGTCCAACGAGCTGCCACCGATCCCTGCCGGCATCTTCAGCGGTCGCTCGCTGGCTTACGACATGGTGTACAGCCGCGGCCTGACGCCGTTCCTGCGTCGCGCGCAGTCCGAGAATGCCGGCATGCTGGCCGACGGCCTCGGCATGCTGGTGGAGCAGGCGGCGGAATCGTTCCGCATCTGGCGCGACATCCAGCCGGCCACGCGCAAGGTCACCAATATGCTGCGCGAGGTACTGGCCTGAGTCATGCGCTGGTTCCTTAAGATCGGAGCGGTCGTACTGACCGCTCTTTTTTTGTACTACCTGTGGATCTTCGGCCATATCGTCTACTGGCGGCATGCCAATCCGTCGAGCAGCTCGTTCATGGACGCGCAGCTGTCGCGACTGCAGGAAGACGATCCCGATGCCGAACTGCGCCATCGCTGGGTGGCGTATGACCGCATCTCCGGCAACCTGAAGCGGGCGGTGATCGCGGCCGAGGACGCCAAGTTTGTCGACCACGAAGGCTTCGACTGGGAAGGCATCGAGGTCGCCTTCGAGAAGAACCTGAAGCAGGGGCGCATCGTCGCCGGCGGCTCCACCATCAGCCAGCAGCTGGCGAAGAACCTGTTCCTGTCCAGCAAGAAGACACCGTGGCGCAAGATCGACGAGGCGTTCATTACCGTGATGCTGGAGGCGGTGCTCGACAAGCGCCGCATCCTGGAAATCTACCTCAACGTGATCGAGTGGGGTGACGGCGTGTTCGGCGCCGAGGCCGCCGCGCGTCACTACTACCGCACCTCTGCCGCCCGGCTGTCGAGCGGACAGGCGGCCAAACTGGCGGCGATGGTGCCCAACCCGCGCTACTACGATACCCACCGCAATGCCCAGGGTCTGGCCCGCAAGACCCGCATCATCCAGCGCCGCATGTCGCAGGCACTC
The DNA here is from genome assembly GCF_001037925.1 of Vogesella sp. EB. Taxonomy (NCBI): domain Bacteria; kingdom Pseudomonadati; phylum Pseudomonadota; class Betaproteobacteria; order Neisseriales; family Chromobacteriaceae; genus Vogesella; species Vogesella sp. EB. The sequence continues at coordinate 160,222 of NZ_LFDT01000005.1, read as the reverse complement.
GCTCCCTGAGCCGGTGACTGCCGGCCGTCGCGGTGGCTGGCTGTCACATTCGCATGCTACAATTTCGGCTTCTTTCGTGATCGCTGCGATACGCGCAGCTGAAACGCATGGACTTACCCAGTTATCTCATAACCACCACTACCTTTTTGGCTAGTCAATAACCCCGCCTGTTACCGGATTGCACTCACTCCGCCACGGGCGGCAGGAGACGTGCATGACGGTTATCGACAAAAAACAACCAACCGATCGTCTGCAGGATAACCTCAACCAGGTACAGCGCCTCATCGAGCGCCAGCGACTGGTCGAGGACCTCGTTCATCGCCAGGACATGCCCAAGCATGACCTGGTGGAATCGCTCGTCCACAAGCAGAACCTGGTCGAGCTGGAACACAAGCTCGAATCGTTGCACCCGGCGGATATCGCCTACATCCTCGAAGCCCTGCCGCTGGACGACCGCCTGCTGGTGTGGGATCTGGTCGACAGCGAGGATGAAGGCGAAATCCTGCTGGAAGTGTCGGACGCGGTACGCGAATCGCTGATCGAGTCGATGGAGCAGCACGAGCTGGTCGCCGCCGCCGAACAGCTGGACGCCGACGACCTCGCCGACCTGGCGCCGGACCTGCCGCGGCAGGTGGTGTACGAGGTGATGGGCGGCCTCGACGAAGAAGAGCGCCAGCAGCTGCAATCGGCACTCTCCTACGAAGAGGGGCAGGTCGGCGCGCTGATGGACTACGAGCTGGTCAAGATCCGCCCGGACGTCAGCTGCGAAGTGGTGCTGCGCTACCTGCGCCGTTTCGACGAATTGCCGAGCCAGACCGACAAGATTTTCGTGGTCGACGAAGACGGCGTGCTCAAGGGTGTGCTGCCGGTGCGCCGCCTGCTGGTGTGCGATCCGGAGCGGCTGGTGGAGGAGGTGATGGCGACCGAGGTGGTCAGCTTCCATCCCGACGAGGACGCCGCCGATGCCGCGCTGGCGTTCGAGCGCTATGACCTGGTGACCGCGCCGGTGGTCGACGAGCACGGCGTGCTGGTCGGCCGCCTCACCGTCGACGAGATGGTGGACGTGATCCGCGAGGAGTCGGAGACCGAGGCGCTGAACCTCGCCGGCCTGAAGGAAGAGGAAGACCTGTTCGCGCCGGTGATCGACTCGGTGAAAAACCGCTGGGCGTGGCTGGCGATCAACCTGTGTACTGCCTTCGTAGCCAGCCGCGTGATCGGCGCCTTCGAAGGCTCGATCGAGAGGCTGGTGGCGCTGGCGGCGCTGATGCCGATCGTCGCCGGCATCGGCGGCAACTCCGGCAACCAGACCATCACCATGATCGTGCGGGCGCTGGCGATGGGACAGTTGCAGCCGGGGCAGGCGCAGCGCCTGTGGCGCAAGGAGCTGGGCGTCAGCGTCATCAACGGGCTGGTGTGGGGCTCGGCGCTGGGCGTTCTGGCGTGGCTGCTGTACGGCAATTTCTCGCTGGGGCTGGTGATGCTGGCGGCCACCACCCTCAACCTGATGCTGGCGGCGTCGATGGGGGTGCTGATCCCGACCATGATGGAGCGTTTCGGCAAGGATCCAGCGGTCGGTTCCAGCGTGCTGATTACCGCCTGTACCGATTCCGGCGGCTTTTTCATTTTTCTCGGCCTCGCCAGCCTGTTCCTGCTCTAGACCATGAAGACGATCAACGAGGCCTTGCGCCATTTCGAACTGCCCCGCCTGGAGGCGCGGCTGTTGCTGTCGGCGGTGACCGGTTTCAGTCACGCCGAGCTGGTGTCGTTCGCCCCCGACGAGCTGACCGCGCAGCAGTGGCAGGCGTTTGCCGCGCTGGCGCAACGGCGGCTGGCCGGCGAGCCGGTGGCCTATCTGCTCGGCGAGCGCGAGTTCTACGGCCGCCCGTTCCGCGTCAGCCCGGAAGTGCTGATCCCGCGCCCGGAAACCGAACACCTGGTCGACGCGGCACTGCACAAGGTTGGCCGCAACCGTCGTGCGCGGGTGCTCGATCTTGGTACCGGCAGTGGCGCCATCGCGGTGACGCTGGCTCTGGAGGCGCCGCTGTGGCAAGTCAGTGCCGTGGACCTGTCACCGGCAGCGCTGGCGGTGGCGCAGCACAATGCAGCCAACCTTGGAGCCAACGTCAGCTTCCATCTGGGTAGCTGGCTGGCGCCGCTGCCGGCGGATGCGGTGTTCGATGCCATCGTCAGCAATCCGCCGTATATCGATGCACAGGATCACCATCTGGACGAGGGCGATGTCCGTTTCGAGCCGCGCATGGCGCTGACCGACGGCAACGACGGCCTCGATTGCCTGCGCGAGATTGTGGCGCAGGCGCCGGCGCGACTGGTCGCCGGCGGCTGGCTGCTGGTGGAGCATGGCTACGACCAGGGCGCGGCCTGCCGTGCACTGTTTGCCGCGGCCGGGCTGCAGCAGGTAGCGACGCTGCCGGATCTGGCTGGCAATGACCGTGTGACGCTGGGCTGCCGCGCGTGAGTCGCGGCTTTGTCGCCACATGCACACTGTTGGCGCTGCTGCTACTGCTGAGTGGCGGCAACCAGGCGCTGTTTTTGCAGTTGCACCACGCCGGCGCGGTGTTGCCGGCGCCGCTATGGCGTTTGCTCAGCATGCTCGGCGAGTGGTCGCTGGTGATCGCGGCCTTGCTGCTGTTGGCGCAGCGGCACCCGCAGCTGTTGCCGTCGCTGGTGGCGGCGGTGCTGCTTGGCATCGGCAGCGCCATCTTGCTCAAGGCGGCGTTCGCCGTGCCGCGCCCGTTTCTGGTGTTGCCGGCGGGCAGCGTGCAGTTGCTGGATGTGCTGCCGGCCAACGGTGCCTTTCCCTCCGGCCATGCCATGGCCAGCGCGCTGCTGGCCGGGGTGCTGGCGCAGGGGCGGCGCTGGTGGTGGCAGGCGGGGCTGATGGTTCTGGTATTGCTGGTGTGCTGGTCGCGTATCGCCATCGGCGTGCACTGGCCGCTGGATGTGCTGGTCGGCGCCGCATTGGGTTGGGTCATTGCACGGGTTTGCGTGCGATGGCAGTGGCCGGCCTGGCCGCGGACATGGACGCCGCAGCTGTTGCGCGGACTGGGACTGGTGCTGCTGCTGTATAGTGGCTGGAAACTGTGGCGCCAGCCGCCGAACGAGGCCTATGTGCTGTTCAACCTGCTGGCATCGCTGGCCGCGCTGCAGTTGCTGCGGCCAATGAAAAACGGGGCCTGAGCCCCGTTTTGTCGTGCACGTCAGCAACGGCTTAGTGGTGGTGACCGTGCTCGCCGTGGGCGTGGCCGTGGGCCACTTCTTCTGCCGATGCCGGGCGTACTTCGGCCACGGTAGCAACGAAGCGGATGGTCAGGCCAGCCAGTGGGTGGTTGCCATCCAGTACCGCCTTGCCGTCGGCAACGTCGGTCACGCGGAACAGGATCACGTCGCCGGTTTCCGGATCGTCAGCTTCGAACATCATGCCGACTTCGACTTCTTCCGGCAGCACGTCCAGCGGCTCGACACGGACCAGCTCTTCTTCCGGTTCGCCAAATGCGTCGTCAGGCGTCATGGTGACGGTGATGGACTCGCCCACGTTCTTGCCGTGCAGCGCTTCTTCCACCATCGGGAAAATGCCATCGTAGCCGCCATGCAGGTAGGCGATCGGCTCTTCCGTCTTGTCGAGCAGGTTGTTGTCAGCGTCGTACATTTCGTAGTGGATGGTGACAACGGAGTTTTTGACGATTTGCATGTGGCGGTACCGTAAAGATAAAGAATGATAACGATGTTTGACCCAGAGCCGGGCGCTGCCGGCATGAAGGGCCATAATCGGCATCCCCTATTGTAAACCATTGCCAGATGGCACAACGAGATTCTGACATGAAAGCGATTGATCTGTTGGGCGGCATGACTGCCGAAACCTTTTTGCAGGACTACTGGCACAAGAAGCCGCTGCTGATCCGCGGCGCGCTGACCGATGTCGGGGCGCCGGTTGATCTGGCATGGCTGACCGAGCTGTCGCGTAGCGAGGATGTCGAGTCGCGGCTGATCGAGTTCAAGCAGGGCAAGTGGTCGCTGGAGCGCGGCCCGTTCCGCCCCGGCCGCTTGCGGCGCCTGCCGGAAAGCGACTGGACCATCCTGGTGCAGAACGTCAACCATCACCTGCCGCATATTGCCGACATCCTGTGGCGTTTCGATTTCATGCCTTATGCCCGGCTGGACGACCTGATGATCAGCTATGCGCCGCCCGGCGGTACCGTCGGCCCGCATTTCGATTCCTACGACGTGTTCCTGCTGCAGGTCGGCGGTCGCAAGCACTGGCAGATCTCCTCGCAGCAGGACGAGGCCTTCATCGAGGATGCGCCGATCAAGGTGCTGAAGGACTTCCGCATGGAAGAGGAGTTCGTGCTGGAGCATGGCGACATGCTGTACCTGCCGCCGCGCTACGCTCATTACGGCGTGGCGCTGGAGTCGGGCATGACTTACTCGATCGGCTTCAGGGCGCCATCCGCGCAGGAGTTGGCGACAGAATTCCTTGTTTACCTGCAGGACAGAATTTGTATTGATGGCAGATATGCCGACCCCGAGCTGCGGCCGCCGCAGGAGCCGGCACGGCTGGACGACAGCATGGTGGAGCAGGTTGGCCGCATCCTGTCGCAGATCAGCTGGGATCGCCACACGGTGACCGATTTTCTCGGCCATTACCTGACGGAGCCGAAGCCGCACGTGTTCTACGAGGCGCCGGAAGAAGAGCTGGACGAAGACGAGTTCGCTGCTGCGGTGGCGGCAACAGGGGTAGAGCTGGATCTGAAGACGCTGATTCTTTACGCCGATGACATGCTGTACTGCAACGGAGAAGCTCTGCCGGTGCTGGCGGACGATGTCGCGGCGTGGCAACAGTTGGCCAACCGGCGCCGTATGTCGCCGCAGCAGCTGTCGCCGTCAATGATGCCTTTATTATTAGAGGGTTACCTTGCCGGCTGGTGGCAGCCGGCCGGCGAAAACTGAAAAAGGACATTGTCTACAATGTTGCGGATGACGGATGGGGTGCGTATATTGTTTTGATCCTAAATTATTCTGTTGTTGCATTGCCGCAGAATCATGTCCGATATTCGCAATAAATTATTGTTTACCCCCTTTTCAGCAAATTTTTTCATGCTACAATTCGCGCACTGATTAAATCTGCACTACTTCCTCATCACACTTTTCTTGCTTGAGAAAGTAGTAGTTTAAACGTCTTGTTCAACACTCGCTTTCAAAGGTATTTACAAATGAAACAGTCGCTCCTCGTTGCTGCCCTGCTGGCCGTTGCTCTGTCCGCTTGCGGCAAAAAAGAAGAGGCTCCAGTTGAAGCTTCCGCTCCAGCTGTTGAAGCTTCCGCTCCTGAAGTTGTTGAAGCTTCCGCTCCTGCAGTTGACGCTTCCGCTGCTGACGCGTCCGCTCCAGCTGCTTCCGCTGCTCAGTAATTCTGAGTTAGCAAGAAAAACCGGCGCTAGCGCCGGTTTTTTTACGCCTGTCGCCAGCTGCTGTGTCGCTGGCTGGCATGAAAAAAGCCCGCGATTGCGGGCTTTTTGCTTGCCGGGTGGGGCTTACTGCAGTTCGTTGAGCAGTTTCTGCTGCAGTGTCTGCAGCTGCTTGGCCGACAGTGGCGTGCCCTGGCTGTTGCGGATGCTGATCCGGGTCTGCTCCGCATCGGCCGGCTTCAGTTCGATGCGCAGTTGCTCGCGCAGCGGCTCGGCTGCTTTTTCCTTGTCCTGCCAGAAGGCCAGCGAAGACAAGATGCCGCCGCTGCTGTTCTCGGTCGCCTTCAGCGCTTCGTCCTGTACCGGGCTGACGAAGTAGACGCCCATTGAGCGGTCGCGATCAACGATGGCCAGACCCTGGCGTTCCAGTGCCAGGCCGACGCGGCGCCAGCTGCGCTCGAAACTGTCGGCAAGAATGATGTCGCCGCCTTCGCTGCGAACCTTGCTGCTGGCGACCGGATTGGCGCTGGCCTCCAGCTTGCGGGCGTTCTGTGCGACGGTGGCTTCATCCACGCCAAGACGGACCAGGAAGCGCGACAGGAACACCGCTTCCAGTTCCGGATCGGCCGGACGCGGCTGCCAGCGGGTGGCATCCTTCGCTTCGTTGATGTAGATCTCGTACATGCCGCGATGGGTGAAGAACACGTCGGTGCCGGTGGCGGACTGTTCGACGCGGATGCGGAAGCGGTCACGTTCCGGGGTCGACAGTACCGAGCCCAGGCCGATGTTTTCCAGCAGGTTGCGCACCGGGTCGCGGCCCAGCTTGGCGCGGTTTTCCGCCCAGTCGGTTTCCATCAGGCCGACATCCGGTTCTTCGGTCTGGATCACGAAGCCGTTATCCTGCCAGAAGGCCTTCAGCAGTGGCCAGACTTGGGCAGGGCTCTTGCCTTCCACGCTGATCCAGCGCTGGCTGCCGGCGCGTTCGATCTGCGCCTTGGCTTTCTGGTCGGCGCTGACCACCACGTTGGCCGCAACCTTGCTGTTGAGGGCGACATCGGCGGGGGCGGTGCTGCTGCCGTTGCTGTTGACCACAGGCAGCGGGTAGCGGTCCTGCTGTTGCGGTGCGCTCAGGTCCGGCGGTACTTCCAGCGAGCGTTTGGCTGCAGGGGCATCGGACTTGTAGGCGATGGCGCTGTCCGGGCCGCTGCTGGCGCAACCGGAGATCAGTGCCGAGGAGACGACACCGGTGAGCAGGGCTTTTTTCATCATGGCATTCACGGGTTACAGCACCTCTGCTTGTTGCATCGCTTGTTCGACGAGGGTGGCGCTGGCGGCGGTGAGCGGGGTCAGCGGCAGACGCAGACCGGCCGGCATCAGACCGAGGCGGTGCATCGCCCATTTTGCCGGGATCGGGTTCGGCTCGGCGAACAGGAACTTGTGCAGGCCTTGCAGCTTGTCATTGATGCGGCGTGCTTCGGCGGCGTTGCCGGCGATGGCAGCCTGGCACATGGCGCTCATCAGCTTGGGAGCGACGTTGGAGGTGACAGAGATCACGCCGTGGCCGCCGCACAGCATGAAGGCCATGCCTGTCGGATCGTCTCCGGAGTAGAGACCGAAGCCTTGCGGCACGCGCTTGATCAGGTCGCAGGCGCGGCCGATGTCGCCGGTAGCGTCCTTCAGGCCGACGATATTGCCGATTTCGCTCAGGCGCAGCACGGTATCGTTGCTCATGTCGGCTACGGTACGGCCCGGCACGTTGTACAGGATGACCGGCAGTTCCACCGCTTCGGCGATCGTGCGGAAGTGCTGGTAGATGCCTTCCTGGGTTGGCTTGTTGTAGTACGGCACGACCGACAGCGAATGGCTGGCGCCGGCCTGCTTGGCGAGGGCCGCCAGTTCGATGGCCTCACTGGTGGAGTTGCCACCCGTGCCGGCAATGACGGTAATGCGGCCGGCGGCGTGTTGGGCCACGGCCGCCACGACCTTGATATGTTCATCCACGCCCAGGGTGGCGGATTCGCCAGTGGTTCCCACGGCCACGATGCCGTCGGTACCGTTATCGATGTGGAAATCTACGAGACGTTTCAGCGATTCAAAATCGACCTGGCCGTCCTCGAACATCGGGGTGACCAGCGCAACGAGGCTACCGGTAAGCATAAGATCTGCCTATTCTGGTTAAGGGTTTAAATGGTGTTCGATTGTAGCGGAATTCCGAGGCAGCTGCGAAAGCAAAGATGTACCGGCCGCAACACCCTGATTGCAGAGGGTGTTTGTGGTAAAATGCAGGGTTTTCCGGTACATGCAGTGACTGGCTGAGGAATGATCGAGTGATTACGACAAGCAACATTACCATGCAGTTCGGCGCCAAGCCGCTTTTCGAGAAGGTTTCCGTCAAATTTGGTGAAGGCAACCGTTATGGCCTGATCGGCGCCAACGGTTCCGGCAAATCGACTTTCATGAAAATTCTCGGGGGAGACCTCGAGCAAACCAGTGGCGAAGTCGCCATTGAGAACGGCCTGCGCCTGGGTAAGTTGCGCCAGGACCAGTTCGGCTATGAAGACCAGCGCGTGATCGATGTAGTCATGATGGGGCACACCGAGATGTGGGCGGCGATGAGCGAACGCGATGCCATCTACGCCAACCTGGAAGCCACCGAAGACGACTACATGCACGCGGCCGAACTAGAAGCCAAGTTTGCCGAATACGACGGCTACACCGCCGAGGCCCGTGCCGGCGAACTGCTGATGGGGGTCGGCATTGCCACCGAACAGCACTTCGGCCCGATGAGCGAAGTGGCACCGGGCTGGAAGCTGCGCGTGCTGCTGGCGCAGGCGCTGTTCTCCAATCCGGACATCCTGTTGCTGGACGAACCGACCAACAACCTGGACATCAACACCATCCGCTGGCTGGAGCATGTGCTGAACGAGCGCAACTCCACCATGATCATCATCTCGCACGACCGTCACTTCCTGAACTCGGTCTGCACCCACATGGCGGATCTGGACTACAACACCATCCGTATCTACCCGGGTAGCTACGATGACTACATGATCGCCTCCACCCAGGCGCGTGAACGCCAGCTTAGCTCCAATGCCAAGGCCAAGGAACGCATCCAGGACCTGCAGGAATTTGCCGCCCGCTTCTCCGCCAACAAGTCCAAGGCCCGTCAGGCCACCTCGCGCCTGAAGCAGGTCGACAAGCTGAAGTCGGAAATGGTGGAAGTGAAGCCTTCCAGCCGCCAGAGCCCGTTCATCCGCTTCGAGATGGACGAGCGCTTCAAGCTGCACCGTCAGGCGGTGGAAGTGCAGTCGCTGAGCAAGGCCTACGACAACAAGGTGCTGTTCAAGGACATGAACTTCATCCTGGAGGCCGGCGCGCGGCTGGCCATCATCGGCCCTAACGGTGCCGGTAAAACCTCGCTGGTGAAAATGCTGGCCGGCGCCTTCGATCCGGTGCTGGCGGAAGGCCTGACCGCGGATTACGGCACGGTTAAATGGGCGGAAAAGGCGCAGATCGGCTACTTTGCCCAGGATCACGAGGCCGAGTTCGATAGCGACCGCACGCTGACGGAGTGGATGCGCGAGTGGGGCCAGGAAGGCGATGACGAGCAGGTGATCCGCGGTACCCTCGGTCGCCTGCTGTTCGGCGGCAACGACGTGGAAAAAGCGGTGCGCGTGCTATCCGGTGGTGAAAAGGGTCGCATGCTGTACGGCAAGCTGCTGCTGCAGAAGCCGAACGTGATGATCATGGACGAACCGACCAACCACATGGACATGGAGTCGATCGAAGCCCTGAACATGGCGCTGGAAAAGTACAAGGGCACGCTGATTTTCGTGTCGCACGACCGCCAGTTCGTCAGCTCGCTGGCCACCCAGATCCTGGAGCTGGACGGCAAGGGCGGTTACGACTACTACACCGGCGATTACGAGGAATACCTGTCCAGCAAGGGCCTGGAGTAATTCCCCACAATCCCATACAAAACAGGCAGCTAGCGCTGCCTGTTTTTTTATGTGCAGGTTGGCCGCAACAGCCGTTGCCGCCCACGTCAGCTTCTTAGAGCGATTGCTTTACGTTGGCGACAGCCTTGCGCTATATTGCAGCGCAAGATGTTGTGCGTTGCAAAACAGGATGCCGCAGTGCAATGTCAAAGCCATAACAAAAGACAGAGAAAAACAGGGACTTGAATCTCGAAGGTCGGTGGTGGAGGAATATCCGTTCGACAATCGGGTTGCCTGCAACCTAGCAAAGGAAAAATCATGCGCTTGAAAGGGAAAGTCTCCATCATCACCGGTGGTGCCAGTGGTATCGGTAAGGCTACTGCAGAGAAATTCATCAAGGAAGGCGCCATCGTAGCGGTTTGCGACATCAATATGGATGCCGTCAATGCCGTAGTGGAAGAGCTGAAAGCGCTGGGTGGCGAAGCCGTCGGCTATCAGGTGGACGTGACCAACAAGGCGCAGATCGCCGACATGGTTGGCGCCCTGAAGAGCAGCTACGGCCGCATCGACGTGCTGGTCAACAACGCCGGCATCGTGATGGATGCGCAGCTGATCAAGATGAGCGAAGACCAGTTCGACAAGGTGATCGACATCAACCTGAAGGGCGTTTACAACTGTACCAAGGCCGTGGTCGACACCATGATCGAGCAGGGTGCCGGTGTGATCCTCAACGCGTCTTCCGTGGTTGGTGTGTACGGCAACTTCGGCCAGACCAACTACGCCGCCTCCAAGTTCGGCGTGATCGGTTTCGTCAAGACCTGGGCCAAGGAACTGGGCAAGAAGGGTATTCGCGCCAACGCGGTGTGCCCGGGCTTTGTCGCCACCCCGATCCTGAAGTCGATGCCTGAAAAGGTGATCCAGGCGATGGAAGACAAGGTGCCGATGAAGCGCATGGCGCAGCCGGAAGAAATCGCCAACGTCTACGCCTGGCTTGCTTCCGACGAAGCCAGCTACATCAACGGTGCCGCCATCGAAGTGACCGGTGGCCTGACGCTGTAAGCAGCCTACTGCGGCAGCTTGCCGCACACAAAAAAGGTTGGCCGCAATTGCGGCCAACCTTTTTTCATGCCTGTTGCCATTACGGGAAGCGGCTCAGGCTTCGTGCTCCAGCATGGTGACGCCGTTGAGGCCGGAGCGGAACACTGCCTGCTGCAAGGTGTGGATCGCCTGCTTGCGGAAAAACTGCTTGCGGGTGACCAGCAGCACGCGCCGCTGCGGCACCGGAGCGGCAAACGGGATGATCGACAGCAGGCCTTCGTCCGCCGCCGACACCGAGGTCTGCGGCAGCACGGTGACGCCCATGCCGCTGGCCACCATGTGACGGATGGTGTTGAGCGAGCTGCCCTGCAGCGATGCGGCCAGGCCGTTGTTCTGGTGCTGGCGGCTGGCGACCTCGCTGCAGGCCTGCAGCACGTGATCGCGGAAGCAGTTGCCCTGCGACAGCAGCAGCACGCTTTCGCTGGCCAGATCGGACGAGCGCACCGCGTCGCGCTTCTCCCACGGATGGCCCTTGGGGGTGGCGACGACGAATTCTTCGTCGTACAGCGGCACCGCCACCGTGCCCGGCTCGTCGAACGGGTCGGCGACGATGATGGCGTCGACTTCGCCGCGCTTGAGCATTTCCGCCAGCCGCGCGGTGTAGTTTTCTTCCAGGATCAGCGGCATTTCCGGCGCCAGGATGCGCAGCGCCAGGATCAGCTTCGGCAGCAGGTAGGGGCTGATGGTGAAGATCACCCCCAGCTTCAGCGGCCCGGCCAGCTCGTTCTGGTGCTCGCCGGCAAGGCGCTTTACCGTTTCCGCCTCTTCCAGCACCCGCTGCGACTGTTCGATGATGCGTTCGCCGATTTCGGTGACGCTCACCTCCTGGCCGCCACGCTCGAACAGGGTGACGCCCAGCTCGTCTTCCAGTTTCTTGATCGCGATCGACAGCGTCGGCTGGCTGACGAAGCAGCTTTGGGCCGCCCGCCCGAAGTGACGCTCGCGCGCCACCGCGACGATATAACGCAGTTCGGTCAGAGTCATGGTGTCAGCGCTGGTGTTCCGGCAGGACGATGTTCACTTCCAGTACCTCGAAGTTGTCCTGGCGCTCCAGGTGCACCTTGATGTCGTCCTGGTTCACCGCCACGTACTTGGAGATCACTTCCATAAGCTCGCGCTGCAGCGCCGGCAGGTAGTCCGGCGCGCCGGTCTTGCCGTCGCGTTCGTGCGCCAGGATGATCTGCAGGCGCTCACGGGCGATGGAGGCCGTTTTCTGGCGCTTGCCAAAAATCATATCGATCAGGGACATGGCTAGCCTCCAAACAGTCGTTTCAGGAAGCCGATTTTTTCCGCTTCCACAAAGCGCATCGGACGGTCCTCGCCAAGGAAGCGGGCCACCACGTCACCGTAAGCTTCGGCGGCGTCGGAACCCTTGATGTGGATCGCCGGGGTGCCGGAGTTGGACGCCTGCAGGATGGCCTGCGATTCCGGGATCACGCCGATCAGCGGAATGCGCAGGATTTCCTTCACGTCTTCCACCGACAGCATCTCGCCCTTGTCGACGCGGGCCGGCGAGTAGCGGGTGATCAGCAGGTGTTCCTTCACCGGCTCGCGGCCTTCTTCGGCGCGGCGCGATTTCGACGACAGGATGCCGAGAATGCGGTCGGAGTCGCGTACCGACGACACTTCCGGGTTGGTGACCACGATGGCTTCGTCGGCAAAGTACAGCGACATCAGCGCGCCTTTTTCGATGCCGGCCGGCGAATCGCAGACGATGAACTCAAAGCCCATCTCGTCCAGGTTCTTCAGCACCGTTTCCACGCCTTCGCGGCTGAGCGAGTCCTTGTCGCGGGTCTGCGACGCCGGCATCACGTACAGGTTGTCGCAGTGCTTGTCCTTGATCAGCGCCTGGTTGAGGCTGGCTTCGCCATTGATCACGTTGATCAGGTCGTACACCACGCGACGCTCGCAGCCCATGATCAGGTCCAGGTTGCGCAGGCCGACGTCGAAGTCGATCACGGCGGTCTTGTGGCCGCGCAGGGCGAGGCCGGATGCAAAGCTGGCGCTGGTGGTGGTTTTGCCGACACCACCCTTGCCGGAGGTCACAACGATGATTTTTGCCACGATATCGATCCTTGGAATAACGATGCTGGTTACTTGTCGAGCGGGATCATGACCACGCGCTCTTGTTCGAGATAAATCTGGGTCGGCTTGCCCTTGATGCTCTGCGGCAAGTCCTGTTCGATGGTGCGGTACACGCCAGCGATGGAAACCAGCTCGGCTTCCATGCTCTTGACGAAGATACGCGCGGCAGTATTGCCGCGGGCGCCGGCCAGTGCCCGGCCGCGCAGCGGCGCGTAGACATGGATGCTGCCGTCGGCGATCAGTTCCGCGCCGGCGCTGACCATTTCCAGCACCACCAGATCACCCCCCTTGGCGTAGATCTGCTGTCCTGCGCGCACCGGGCGATCGATGATCATGGTCGGTGTCGGTAGGCTGCTTTCCGCGACGGGCGCCGCCGCGACCGGCGTGCTGACGCTTTCCGCGCTGCTCTTGGTGCCACCGCTGCCGCTGATGAACGGCAAACCGAGGCGGTGGGCGAGGGCGGCGTATTGCGCGTCGCGGTGACGGACGGCGGCGATGCGCAGGCCGTGCTGCTGCAGCATGGCGCAGACCGGGGCCAGCGTGTCGCTATCCGGCGCCGGCAGCTGCTCGATGTCCAGCACGAACGGCTCGGGCTCGTGGCTGTTGAAACGTTGCTGGATGGCGGCTTGCAGGGCGGGCAGGTCGGTGCTGCGTAGCACGATGGCCAGCAGGTCAAGACTGGCGGATTTGATATCGAAAAGGTTGGCCGCAGAACTCATTGGATTTTATCGCCGGATAGATAGATTTATTTTATGGCTGGAGTGTATCGCTTTGTCCTGAGCCTTTCAATCAAAGGCTGGTGTCATTGCCGGTACCGCAGACAGCTACGGCTGGCACACCGGTGCCGTGCTGGCCGGCGATGCTCACCGCGGCGCACGGCTGTCACCGACCGGACACACTGCTGCAATGCATGACTGCCATGATGAATGTGTTTGCTGTTGTAAAAATAGCGACTTAGCGATGTTGCGCTGCAACAAAATGGTTGACATTGATGCGGTGCAACACAATAATGCAATCTGTTGCAATGCGGCAACGGCGAGTTTCAAGACGATATTGCTGCTGAGTGTTTCATTTTTCGAAAAGGATTAATCATGTTTACTACTGCACAAGAGTTTTCCGCTTTCGGTCAGTCGCAGTTCGACAAAGCCGTCCGTTTTTCCGGCATCCTGCTGGCCAGCGCCGAGCGCCTGGCAACCCTGCAGCTGGAAATGTCGCGCAAGCTGCTGGCCGAGAACGCCCAGACGCTGAAACAGCTGTCGGCGATCAAGGATCCGAAAGCGCTGGCCGAATTCCAGACCAGCCTGACCCAGCCTAGCCTGGACAAGGCCTTCGCCGCGGCGCGTGAAGTCTACGATGTCACGCTGGCAACCCAGACCGAGCTGACTTCCTTCGTGGAAGAGCAGGTTGCCGAAACCAACAAGAACGTCCTGGATGTGATCGACCGTCTGGCGAAAAACGCACCGACCGGTTCCGACGCTGCGGTACAGGCGCTGAAGAACATCGTGACTTCCAGCAACGCCGCCTTCGAAAGCGCTGCCAAGACCGCCAAGAAAGTCGGTTCCGAGTTTGCTGAAGCCAGCGTTGAAGCGGCCGAAACCTCGGCCAAGGCAGCCAGTGCTGCGGTCAGCCGCACCCGCAAGGCGACGCCGTCCGCTTCTGCCTGATCGACACGCATCATTCTGTTTGAGCGAAACCTCCCGTGCTAGCACGGGAGGTTTTTTCGTTTCTGCCTTTCTATTGGCCGCTGGCGGCTGCACTGTGCCGCGCTTGACGTGCGTCAAAGCACGATTGCCACCACCGGCTATGCTCTCGGTATGAGATGAGCGGTGCCGGCAAGCGGCGCCGTTGATCTGAGTTTGCCTGTGGCGAGCAAGCAAGGTGTCGGATCAGGGATGATTTGGCGCTGACAGACAAACGACGCTTTTCCTCTTGATGTGTGTGTTTGGGGTACGGTGGTGGGCCGTACCCCTTTTTTTTGTCCGCCATAAGCCCGTGCTGCGCTGCGCGGGCTTATTGCATTGCGGCCAACGTTGGCCGCGGTGCCGCCGCAGCAGCCGCGGTTTCGCGTGCCCGACGCGACGGCAAGCACTCGCCCAGCCCCTTCTGCCGTCTTCCTTGATACCACCGTTGCTGCATTGCAAAGCGGGCCACTGCTGCCTGCTGATGCCAGATCCGACTAGTTCGCAAAATCTGAACAAGACATTCAGTTTACTTCGCTATTAATCGAATTAGACCAGTCGTATAGTTACAGCATTGCTTCTGTGGTCGTTGCCGCTGCTGGTTGACCTGAAGCCCGTTGTTACTAGCACCACAAAATAGCTGTACAAATTATTCGAATCAAATGCTGAAACAATCAAAGCTACCAATTTAAATAAAAGGATATTGATCATGAAAAAGCTGCTAATTACCTCTATCGCTGTTGTGCTGGCTAGTGTTGTTGCTCCGGTTTACGCTGCCCCTGCTGCTGTGCAGCAGCAAGATGTAGAGATGACTGCGAAACGTGATGGCGGCGATGCTCCATACATGATTGCAGGTCGAGAAGGTGGTGACGCCCCGTACATGGTGGCCCGTCGCGAAGGCGGTGACGCCCCGTACATGGTGGCCCGTCGCGAAGGCGGTGACGCCCCGTACATGGTGGCCCGTCGCGAAGGCGGTGACGCCCCGTACATGGTGGCCCGTCGCGAAGGCGGTGACGCCCCGTACATGGTGGCGCGTCGCGAAGGTGGTGACGCCCCGTACATGGTGGCTCGTCGCGAAGGCGGTGATGCCCCGTACATGGTGGCCCGTCGCGAAGGTGGTGATGCCCCGTACATGGTGGCGCGTCGCGAAGGTGGTGATGCCCCGTACATGGTGGCGCGTCGCGAAGGTGGTGACGCTCCGTACATGGTGGCCCGTCGTGAAGGCGGTGACGCCCCGTACATGGTGGCGTAAGCCACAACATGAAAAAACCCCGGTTGTTGCAACCGGGGTTTTTTTGCGACTGCTGCCAGCCGAAATCGCGCTTAGCGCACGATAGGCTTGTAGCGGATGCGCTTCGGCTTGGCACCTTCTTCGCCGAGGCGTTTCTTCTTGTCGGCTTCGTACTCCTGATAGTTGCCGTCAAAGAAGGTCCACTGCGATTCGCCTTCTGCCGCCAGGATGTGGGTGGCGATACGGTCGAGGAACCAGCGGTCGTGGGAGATCACGAACACGGTGCCGGCGAATTCCAGCAGCGCGTCTTCCAGCGCGCGCAGGGTTTCCACGTCCAGGTCGTTGGACGGTTCGTCGAGTAGCAGCACGTTGCCGCCCTTGAGCAGGGTCTTGGCCAGGTGCAGGCGGCCGCGTTCGCCGCCGGACAGCATGCCGACCTTTTTCTGCTGGTCGCCGCCCTTGAAGTTGAAGCGGCCGAGGTAGGCGCGGCTGGACATCTCGAAGCGGCCAACGTTGAGGATGTCGAGGCCGCCGGAGACGTCGTCGAACACCGTCTTGTCGCCTTCCAGCGTGTCGCGATGCTGCTCGACGAAGGCCATCTGCACCGTCTGACCGATCTTCACCGTGCCGCTGTCCGGCTGTTCCTTGCCGGCAATCATCTTGAACAGCGTCGACTTACCGGCGCCGTTGGGGCCGATGATGCCGACGATGGCACCCGGCGGTGCCTTGAACGACAGGTTGTCGATCAGCAGGCGGTCGCCAAAGCCTTTCGACACGCCGTCGAATTCGATCACTTCGTTACCGAGGCGCTCGGCCACCGGGATGAAGATTTCCTGGGTCTCGTTGCGCTTCTGGTGTTCAAAGCTGGACAGCTCTTCGAAGCGTGCCAGACGGGCCTTGGATTTGGCCTGGCGACCTTTCTGGTTCTGGCGTACCCACTCCAGCTCCTGCTTCATCGCCTTCATGCGCGCGCCTTCCTGCTTACTTTCCAGCTCTAGGCGCGCTTCCTTCTGCTCCAGCCAGCTGGAGTAGTTGCCTTTCCACGGGATGCCTTCGCCGCGGTCCAGCTCCAGGATCCATTCGGCGGCGTTGTCGAGGAAGTAGCGGTCGTGGGTGACGGCGACCACGGTGCCGGGGAAGCGCACCAGGAACTGCTCCAGCCACTCCACCGATTCGGCGTCGAGGTGGTTGGTCGGTTCGTCCAGCAGCAGCATGTCCGGCTGCGACAGCAGCAGCTTGCACAGTGCCACGCGGCGTTTTTCACCGCCGGACAGCGGGCCGATCTTGGCATCCCACGGCGGCAGGCGCAGCGCGTCGGCAGCCAGTTCCAGCTGCAGCTGCACGTTGTCGCCGGCGCCGGCGGAGATGATGGCTTCCAGTTTGGCCTGTTCTTCGGCCAGTGCGTCGAAATCGGCATCTTCTTCGGCGTAGGCGGCGTATACCTCTTCCAGCCGCTTCTGCGCGCCCATCACGTCGCCCATGCCGCTTTCCACTTCTTCGCGCACGGTCTTGTCAGGGTCGAGTTTCGGTTCCTGCTCTAGGTAGCCGATCTTGACGCCGGCCAGATGCTGCACCTCGCCGTCGTATTCCTTGTCGACACCGGCCATGATGCGCAGCACGGTGGATTTGCCGGCGCCGTTGAGGCCGAGCAGGCCGATCTTGGCACCGGGGAAGAAGGACAGCGAAATGTCCTTGATGATCTGGCGTTTAGGGGGAACGATCTTGCTCACGCGGAGCATGGACATCACGTATTGAGCCATAGGGTGTGCTTGATTCCTGCTGGATTGCGATAGGGAGATTAACCGGGGAAGTGTAGCAAATTCGGCGTGTCCGTGCCGTGCGGCCAACGTTGGCCGCAACGGCTCAAAACAGCAGCGCGAGGATGAACACGCCGAGCATGGCGAAGGCGCAGGCGATCTTGGCGACGGTGCCGGCCAGAAAGCCGAGGAAGGTGGCGGCGCCGACGCGGCTGGCCTGCGGCAGGTTGCGGCGCGCGATCAGCTCGCCGATGACGGCACCGAGTACCGGCCCGGCAATGGCACCGAACAGGCCGAAGAACAGCCCGATCAGGCCGCCGAGCAGCGCGCCGATCAGCGCCTCGCGGCTGGCGCCGCTTTTCCGGGCGCCGAGCAGGCTGGCGACACTCTCGATCACCATGCCGGCCACTGCGAGCAGGACGATGGTGGTCAGCGGCCAGAAGCCGACCTGTACGAAATTGCCGTTCCACGCCGCCAGCAGGAAGCCGGCGGCTAGAAGGCCGAGGCCGGGCAGGGCGGGGTAGATGGTGCCGGCGAGGCCGACCAGCACCAGCAGGATGGACAGCAGATACCAGAGCAGGGACAGGTCCATGGGGTCTCCGAAGGCAACAGGGGGAGAAACAAAGAAAACGGCGCGAGGCAGAAGTTCCGCCCGCGCCGTGCATTGCGGCCAACCTTGCGGCTGGCAGCCGCTCAGCTGCTGTATTCCTGCAGCAGGGTTTCCTGTGCGCAGCGGCCCTTGCCGCGCGCCATACGCCGGCGATAGCTGCCGTCGGCTTGCATTTCCCAGGCGTTGGTGTTGTCGTCGAGGTAGATGCGCAGCCCTTCCTTCATGATGCGGCGTTTCAGCTTGACGTCGAGGATAGGCACGCAGGTTTCGATGCGGCGGAAGAAGTTGCGCCCCATCCAGTCGGCGCTGGCGATGTACATGTCCTCGGCCTTGTCGTTGTAGAAGTAGAACACGCGGGTGTGCTCGAGGAAGCGGCCGACGATGGAGCGCACGGTGATGTTCTCCGACAGACCTTCCACGCCGGGGCGCAACGCGCACACGCCGCGGATGATCAGGCTGATCTTGACCCCGGCCTGGCTGGCGCGGTACAGCGCCTGGATCACCTGCGGCTCCAGCAGCGCGTTCATCTTGGCGATGATCTGCGCCGGCTTGCCGGCCTGGGCGTGGTCGATCTCGCGGTCGATGGCGCCGATGATCATGTTGTGCAGCGTGAACGGCGACTGGTACAGGTGCTTCAGCTCGCCGGCGCGGCCGAGGCCGGTGATCTGCACGAACAGGTCGTTGACGTCGCTGACGATGTCCTCGTTGCAGGTCAGCAGGCCGAAGTCGGTATACAGCCGCGCGGTGCGCGGATGATAGTTGCCGGTGCCCAGATGCACGTAGCGCTTGAGCTGGCCTTCCTCGCGGCGCACTACCAGTAGCATCTTGGCGTGCACCTTGTAGCCGAACACACCGTACACCACGTGGGCGCCGGCGTCTTCCAGCCGTGATGCCCAGCTGATGTTGGCCTCTTCGTCGAAGCGCGCCATCAGCTCCACCACCACCGTTACCTGCTTGCCGGCGCGGGCGGCGGCGATCAGCGACTCCATCAGCACCGAGTCGGTGCCGGTGCGGTACACCGTCATCTTGATCGCCACCACCTCCGGGTCGGTGGCGGCGTTGACCAGCATGTCGATCACCGGCTGGAAAGACTGGAACGGGTGGTGCAGCAGGATGTCGTTCTTGCGGATGGCCTCGAACAGCGGCGTCTTCTTGGCCAGTACCGGCGGCAGCGTGGCCTCGAACGGTGCGAATTTCAGGTCCGGGCGGTCGACCTTGTCCGGCACCTGCATCAGGCGCACCAGGTTGACCGGGCCGTCGACGCGGTAGATGTCCTGCTGCTGCAGGTTGAAGGTGTGCAGCAGGAATTCTTCCATGTGCGTCGGGCAGGTGTCGGCGATCTCCAGCCGCACCGCGTCGCCGTACTGGCGCTGGCGCAGTTCGCCCTGCAGCGCGGTGCGCAGGTTCTTGACGTCGTCGTCGTCGACGTTGAGGTCGCTGTCGCGGGTGACGCGGAACTGGTAGCAGCCCTTCACCGTCATGCCGGGGAACAGCTCCTGCACGTGCGAGTGCAGGATGGAGGACAGGAACACGAAGCTGTGCTGGTTGCCGCCGCACAGTTTGGCCGGCAGTTTGATCACGCGTGGCAGGATGCGCGGCGCCTGCACGATGGCGATGCCGGATTCGCGGCCGAAGGCGTCGGCGCCTTCCAGCTCGATGATGAAGTTCAGGCTCTTGTTGAGCAGTTTCGGGAACGGATGCGACGGATCCAGCCCGATCGGGGTCAGGATCGGCATCAGTTCGCGGAAGAAGTAGTCGCGGACCCAGGCTTTCTGTTCGCTGTCCCACTCGTTGCGGCGCATGAAGATGATGCCTTCGGTACGCAGCGCCGGGAAGATCTCTTCGCGCAGCAGGCGGTACTGTTCGCGCACCAGCGCATGGGCGGCCTCCGACAGCCGGGTCAGCACTTCCGCCGGCTTGCTGCCGTCGGCGAGGATGCGATCCGGGGTCAGCTGCGCCGCTTCCTTCAGCCACGCCACCCGCACCTCGGCAAACTCGTCCATGTTGGACGACACGATACAGAGGAATTTCAGGCGCTCCAGCAGTGGCAGGCGTTCCTCTTCGGCCTGCGCCATGACGCGGCGGTTGAATTCGATCAGAGCCAGTTCGCGGTTAAGCAGGTTTTCGTGTGTTGTCGGCATTTTATGCATTGGTACTAGTGCGGGAGGTAAAAAAAGCCCTCACGGGGAGGGCGCGGTCGTTTGTTACTGCTGCGGCGTGAAGCCGGCGACTTGGTCGGCCCCCTGGCCGAAGAAGTAGGCTTCCAGCTGTGCGGCCAGGTACTGGCGGGCGCGGGCATCGGCCAGGCTGAGGCGGTTTTCGTTGATCAGCATGGTCTGGTAACGCAGCCAGCCCTGCCACGCCTCCTTGGAGACGTTTTCCTGAATGCGCTGCCCCAGTGCGCCGGGCAGCGGCGGGAAGTCCATGCCTTCGGCTTCGCGACCGAGCTTAACGCAGTTGACCATTCGTGCCATGGTGAATTCCTTGAGAAGTGTCGAAAAGATAGAGACTAATTGTGTCACAGAGATGACAGGTCACCAAACTTTGTGCCGCCGCTGCCGTTTACAAGGCTTTGATCAGCACCTTGGAGCGGCGGTTGTGGTTGTACAGCTCGCGGCGTGACTGCGGCAGCTGCTCGATGTTGGCCGCAACGAAGCCGCGCTCGGCAAACCAGTGCGCGGTCTGGGTGGTGAGGATGAACAGCGCCTTGTAGCCGTACAGCCGCGCGCGCTGCTCCACGTGCTGTACCAGCAGGTCGCCGAAGCCGCTGTTGCGGCGGTCGGCGCTGACCGCGAGGCAGGCCAGCTCGGCCATGCCGTCTTCCGGGAACGGCAGCATCGCGACGCAGGCGGCGATGCGGTCGTCGTGTTCCAGTACCGAGTAGTTGCGGATCTGCATTTCCAGGTGTTCGCGGCTGCGCTTGATCAGGATGCCCTGTTCCTGCAGCGGGCGGATCAGCGCCAGGATGTCACCGACGTCCTCGATGCTGGCTTCGCGGATCTTGACCAGCGAATCGCGCGCGATCATGGTGCCGGTGCCGTAGTCGGTGAACAGCTCCACCAGCAGCGCGCCGTCGTCGTCGTGGCTGACCAGGTGCGAGCGCACCACGCCCTCGCGGGTGGCACGGATGGCGTAGGGCAGACTGAGGCGGCATTCCTCGCTGCTGATGCCGCGCTGGTAGATCGCCTCTGCCTGGTCGGCGGAGATGGCGTTGTGCAGCACGCCGTCGGCATCGACCAGGCCGTGGCCCTGCACCAGGAAGATCAGCTTCTCCGCCTTCAGCTCGATGGCGGTATGGCAGGCCACTTCTTCCATGGTCATGTTGAAGGCTTCGCCGGTCGGCGAGTAGCCGATCAGCGAGGTCAGCACCAGCTCGCCGCGGTTGAGGCGCTCGTTGATGGCCTCGGTGTCGATCTTGCGCACGCGGCCGCTGTACTGCATGTCGACGCCGTCGATCACGCCCAGCGGCTGCGCGGTGACGAAGTTGCCGCCGGCGACGCGTAGGTGGGCGCCGTGCATCGGCGAATTGGGCATCCCCATGGACAGGAAGGCTTCCAGATCATGGCGCAAGCCGCCGACCGCCGATTTCACCGCCTCCAGCGTCGGGCCGTCGGTCACGCGGCGGCCCTGGTGGAAGTGGCGCGCAATGCCGCGCAGGCGCAGTTGTTCGTCGATCTGCGGCCGCGCGCCGTGCACCAGCACGATGCGCACGCCGAGGCTGACCAGCAGGTTCAGGTCCTGCGCCAGACCGTACAGGTTGCCGCGCGCCAGGCTCTCGCCATTGACGGCGACGACGAAGGTTTTGCCACGAAAGGCGTTGATGTAAGGCGCCGCCTCGCGAAAGGCGAGCACAAAATCAGGGTGCAGCATGATGGGCCCCACAGGTAGACAGCCACAAAAACGCAAGATTAGCAGGAATGATGGCTTTATAGACAGTGCCGGCGCCGGCGGCACGGGCGCTGCCCGCAGCCGGGGCGCGCCCGCTGGCCAAGGTTGGCCGCAACGCGCATCCGCCGCGACAATGACAATGGCCGGGCACCTTGCGGCGACCCGGCCATGGCGGCCCGTGGCAAACGCTCAGGACGGGGTCTTCTTGAGCATGATCTGCTGCACCTTGAGGATGTTCAGCGCCTGGTTCAGTTGCACGTCGTTGGCGGCATCGCCGTTGCCATTGCCGTTGCTGTCGCCGTTTTTCGGCTTGTCACCGTTGCCGGCCGGCTTGGCTGCCGGTTTGGCCACCGGCTTGGCGTTTTCCGCCGGATCGTTCGGGTTCTGCAGGTGGCGTTCCAGATCGGCTTCGCGCACGCGCAGCGAGGCCAGTGTCTCGTTGCCTTCCTCGACCACGATGTCCGGCACGATGCCCTTGGCCTGGATCGAGCGGCCGTTGGGGGTGAAGTAGCGCGCGGTGGTCATCTTGATGCCGCCGTTGTTGGCCAGCGGCAGTACCGACTGCACCGAGCCCTTGCCGAAGGTCTGGGTGCCGACGATCAGCGCCCGCTTGTGATCCTGCAGCGCACCGGCGACGATCTCCGAGGCGGAGGCGGAGCCGGCGTTGACCAGCACCACCAGCGGCACGTTCTTGATCGCCGGCGGCACCTTGGCATAGTCGCTGGCACCCTTGCCGCGCTGGTAGTCGCGCGGGTTGGCGTACAGGCGCATCTTGGAGTCGCTGGCGCGGCCTTCGGTGTACACCACCAGCGCATCCTGCGGCAGGAAGGCGGCGGAGACGCCGACGGCACCGTGCAGCACGCCGCCCGGATCGTCACGCAGGTCCAGCACCATGCCCTTCAGCGGTGTCTTGTTGTCCTTGTACAGCTGGGTCAGGGCCTGCGCGAAGTTCTCGACGGTGTGCTCCTGGAACTGGGCGACACGAACGTAGCCGAAGCCCGGTTCCAGCAGCCGCGATTTCACGCTCTTGGTCTTGATCACCGCGCGGGTGAGGGTGAAGACCAGCGGCTTGGACTCGGTCTTGCGCGCGATGGTCAGCGTCACCTTGCTGCCCGGTGCGCCGCGCATCTTTTTCACCGCGTCATTGATCGACAGGCCGCGCACCGGGGTGTCGTCGATCTTGACGATCAGGTCGCCGCTTTTGATGCCGGCCTTCTGTGCCGGGGTGTCCTCGATCGGCGCCACCACCTTGACCAGACCGTCCTCGGTACCGATCTCTATGCCGAGGCCGCCAAACTCGCCCTGGGTGCCTTCGCGGAATTCCTTGAACGCTTCCGGATCGTAGTAGTCGGAGTGCGGGTCCAGGCCGGACAGCATGCCCTTGATCGCCTCGTTGATCAGCTTCTTGTCTTCGACCGGCTCGACATAGTCCTGCTTGATGCGGCCGAACACCTCGGCAAAGGTGCGCAGCTCGTTGAGCGGCAGGATGCCGTTATTCTTGTCGGCAAAGGCCTGGATGCTGATGGTGAGCGCACCGCCCACCAGGGCACCGGTGGTCAGCAAGGCAAGTTTGCGTAAGCGGGGAGAGCTCATGGTGTGTGTTCCGTTCGTACGGGCTATCGCGCCCAGGACTGTGGATTGATTGGCCGGCCCATATAGCGCAGCTCGAAGTAAAGCCCGGTTTCGCCGCTTTCCAGACTGCCGCTGGCGCCGAGCACGTCGCCGCCGCGGACCGTGGCGCCATTGCCGCGCACCATGGTGGCAAAGCCGGTATAGACCGTCATGTAGTTGCCGCCGTGATCAATGATCATCGCATTGCCGAAACCGCGCAACCAGTCGGCATAGACCACGGTGCCGTCGGCGACCACGCGGACCGGGCTGCCGGGGGCGACCTTGATGAACATGCCCTTCCAGCTGGCGCCTTCGCCGCGGCGTGCGCCGAAGCGGCCGCCGATTTCGCCGGCCACCGGCAGTTTCAGCCGCCCTTGCAGGCTGCGGAAGGCATTGCCGGACAGGCTCGCATCGGCCACCTCATCCACCGTTTCGACCCTGGCCGGGGCTTTCGGTTCTGCCGGCAGCGGTTTGCCCTGTTTTTTCGCGTCGGCGACCTGCTGGCGACGTTTCTCTGCGGTCAACCTGGTCGCCTGTTCACGCGCCTTTTTCGCCTGCGCGGCTTTGGCGGCGGCGGCGAGCTGGCGGCGGCGGATATCGGCGTTGATGCGGGCGATCAGCGCGCTCAGCTCGCGCTCGTCTTCCTTCAGCTGCTGCAGTTTCTGCTGCTGGTTGCGGATGGCGCTGTCCAGCTGGCTGACCTGCTGGCTGTGCTGGTTGCGCGCCTGCTGCAGCTGGCGTTTTTCCTGCACCTTGGCGCTGGACATCCGTCCCAGTCGCACCAGTTCGTCCTCGATGCGTTCGCTCATCGCCTGCAACTGCACTTCCTGGTCGCGCAGCGTCTGGATCAGGCTTTGCTGCGCGCGGTGGATGTGGGTGTAGTAGGTGAGATCGCGCGCGCTCTGGTTCGGGTCCTGGGTGTTGAACATGATGGCCATCGCGTCCTGCTGGCCGCGCTTGTACTCCGCCGCCAGCAGGCGGCTGACGCGCTGCCGCGTCTCTGCCACCTTGATGCGGATGGTCTGCAGCTCGGCCTGCAGCGTGTCCAGCTGGCTGCTGCTGGCATCCTGCTTCTTCTCCAGCTCGTTCAGCACCTGATGCGTGGCCTGCAGCGCCTGCTCGGACTTGGCGATTTCGCCGGCGGTCTGCTGCCGCTCGGCTTCCTTGCGCGCGATGTCCTGCTGCAGGCTGCTGATTTCCTTGCGCACGCTGTTGAGGTCCTGCTGCGGCGCGGCCGCCGGTGGAGCGGCCTGCGCCACGCCGTACAGCGCGCCGAGCAGACTGAGCGTCAGACGTGCTTTCACTGGAGCTCGATCAGCGGGCGGCCGGTCATTTCGGCCGGTTGCGGTAGTCCCATCATCGCCAGCAGGGTCGGGGCGATGTCGCGCAGCGCGCCGCCGTCCTGCAGCGTGGCGTTGCGGCCAACGTACAGCAGCGGCACCTTCTCCAGCGTGTGCTGGGTGTGCGCCTGCTGGTGGACTTCGTCGTTCATCTGCTCGCAGTTGCCGTGGTCGGCGGTGATCAGCACTTCGCCGCCGATGGCCTGCATCGCGTCGACGCAGCGCTTGACGCAGGCATCCAGCGTTTCCACCGCCTTGACCGCAGCGTCGAAGATGCCGGTGTGGCCGACCATGTCGCAGTTGGCGTAGTTGCAGATGATGGCGGCGTACTGGCGGCTGTTGATCGCTTCGACGATCTTGTCGGTCACTTCCGGCGCGCTCATTTCCGGCTGCAGGTCGTAGGTGGCCACTTTCGGCGACGGCACCAGGATGCGGTCTTCGCCGGGGTAGACCTGCTCTTCGCCACCGTTGAAGAAGTAGGTGACGTGCGGGTATTTCTCGGTTTCGGCGATGCGCAGCTGCTTCAGGCCGAGGCTGGACAGGTATTCGCCGAGGCCGTTGCGGATCTTCTGCGGCGCGTAGGCGACCGGGTGGCTGTAGGCCTCGCCGTAGGAGGTCAGGCTGGCGAACAGCGCGAATTTTGGCTGGCGGGCGCTGAAACCGTCGAAGGCCGGATCGGTCAGCGCGGTGGTCAGCTGGCGCGCGCGGTCGGCGCGGAAGTTCATGAACACCACCACGTCGCCGTCCTGCATCTTCAGCGGCTCGCCGATGATGGTGGCCTTGACGAATTCGTCGTTCTCGTCACGGGCGTAGGCGGCGGCCAGCGCGTCGTGGCTGCTGGCGGCGTGGAATTCGGCTTCGCCTTCCATCAGTGCCTGGTACGGTGCCGCCATGCGCTCCCAGCGCTTGTCGCGGTCCATCGCCCAGTAGCGGCCGCAGACGGTGGCGACGCGCGCATTCGGGCAGCGTGCCAGCACCGCGTCGAGGCGGTCGAGGTAGGTTTCGGCGCTGCGCGGCGGCGTGTCGCGGCCGTCGAGGAAGGCGTGCAGGGCGATGCGGCCAACGCCGGCCGCCTGTGCGCCTTCGATCAGTGCGTGGATGTGGTTCTCATGGCTGTGCACGCCGCCATCGGACAGCAGGCCCATCAGGTGCAGGGTGCTGCCCTGTTGCTTGGCGGTCGCGATCGCCTGTGCCAGCACCGGGTTGGCGGCCAGCGTGCCGGCCTCGACGTCGCAATCGATGCGGCTGATGTCCTGCTGCACGATGCGGCCGGCGCCGATATTGAGGTGGCCGACTTCGGAGTTGCCGAACTGGCCGGCGGGCAGGCCGACATTGTGCTCGGAGGCGTCCAGCGTACTGTAGGGATAGCGCGCTTTCAGCGCGTCCCAGTTCGGGGTGTTTGCTGCCAGAATGGCATTATCGTCGCCTTCGAGGCGGTGACCGAAACCGTCAAGGATGAGTAGCAAAACCGGCGTAACAGTAGCCATGATGTCCAATTATCTTGTGGTGAGAGCAGGAAAACCCGAGGCCGTGGCAGCGGGCGGCCACGGCGAGCAATCAAGATAGTAAAGCATCGGACGCTGGCTGTCAGTGCCTCAGGCTGTAGCCTGGCGACTACTGCGCGGCGGCTTGCGGCGGATGTACAGCGTCTTGTTGATACGCGCCACTTCGGCCCCTTCGGCGTCGTAGATGCTGACGTGCAGCGCCGGCAGATGCTTGTCACCGCCGGCGGTGGCATCGCGAACACGCTGCAGCAGGTCGTCGTCGATGCGGAAGCGGGCGCAGACCACGCCGCGGCCGGGCTTGAGGTAGTCGATGCTGCCGGCCTTGTCCCACACGATGTAGTCCTTGCCGAGGTTTTTCAGCAGCATCAGCATGTAGAACGGGTCGGTCATCGAATACAGGCTGCCGCCGAAGTGGACGCCGACATAGTTGCGGTTGGTCAGCCCCAGCCGCAGCTGGACGTCGACTTCCTTCCAGTCCGGGCTGATGCGGCGCACCTTGACTCCGGCGCCGAGAAAGGGCGGCCACAGATTGAAGACGAGCTTGGCGAGACGATGGTTCATGGTGGCGATGAAACGGCTGTTTGAATCAGGCTATCGTCGCGGCAACGGCCGCCGCCGTCAAGCCGTCGCACCATGCTCACATGTGCCCGCCGCAGGACGCCCGCAATGGCCGGGCGCCGCGGCAGCGAGTCCGCTTCAGAACGGCAGCTCGCTTTGCCGGCCCTGTTGCTGGCCGACCACGGCCGTGGTTTCGCCTTCCGCCAGCCGGATGTGCAGCAGCTCGCCGGCGCGCAGCTGCGCCGCGGAGCGCACCACGCTGCCGTCCTGCTGCTGCACGATGGCGTAGCCGCGTTGCAGCACCGCCTCCGGATTGATGGCGGCCAGCGTCGCCTGATGCCGCGCCAGCACCAGTTGCCGCTGCTGCCAGTGCTGGTGTATCAGCTGCCGCAGCTGGTCGCCGCGCCGCGCCAGCACTTGCTGCCAGCGCACGAGGTCAGGACGGATGCGCTGCAGCCGGTGCTGACACTGCTCCAGCCGTCGCTGCCGCGCTTGCAGCAGCTGGGCGCTGGCACGTGCCAGGCGTTGTTGCTGCGCCTGCAACAGCTGGCGCTGGCGCTGCAGCCGCTCACCGGGGTGCTGCAGGCGGCGGCCGAGGAAGTCCAGCTGTTGCGACTTGTCGGTCAGCAGCCGTCCCAGCGCCCGTTCCAGCCGGCGCTGCGCGTAGTCGACGCCTTGCTGCAGCGCCTCGCGGCTGGGCGAGGCCAGCTCGGCGGCGGCGGTCGGGGTCGGCGCGCGGTGGTCGGCAACGAAATCGGCGATGGTGGTGTCGGTTTCGTGGCCGACGCCGCTGATCACCGGTAGCGTCGAGCGGGCGATGGCGCGGGCGACCACTTCCTCGTTGAACGCCCACAGGTCCTCGATGCTGCCGCCGCCGCGGCAGACGATCAGCAGCTCGACCTCCTGGCGCAGGTTGGCCGCATCGATGGCGGCGGCGATCTGCGCCGCGGCGCTATCGCCCTGTACCGGCGTCGGATACAGGATCAGCGGGATGCTGGGCATGCGCCGGCGCAGGGTGGTGACCACGTCGCGCAGCGCGGCGGCGGCCGGCGAGGTGACGATGCCGATGGCGGCGGGGTGGCCGGGTAGCGTTTTCTTGTGGCGATTGTCGAACAATCCTTCCGCCGCCAGTTTCGCCTTCAGCTGTTCGAAGGCCTCGTACAGGCGGCCCAGACCGGCCGAGCGCATCATGTCGACGTTGATCTGGTAGTCGCCGCGCGCCTCGTACAGCGACACCGTGCCGCGCAGCTCGACCTGCATGCCTTCCTGCAGGCGGAATCCCAGTCCGCTCAGACGGTTACGGAACATCACGCAGCGGATTTGCGCGCGCTCGTCCTTCAGCGAGAAGTAGGCGTGGCCGGATGCGGCCAGGGTCAGGTTGGAAATTTCGCCGGCAATCCACATCGGTGGCAGGCCGCTTTCAAGCAGATCCCGCGCCATGCGGTTGAGCGAGGTGACGCTAATGACGTCGTTTTGGTGTTGGCTGAAAAGCATGCTTGTCAAGTCATCCACAGGCAGGTTGGGGCAGCGGCTGGCGTCGATTGTTTATCTTAATACGCCGCCGGCACATAAATAGATAAACTAAAAATTGTTGTTAATCAGTGGCTTAGTTATTTTGTGGCAATAATGTTGCCGTAATGTCCGGCCAGTAACGGCAAGGCTTTGCCGTGCCGGCGGCGGGGTTGTCCACAAAGTTATACACAGGCGCTGTGGGCGGGCGGGTAATTCCCTTGTAAATTCGCGACTTAGCGCTTTTGTTTAAAGCGCAACATCATGGCGCCGGCCAAGCGTGGCGGTTGCAGGCGGCAGCCTGAGCCGATAAAGTCTCGGCCTTGGATAACGCCTGAGGAATTGCCCGTGTGGTCAATCATTGAAGCGGCCGGCTGGCCGATCTGGACCATCATTCTCGCGTCGGTGGTGGCATCGACCATCGTACTGGAGCGTTTTTACAGCCTGCGCGCGGCGCTGATCATACCGCCAAACCTGCTGTCGCAGACGCTGCAAGAGTATCGCCGTGCCGCGGTGAGCCAGAGCATGCTGACCGAACTGCGCGACCATTCGCCGCTGGGACGGCTGTTCGCCGCCGGGCTACGCCAGTTTGGCAGCAGCCGTGTGGTGATGAAAGAGGCGATCGAGGACGAGGGCCGCGTGGTGGCCCACCTGCTGGAGCGTTACCTGACCATGCTGGGCACCATCGCCGCGATGGCACCGCTGCTGGGCCTGCTCGGCACCGTGATCGGCATGATCGAGATCTTCGGCTCGCAGGCGCCGGGCGGCACCGACCCGCGCGCGCTGGCGCACGGCATTTCCGTGGCGCTGTACAACACCGCCTTCGGCCTGATCGTGGCCATCCCCAGCATGTTCTTCTACCGCCACTTCCGCGCCAAGATCGACGGCCTGCTGGTCGAGATGGAAGCGCAGGCGGTGCACCTGCTGGAAGCGGTGCACGGCGAGCGTCGCGGCGACTGAGGCGGATAATCATGAACTTTCGCCGTCACCGTCATCGCGAAGAGCCGGAAATCAACTTCATTCCGCTGATCGACTTGCTGCTGGTCATCCTCATCTTCCTGATGGTGACCACCACCTACGCCCGCTTTTCCGAACTGGAAGTCAATCTGCCGCAGGCCAGCGGACCGGCGGAAATGCAGAAGGATAGCCGCCTGCGCGTCGACATCAGCGCCAGCGGCAGTTACGCGGTCGATGGCGAGGCCGTGGCCGGCAGCGACGTGACGCAACTCGGCGAGCGCCTGAAGCACCAGGCCAGTGGCAAGTCCCCGGCACCGGTGGTGGTGATCAATGCCGACGCCAAGGCCAGCCACCAGGCAGTGGTGACGGTGATGGAGGCGGCCCGCCTCGCCGGGCTGCTGCAGCTGACCTTTGCCACCCAGCAGGGAACGCCGTGACCCGGCTGGAGCGGCACTGGTATCAGCCGACCTGGTGGATGACAGCCCTTCTGGCCTTGCCGGAAGGGCTGTTTGCCCTGCTGGCGGCGTTGCGACGCACGGCCTATCGGCTGGGCTGGTGTCGTACGAATCGCTTGCCGGTGCCGGTGGTGGTGATCGGCAACATCAATGTCGGCGGCGTCGGCAAGACGCCGCTGACGCTGGCGCTGCTGCAGGACTTTGCCCGCCTGGGCGTGCCGGTGGGGGTGATCAGTCGCGGCTACGGCGGCGCGCACTGCCAGCCGACGCTGGTGACGCCGCACAGCACCGCCGCCGAGGTCGGCGACGAGCCACTGCTGCTGGCCGCCAGCGGCGCACCGGTGGTGGTCGGCCGCGATCGCGTCGCTGCCGGCCGTCACTTGCTGGCGCTGTATCCGCAGACCAGTTTCATCCTCAGCGACGATGGGCTGCAGCACTACGCGCTGGCGCGCACGCTGGAGATCGTCGTGCTCGACGGCGCTCGCGGTGTCGGCAACGGCCACCTGCTGCCGGGCGGCCCGCTGCGCGAACCGGTGTCAAGGTTGGCCGCAGCCGATGCCTTGGTGATCAATGGCGAGTCGCACACTGGCCTGCGCCTGCCGGCTACGGTACCGCAGTTCCGGCAGCGGCTGCAGGCCGGCGATTTTGTTCACGCCGCCGGCGGCTTGCCGCCGCGCTGCGCCGCCGATTTTGCCGGCCTGCGCGTGGTGGCGGTGGCCGGTATTGGCCATCCGGAGCGCTTCTTCCGCACCCTGCGCGAGCTGGGCGTGGAACTGGCGGCCACGCACGCCTTTCCCGACCATCACCAGTTCGTCGCTGCCGATCTGCCACAGGATGCCGATGCGGTGATCGTCACCGCCAAGGATGCGGTTAAGTTGCAGTGCATCAATCATGCTAGACTATGGGTTCTGCCGGTTTCGGCCCGGCTGGAGCCGGACCTGTCCGCGTGGATTCTGTCCCAACTGGAACGAAAAAATGGACGCAAAATTTCTTGAAATCCTGGTTTGCCCGCTGTGCAAAGGCCCGCTGGTCTACAACAAGGGCGCGCAGGAACTGATCTGCAAGGGTGACCGCCTGGCCTACCCGATCCGTGACGGCATCCCGATGATGCTGGAAGGCGAAGCCCGCGAGCTGGCCGCCGAGGAAGAAGTGAAATGAACGGTTTCGTGGTGGTGATTCCGGCGCGACTGGCTTCCAGCCGCCTGCCGGAAAAACCGCTGGCGGACATCGGCGGCAAGCCGATGGTGGTCCGCGTCGCCGAGCGTGCCGCGCAGTCGGCCGCCAGCCGCGTGATCGTGGCCACCGACGATGCCCGCATCGAGGCGGTTTGCCGCCAGCACGGTGTCGAGGTGCTGCTGACGCGCGCCGATCACCCCAGCGGCACCGACCGTCTGGCCGAGGTTGCCGCGCTGCTGGCGCTGCCGGACGACGCGATCGTGGTCAATGTGCAGGGCGACGAGCCACTGATCGACCCGGCGCTGATCGACCGCCTCGCCGCGCTGATGGCGGCCCGCGCGGTGCCGATGGCAACCGTGGCGCACGCCATCCACGACGCCGCCGAGATGTTCAATCCGAATGTGGTGAAAGTGGTGCTCGACCGCCACGGCAAGGCGCTGTACTTCAGCCGCGCACCGATTCCCTATGCCCGCGATGCCTTCGCCGCCGACAAGACACAGTTGCCGCCCGGCCTGCCGGTGTACCGCCACATCGGCATGTACGCCTACCGCGCCAGCCTGCTGCACACCTACGGCAGCCTGGCCCCGGCGCCGCTGGAGCAGTTCGAGGCGCTGGAGCAGCTGCGCATGCTGTGGCACGGTTACGACATCGTCGTGGAGTGCGTGGCCGAGGCGCCACCTGCCGGCGTCGACACGCCGGAGGATCTGGCCCGGGTGCGCGCCTACTTTGCGGCCAACCTTTCCGGATAACACAACGAAGTTAACGATGGGAGTTTAGAGAGATGAAATTGATTCTGTTGGGCGCTCCTGGCGCCGGTAAAGGTACCCAAGCCAACTACATCCGCGAGAAATTCGGCATTCCGCAAATCTCGACCGGCGACATGCTGCGCGCCGCGGTGAAGGCCGGTACCCCGCTGGGTGTGGAAGCGAAAAAGATCATGGACGCCGGTGGCCTGGTGCGCGACGACATCATCATCGGTCTGGTCAAGGAACGTATCACCGAGGCGGATTGCGCCAACGGTTTCCTGTTTGACGGTTTCCCGCGCACCATCCCGCAGGCGGAAGCGATGAAGGAAGCCGGTGTCGATATCGACTTCGTGGTCGAAATCGACGTGCCGGATGAAAACATCATCGACCGCATGTCCGGCCGCCGCGTGCACGTGGCTTCCGGCCGCACCTACCACGTCAAGTACAATCCGCCGAAGGTGGAAGGCGTGGACGACGAAACCGGCGAAGCGCTGGTGCAGCGTGACGACGACAAGGCGGAAACCGTGAAGAAGCGCCTCGACGTTTACCACGAGCAGACCGAAGTGCTGGTCGGCTTCTACTCGCAGATGGCCGCCTCCGGCGATGCCAAGGCGCCGCAGTACGTGAAAATCGACGGCACCCAGGCGGTGGAAACCGTGCGCGACAACGTGCTGGCGGCACTGGGCGCCTGAGTCCGGTCGCCTCGCAGGCAAGCAAAAAGGCAGCCCAGGCTGCCTTTTTTGTCGCCTGCCGCACGGCGGTTTACTGTTCCGGCAGCCTGATCGGGATGCGCTTGTCGCGCACCAGCCGGTCCAGCGCCTCGATCACCAGCGGATCGAACTGGGTGCCGCAGCGGCCGTTGATGTAGCTCATGGTGTCGCCCAGCGTCCACGGCTCCTTGTACGGCCGCTTGTGCAGCAGCGCGTCGAACACGTCGACGATGGCGACGATGCGCGCCGCCAGCGGGATGTCCTGCCCCGCCAGGCGCTGCGGGTAGCCGCTGCCGTCGAAGTATTCGTGATGGCCGCCGGCGATGTCGGCGCCCAGCGACAGGTAGCTGGTACCTTCAACCAGCTTGCTGGCCTTGCGCAGGATGTTGGCGCCGATGGCGGCGTGCTGCTCCATGATGACGCGCTCTTCCGGGTCCAGCTTGCCGGGCTTGAACAGGATGTGGTCGGGGGTGCCGACCTTGCCGACATCGTGCAGGATGCTGGCCATGCCGATCATCTCCATGAACTGCGGCGTCAGCAGCTCCGGATAGGCGCCCATGCGCTGCAGCTCCCTGGCGATGGCATCGCTGAGCCGCTGCACGCGCAGCACGTGTTCGCCGGTGTCGCTGTCGCGGAATTCGGCGAGGTCGGCCAGCGCCACCACCGTGGCTTCCTGGGCACTGACCAGCTGCGAGTACAGGTACAGGTTGTCGTAGGCGGAGGAAATGCGCTGGCAGAACACCTCCAGCAGGTTGCGCTCCACGTCTTCCAGCGGCCACGGCGGCTCGAAGTGGACCACGAATTCACGGCCGTTCTGCGCGGTGATGTACAGCACGTCGTAGGGATGACGGTAGATGGTGCGCTTCTCCGCCAGCGCGTCGTTGATCGCCTGCTGCAGTTGCGGAAAGGTGGCCAGCGGTGCGCCGCCGAGCAGCACCTCGAACTCGCCGGTGGCGGCGAGCACCTCCAGTTTCGGCCGCCCGGCGCTGGCGGGGGTGTTCTCCATGCACAGCACGCCGTCGGTGCCGACATCCAGAATGGCGCTGATCTGTTTCAGCACCCCGGAGGCGAATTCCTTCAGCGAGCGCAGCTGGTACAGGTCGCTGGCGCCTTCCAGGATCTTGCCCAGCCCCTGGCGGTTTTTCTCGATGGCGACCAGGTTTTCATAGGCGCGCAGCGAGGCGATGACCACGGTGAACAGCTTCTGCACCGTCAGCTCGGTCTTGGTCTTGTAGTCGTTGATGTCGTAATTGAGGATCACGTCCTGTTCCGGCGCCTGCCCCGGCTGGCCGGTACGCAGCACGATGCGCGCCAGGGTGTTGCCCAGCTCTTCGCGGATGCGCCGTACCAGCTTGAGGCCGGCATTGTCGGTTTCCATCACCACGTCGAGCAGGATCAGCGCGACGTCGGGATGCTCGCGCACCAGCTCGAAGCCTTGCTGCGCGCTGTAGGCATTGAGCAGCGTCAGCGGCCGCTCCTTGTAGCGCAGGTCCTGGATCGCCAGTCGGGTGGCGGTGTGGACATCCTTTTCGTCGTCGACGATCAGTACTTTCCATGGCCGCAGTGCCGGATGGCTGTCCTGCACGCTGCTGCTGTCGTCGATCAGCCAGTCGTTGTTATTGTCGAGATTCATCACGTGCCGCCCCCTTCAGTTGGCCGTTTCCGGTGCCGTGCATGGCAGCACCAGAATAAAAGATGTGCCTTCCCCGACGGTGCTGTCAACCCGAATCGTGCCGCCCAGGCGTTTGAACACGATATTGAACACGATGTGCAGGCCCAGGCCACTGCCGCCATTGCCGCGGCGGGTGGTGAAGAACGGCTCGAAGATGCGTTTCAGGTTTTCCGGCGGAATGCCCTTGCCGTCGTCGGTCACCGACAGCCGGATTTTCTGCTCGGCCATCGCGTCGACGCGGATCTGGATGCTGCCTTCGGCGCCGTCGTCGTAGCCGTGCAGCAGCGCATTCATCAGCAGGTTGGTCAGCACCTGCGACAAGGCGCCGGGGTAGCTGTCCATCTGCAGCTCCGGCGGGCAGTCGACATCGATCACCACCTTGCTGTGGCGCAGCTTGGGACGCAGGCTGGTGATGATTTCGCCGATGTAGTGCGCGATGTCGAACTGGCGGCGCGCCTCGCTGGTCTGGTCGACGGCGACCTGCTTGAAACTCTGGATCAGGTTGGCCGCACGCTCGGTATTGCTCAGGATCAGCGCCGTGGATTCGCGGGCGTCGTCGAGATAGCGTTCCAGCTCGCTTTTCTTGATCTGGCCGCTCTGGAACTGCTGCCCGACCTGGCCGGTGATCAGCGCCAGGTGCGAGGCGGCGGTGAGGGTGATGCCGACCGGGGTGTTGATCTCATGCGCCACGCCGGCCACCAGGCTGCCCAGCGACGCCAGTTTTTCGGTTTCCACCAGCGTGTTCTGGGTGTCCAGCAGTTGCCGGTAGGCGACTTCGGCGCGTTCCTTTTCCGCAATGGCGGTCCGCTCCGCGTCACGGCGCAGACCCAGCTCGCGGCTGATCTTGTGGATGATCAGGTTGACGCCGCCGACCAGCTCGGCGTATTCGCTGAAGCGGCTTTTCGGCAGCTGCAGGTCGGCCTCCGCTTCTAGCCGGGCGGCGCCGTACAGCGCCTGCTGCAGCTCGTGCAGCGGCGAGAACACGTAGCGTTTGAGGCCGGCGATCAGGATGATGAACAGCAGCAGGTTGATCAGCAGCACCTGCACGATCTGGCGCGTCAGCTCATGGGCAAGCCGGGTGGTGATCTTGTCGCGCGACAGGTACACCGTGATCTGGCCGAGGTTGTTGCGTTGCTGGTAAAGGATGGGTAGCAGCAGGGTTTCGTCGTGCGCTGGCGGCGCCGCCTTGGCCAGCGAGGTGATGCGGCCGTCCGCGCTGCGCATGCGGCCGAAGAACAGCCCGGCATCGCCTTCCACCATCAGGCCGACCACCGCCGCCGATTTCAGCTCCGCGTCCAGCGTCAGGCGGATGAACTGGTCGTCCAGCTGCCACACCCCGTGCGGCAGTGACAGCGCCAGCCGCTCCTGCAGGCCCTGCTTCAGCAGCAGGTAGTCGCGCTCCTCGGCGTCGCGGGCGGCTTCGTAGCTCAGAAAGCCGGTCAGCCCCATCACGACGGACAGCACCGAAATGATCCAGATCGCCAGCCGGCTTTTTATGCTGCTCATGTCGTCACCCTGCACAGATAAGGCATTGGTCATGGTAACGCAGCCGCTGGCACCCGGTGTGCTGGCGCGGCGGTTTTTTCAGCCGCCGGTGGCGGGGCGACGCGGCAACGGGATTTTTTGCAGGATCAGGCCGCCCAGGATCAGCGCCAGGCCGTTGAGGGTGGAGGGCAGGATCTGCTCGCCGATCAGCAGGTAGATCAGCAGCAGCGACAGCAGCGGCGCGAGGAAGATCAGGTTGGCGATGCGCGCGGTGCTGCTGGTCAGCTTCATCGCCGCCAGCCACAGCACGAAGGTGAAGCCCATCTCCAGCGCGCCGACATAGGCGGCACCGGCGATGCCTTGCCACGCCACCGCGCCCAGCTCGCCGCGCCACAGGCACCACAGCCAGGCCAGCGGCAGTGCGAACAGGAAGTTCAGCGTCAGCCCCAGCACCGGCTCGCGCTGGTCGCGGGTATTGAACAGCCAGTAGCCGGCCCACAGCACGGTGGAGACCAGCGCATAAGCGACGCCGGCGAGATTGCTGAATTCCAGCGCCAAAGGTTGGCCGCGGGTGGCGATCACCAGTACGCCGGCGTAGCAAACCAGCGCCGCCAGCGCGTCCTGCGGTCGCGGTTTTTGCTTCAGCACCGGGATGGCGAGCAGGGTCATGGTCAGCGCCCAGGTGTAGTTGATCGCCTGCGCTTCCTGTGCCGGCAGCAGGTGGTAGGCCTGGAACAGGATCAGGTAGTAGACGAAGGGATTGACCGCGCCCAGCAGCAGCGAGCGCCGCCAGTGCTGGCGCAGCGCCGGCAGCAGCTCGCCGAGGCGGCCCTGCCAGGCGAGGATGGACAGCAGCGACAGCAGCGAAAAGGCGCTGGCGTACAGCACCAGCTGCGCCGGGCTGAGGTGTTGCAGGCTGATCTTGAAGGCGGTGGCCACGGTGGACCAGGCGAGCACGGCACCGAGGCCGTAGAGGTAGGCTTTTTGTTGCGAGGTCAAAACGGGGGCTTTCTGTGGTGGTAGTCGTGGTCGCTGCCTGCGAGTTGCTGGTTGAGCAGCTGCTGCATCAGCGGCAGCGTGCTGCTGGCGCGCAGGCCGATCGGGCCGCCGGCGTCGGCCAGATAGCTGTCGCCGGCACTGGCGTGCAGCCACACCGCGTTGCCGGCGGCGCTGGTTTCGTCCTGGCCCTGCGCCAGCAGCGCGGCGATGCTGCCGCTGAGGATGTCGCCCTGGCCGGCACTGGCCAGCGCGGCGTTGCCGGCCGCACACAGCCGGTAGTAGCCGTCGGAGCCGCAGAGCAGCGAACCGGCGCCCTTGAGCACGGCGATCACGCCAAGCTTGGCCGCAAGGCGGCGTACCGCGGCGAGGCGATCCTGTTGCACGGCGGCGGTGCTGCAGCCGAGCAGGCGCGCCGCTTCGGCCGGATGCGGGGTGATCACCGCCGGGCGCGGGCGCTGTCGCAGCTGTTGCTGCAAGGCGGGGTCGCCGGCCAGCAGGTTGAGTGCGTCGGCGTCGAGCAGCAGCGCGCCGGGGTGGGCCAGTACGCTGGCGAGGATGCGGTGCGCCTGCGGACTCTGGCCGAGGCCGGGGCCGATGGCGACCACCTCGTCGGCGGCCAGGCTGCTGGTGTTGCCCAGCGGCGCAATCATCAGCTCCGGCCACAGCGGATCCAGTGACAGCCGCGCATCGAGGCTGTGGATGCGCACCTTGCCGGCACCCAGTGCCAGCGCGGCGCGGCCGGCGAGCAGCGCCGCGCCGCCCATGCCGGCGCAGCCGCCGATGATGCTGACGCTGCCGAAGCTGCCCTTGTTGCTGTTGTGACGGCGCCGCAGCGGCGCAAGGTTGGCCGCAAGCAGCTCGCCCTGTGCCGCCGGCACCAGCGCCGGCGGGCAGTCGAGGGTCAGTAGCTCGACGCGGCCGCTGTAGTCGCGGCCGTCGGCGGTGAACAGCCCCGGCTTGTGGCACAGCAGTGCCAGGGTATGGTCGGCGGGGAGGGCGGCACCCTGCACGCAGCCGTTCCAGGCGTCGAGGCCGCTGGGCACGTCCAGCGCCACCCGTGGGCAGGGCAGGGCGTCCAGCGCCGCGATCTGCGCCTGCCAGCCGGCATCCAGCGGCCGGTTCAGGCCGGCGCCGAACAGGCCGTCGATCAGCAGTTCGGCCGGGGGCAGTGCTGACAGCGTGCTGTCGAGCCGGCCGCCGGCGGCGAGGTACTGCTGTTCTGCTGCCTGCGCGGCGGCGGTGGCCGGCGGCTGCGGCTGCCACACGCTGACCGCGTAATCGGCCAGCAGCAGTCGCGCCGCGATCAGCGCGTCGCCGCCGTTGTTGCCGCTACCGGCGGCGAACAGCAGCTGGCGTGGCGGCGGGTAGTGCTGGCGCAGCCAGTGCGCAATGGCGGCGCCGGCGCGGGCCATCAGGTCGAGGCCGGCTTGTGCCGCCTGCAGCTCCCACTGTCGCAGCGCGGCGGCGTCGATCAGCGCGCGTTCATTCGCCGGCATGGTGAGCTTCTCCCCAGCGCGGCAGCAGCTGGTGCGGCACCGCCAGCTGGTCGAGGATGCGCGCCACCACGAAGTCGACCATGTCGTCGACGGTCTGCGGGTGGGTGTAGAAACCGGGTGACGGCGGCAGGATGCAG
Organism: Vogesella sp. EB; assembly: GCF_001037925.1. Lineage (NCBI taxonomy): Bacteria > Pseudomonadati > Pseudomonadota > Betaproteobacteria > Neisseriales > Chromobacteriaceae > Vogesella > Vogesella sp. EB. The sequence goes on along the minus strand of NZ_LFDT01000005.1, from coordinate 122,160 downwards.
ACGCCGAGGCGGGCCAGCTTGAGCATGTTTTCGAGGTGGATCACCGACAGCGGCGCCTCGCGCGGTACCAGCACCAGCTTGCGCTGTTCCTTCAGCATCACGTCGGCGGCGCGTTCGATCAGGTTGTCGCTCATGCCGTGCGCCACCGCGGCGAGGGTGCCCATCGAGCACGGGCAGATCACCATCGCGTCGGCCGGATTGGAGCCGGAGGCGGGCGGTGCAAACCAGGCCTCGCGTCCGAACACCGCCAGCTGGCCGTCGGCGGCCTGGTAGCGCTCTTGCAGCCACTGCTGGAAGCCTTCCGGCCGCGACGGCAGCGTCAGGTTCATCTCCTGTTTCGCCACCACCTGTGCCGCCTGCGAGTACATCACCCACACCCGCTTGCCGGCGCGCAGCAGGCATTCGATCAGGCGCAGGCCGTAGGGCAGGCCGGAGGCGCCGGTGAGGGCGACGGTAACGGTGTCAATCTTTGTCATGCGCTTGTACCAGATGGCTTGCTATCAGACCGTTGGCGATGCCGCCGAGCAGGGCGGCTAGCGCCAGCGGCGGGAACAGTAGCAGTATATTGTCGTATGGAATCAGGAACAGCCTGACCAGCAGCAATTGTCCCAGCAGATGGGCCTGCGCCGCCAGCAGGCTGTGGCTGACCAGGCTGAAATGGCGGGCGGGCAGCGCCCGGCAGGCGCCCAGCAGCAGCAGGCTGGCCAGCGCGCCGCCGAGGCTGAGCCAGAAGCCGGGGGTGAACAGGCTGCCCAGCAGCAGGCCGGCACCGACGACACGCAGCAGCGTGACCCACACCGCGGCACGCCAGCCCAGGGTGTGCAGCGCGAACAGGGTCATGATGTTGGCCAGCCCCGGCTTGACGCCGGGCAGTGGCGACGGGATGGCGGCATCGACCATGCCCAGCGCGATGGCCAGCGCGGCAAGGCTGGCGATGCGGTGATCGTCGGCGCTGGCTTGCAGCGTGCGTTCAGTAGGCGAGCGAGTCATGGGCTTGCTGTGGGCCGGCCAGCTCGATGCTGATGCGGTTGGGCAGGCACACGGCGATGTCGCCACTGTGGCGCAGCCAGCCCTGCTGCACGCAGTACTGGCGCGGGCTAGGGTCGCTGCGGATACGGGCCTTACCGTCGTGGATCTCGATTTCGGTCAGCCCCAGCGGGCCGCGGGCGATATGGCGCCGGTTCAGGCGCAGCGGCAGGCGGATGGTTTCGGTGCCGTTCTGGCGCACGATGACGCTGTCGGCCTCGCCGGCGTGGCGGCTAAGCTGCAGGAAGGCGGCCAGCAACAGCACGCACAGTGCCAGCAGCACCAGATAGTCCCCGGCCTTGAACATGGCCGGCTTATTTTTTGGCGGGCAGCTGGCGGTGGCGCAGCAGGACCTGTTCGCCGGCAAAGGCCTTGGCCAGCTGTTCGGCGAGGTAGACCGAGCGGTGCTGGCCGCCAGTGCAGCCGATGGCGACGGTGACGTAGCTGCGGTTGTCCTGGCGGAAGCGCGGCAGCCAGTTTTGCAGGAACTGGCGGATGTCGGCCAGCATCTGCGCCACGCTGGCTTCGCCTTCGAAGAAGCGGCAGATCGCCTCGTCCTGGCCGGTCAGCGGCCGCAGCGCGACCTCGTAGTAGGGGTTGGGCAGGCAGCGCACGTCGAACACGAAGTCGGCGTCCAGCGGCAGGCCGTGCTTGAAGCCGAACGATTCGAACACCAGGGTCAGGCAGTCGGCATCGGCGTCGACCAGTACCTTGACCCAGGCGCGCAGCGCGTTGGCGGACAGGTGGCTGGTGTCGATGCGGTGGCCCAGCTCGTGGATGTGCTCCAGCATCTCGCGCTCGAGGCGGATGCACTCCTCCACCGTCAGGCCGTTGCCGGACAGCGGGTGGCGGCGCCGCGTTTCCGAGAAACGCTGGACCAGCACTTCGGTGGTGGCTTCCAGATAGATCAGGCGCACGTCGACCCGCATCGCTTTCAGGCTGGCCATCACCTCCGGCAATGCGGCCAACGTTGGTGCGGAACGGGTGTCGACGCTGATGGCGACATGCTGGTAACCCTGTTCGCTGTACAGCGCCACCACGTCGGTGAGCATGGTGGCCGGCAGGTTGTCGACGCAGTAGTAGCCGTTGTCTTCCAAGAGGCGCAGGGCGACGGACTTGCCGGAGCCGGACAGGCCGCTAATCAGAATCAGCTGCATGTTCCTGGTCCCGTAGCAGGTTGGTGTGGCGATCGATGAATTCGCGGGTACTGTCGATGCCGCGCAGCTGCAGGATGTAGTTGCGCACCGCCGCCTCGACCAGCACCGCCAGGTTGCGGCCGGCGGCCACCGGCAGGATCACCTTGCGCACGGTGACGCCGAGGATGTCCTGCGTCTCGGACTGGATGTTGAGCCGGTCCAGCGTCTGCATCGCCTGATCGTTGGCCTTCATCAGGTGGATGATCAGCTTCAGCACCTTCTTCGGACGCACCGCGGTTTCGCCGAAAATGGTGCGGATATTGAGGATGCCGAGGCCGCGCACCTCGAGGAAGTCGCGCAGCAGCGCCGGGCAGCGGCCTTCCAGCGTTTCCGGGCCGATGCGGTACAGTTCGACCGCGTCATCGGCAACCATGCCGTGGCCGCGCGAGATCAGTTCCAGCGCCAGCTCGCTCTTGCCCATCGCCGAATCGCCCATGATCAGCACGCCGATTTCCAGTACGTCGAGAAACACGCCGTGCATCACGGTGGAGACCGCCAGCGCGCGCGCCAGATAGATGCGCAGCACGTCCATCAGGTACGGGCTTTCCAGCGGCGTACTCATCAGCGGCACATTGTGGCTCTGGCAGTAGTCGCGCAGCAGGTTGGGCACCGGCTGTGCATTGGCGACGATCACCACCGCCATGGTGCGGTGGAACAGCTGGTCGAGGGCGGTCCGTGCCGCGGCCTGTTCCAGCTTGTTCAGGTATTCCACCTCCGCGAGGCCAAGGACCTGGACGCGGTTGGGGTGGATGAAGTTGAGGTGACCGACCAGTGCCTGGGTTGGCCGCTGTTCATCATTCGAAATCAGGTTGTCGGAGCCGGAACGGCCGGCGACCCAGCTCAGGTTGAGCTTGTGCTGATTGTCCTGGTACAGGCGGCGAACACTGATATTAGGCATGGTCTGGGGTGTCGGAAATCAGTTCAAACAGTTTCTGCGCATCGCAGGCGGGATCGTTCATCTGCTCGCGCAGCGCCTTGCTGGAGAAGCGCTGCGCCAGCTCGGACAACACCTGCAGGTGAATGTCGGTGGCTTGCTCCGGCACCAGCAGCACGAACAGCAGCGAGACCGGTTTGCCATCGGGGGCGTCGAACGGAATCGGCGCCTTCAGGCGGATGAAGATGCCGGTGGCTTCCTTCAGGCTCTTGATGCGGCCGTGCGGGATGGCGACGCCTTGTCCCAGGCCGGTGGAGCCGAGTTTTTCCCGGGCAAACAAACTGTCGAAGACATCGCTGCGCGCGATGGCGTGACTGTTTTCGACCATCAGGCCGACTTGTTCGAAGAGTCGTTTTTTGCTGGAAACGTCCATGTCAGCAATGACGTTGTCCACGGAGAGTATTTTACTGATCAAGCCCATAATGCCATTTGCCCGAAAAAATCGAGGGCCATTCTACGCCGAGTCCACGGAATACCATAGTGGAAAGCGCAGGATGATCGTCAGGAGAAAAAGCGGTAGCCAAAAAAAGAACGGATAAGCAAGCAGTGCTTGCATTATCCGTTTTTGTTCGGCAAATCCTGATCAGAGCGACGCTTGCTCTTGCGGTACCGGTGCGCGATGCTCGACCTGTTTTTCCTTGAATTTCAGTACCTGACGATCCAGTTTGTCAGTCAGCAGGTCGATGGCCGCGTACATGTCCGCTTCGGTGGCTTCGGCATGGATGTCCTTGCCTGCCAGGTGAACATTGACTTCGGCTTTCTGTACCAGTTTGTCGACAGACAGTGTCACGTTGACACCGATCACATTATCGACATGGCGGGTAATGCGTTCCAGTTTGCTTTCGATGTAGTCACGAAGCGCCGGGGTAACGTCGAGGTGGAGGCCGGTAATCTTGAGGTTCATACCCTAACTCCTTCTGTTGGTGCCATATCCGGACTGGGCATGGCGATCTTGTTATGAACAACCTAAAAAGTCTTGCGCTGGCTGACCGGCGGTATCTGCATGGCTTCACGATACTTGGCTACGGTGCGTCTTGCAACCTGAATACCTTGGGCGATCAGCTTGTCGGCAATGGCGCTGTCAGACAGCGGTTTGTTGTGGTCTTCCGCATCGATGATCTGCCGGATCAGTGCCTTGATCGCGGTGGCGGAACATTCGCCACCACTGTCAGTATCGACCGAACTGCCAAAGAAATATTTGAGTTCGAACAAGCCACGGCTGCACAGCAGGTATTTCTGCGTGGTGACGCGGGAGATGGTTGACTCATGCAGACCCAGTTCTTCCGCGATGTCTCGCAGGATAAGTGGGCGCATGGCCACTTCACCTTGTTCAAAGAACGCTTGCTGTCTGTCAACAATAGATTCTGCCACTTTCAGGATGGTGTCAAACCGTTGTTGAATGTTTTTTACCAGCCAGCGCGCCTCTTGCAGCTGGCCGCCCAGATTATGGCTGCTGCCCTTCTGTTGTAGCATGGCTGCATACATCTGGTTGACGCGCAGCTTCGGCAGCGTGCCCTGGTTGAGGCGCGCCACCCAGCGCTGCTGGCGTTTCACCACCAGGATGTCGGGGGCGACGTAGTGGGTCTCGCCCTGGTCGAAGCCGCTGCTGGGGCGCGGCCGCAGGCTGGCGAGCAGGGCGTGGGCGGTTTTCAGCTGCTGTTCGTCGATGGCGAGCAGCTTCTTGAGCTTGGTGAAGTCGCGGTTGCCCAAGAGCGGCAGGTGCTGCTGCACCATGTCCAGCGCCAGCTGGCGTACCGCGGCCGGTGCCGCGTGCTGCTGCAGTTGCAGGCAGAGGAATTCGGTGAGGTTGCGGCTGCCGATGCCGGTCGGCTCGAACTGGGTCAGCAGCTTGCGCAGGCACTCCAGCTCGTCGCCTTCCACTTCCAGCTCCAGCGGCAGCTCGGCGGCGATGTCGTCCAGCGAGGTCGGCAGATAGCCGTCGTCATCCAGCTCGTCGATCAGCAGCGACATCAGCGCCTTGTCGCGCTGGCTGAGCTGGGTTTCACCCATCTGCGCGGTTAAGTGCTCGCGCAGCGACGGCCGGCACGGGGTGTTGAGAATGGGGTCGAACTCGTCGTCGTCATCGTTGCGGCTGCTGCCGCTCCCGCTGCTGCCCCAGTCGCCGAGCAGCTCGCCGTCATCGCGGTTGCTTTCCGCTTCCGGCCGCTCCGGCTCGCTGCCGCTGTCCGACGCCGGCGTGTCGCCGCTGGGCGCCAGCACCGGTAACGGGCTGTCGGACTCGTCGGGGCTGTCGCTGCTGTCGGCGCGTTCCAGCAGCGGGTTTTCCAGCAGGTAGCGCTCCAGCTCGGTACTGAGATCCAGCGTCGACATCTGCAGCAGCTTGATCGATTGCTGCAACTGGGGGGTGAGCGTGAGTTGCTGGCTGGTTTTGAGCTGGAGGGTCTGTTTCATGGCTTACAGGTGGAAGTGTTCGCCCAGGTACACCTGGCGGACCTGTTCGTTCAGCACCAGCGCTTCCGGCAGGCCGGAGGCGAGCACGCTGCCCTCGGAGATGATGTAGGCGCGGTCACAGATGCGCAGCGTTTCGCGCACGTTGTGGTCGGTAATCAGCACGCCGATGCCGCGTTCCTTGAGGAAGGCGATGATCTTCTGGATGTCGATCACCGCGATGGGGTCGACGCCGGCAAACGGCTCGTCCAGCAGGATGAAGCGCGGGCGGGTGGCCAGCACGCGGGCGATTTCCACGCGGCGGCGTTCGCCACCGGACAGCGCCAGCGCGTTGCTGTCGCGCAGGTGGCTGATGTTGAGGTCGTCCAGCAGCAGGGTCAGCTCGTTTTCCAGCTCCTCGTCCTTCAGACCGGCAATTTCCAGCACCGCGCGGATGTTCTCGTCCACCGTCATTTTGCGGAAGATCGACGCTTCCTGCGGCAGATAGCCGAGACCGAGTCGCGCGCGCTGATGGATCGGCAGGTGGGTGATGGTCTGGCCGTCGAGGCGGATTTCGCCGGCATCGGCGGCGATCAGGCCGACCACCATGTAGAAGCTGGTGGTTTTGCCGGCGCCGTTGGGGCCGAGCAGGCCGACCACCTCGCCACTGGCGATCTCCAGCGACACGTCGCGCACCACGGTACGCTTCTTGAAGGTCTTCTTCAGGTGCTGGATGGAAAGCTGGCTCGGGGTCATGGCGTGCCCTGTGCTTTGGGCTGCAGGATCACCGTCACGCGGCCGCTGTTGCCGCTGGCGGCGGTGCCGCCGCTGGCCTGGTAGGTCTCGGTGGCGGTGTTGTAGACGATGACGGCGCCGCTGACCGAATCCTGGCCGCGCTTGACGCGGGCGTTGCCGGTCAGGGTGGCAAGGTTGGCCGCAGTGTTGTAGTTGACGTTGCTGGCGCTGCCTTCGACGTATTCATTGCTGCCGTCGACCTTCTGGCGGAAGGTGACCGGGCTGCCCTGCGCCTGCAGCTGCTGGTTGCCCTGCGCATCGCGGGTAACGGTCACGCGCTGCGCTTTCAGGTTCAGCGTGCCCTGCACCACCACGACATTGCCCTCCCATACCGTCACGCCTTTTTTCTGGTCCAGCGAGCCGCGGTCGGCAGACAGTTCGATCGGTTTTTCGCTGTCGGCCTTTTCAGCCATGACAGGGGCGCTCAGCACGAGGGCGGTCAGCGCGATCAGCACACTATGGCGCATAGGTAATCCTTACGTTGGACAGCAGGTTCAGCTGGCCGCTGTCCTGCTGGTAAATGAAGCCGGTCGATTTCAGTTGCGAGGTGCCGTAGTCGGCCACCAGCGGCGCGCGGTTGCTGGCGCTGCGCGCCACGGTGTCGACATGCAGCACCGAGGTCTGCAGCAGGATAGCCGGGGCGTCGGCGGTGGCCTTGCGTTCCCAGCGCACATTATCACTGAAGTCCGCCGTTTTCTGCTGCTTGTGGTAGCGCCCGGCCGCGGCCGTCACCGTGTAGTCGGGGAGGCCCTGCAGGAAGACTTCGATACGCGGCTTGCTGAGATAGACATTCGGATTGCGCGGCAGTTGCCACATCTGGGTCGCCTGCAGGTATTGCTGCGGCCGGCCCTGGGCGTCGAAGCGCTTTGCCGTCAGCCGGTTGATGGTGTACTCCGGGCGGCTCAGGTCGATCTTGCCCGGCGCATCGCCGCGCTGCATGGTCAGCACGTTGAGCCAGAAGGCGAGCAGGGCCATGCCCAGCATCAGGCCCAGCGGAAACAGGCGGGCGGCGCGGTTCATGCCAGGTAGCCGGCCATCAGGCGGTCGTAGTTGCCCTGCGCCTGCAGGATCAGCTCGCACAGCTCGCGCACTGCGCCCTGGCCGCCGCTGCAACCGGTGACGAAGTGGGCGTGCTGGCGCACGAAGCTGGGCGCGTCCGGTACCGCCACCGCCAGGCCGACGCGGCTCATCACCGGCAGGTCGATGACGTCGTCGCCGATGTAGGCGCAGTCTTCGGCGGTGAGGCCGGTTTTGTGCAGCAGTTCGGCAAACGCGGTGCGCTTGTCGTGTACGCCGGCGTAGTAGTGGTCGATGCCGAGGCCGCGGGCGCGGTGGGCGACGCCGGGGGCGTCGCGGCCGGTGATGATCGCCAGCTGTACGCCGGTGGACTGCAGCATGCGCAGGCCGTGACCGTCCAGGGTGTTGAACGCTTTCAGCTCTTCGCCGCTGGCGGTGATGAAGATGCGGCCGTCGGTCAGCACGCCGTCCACATCCATGATCAGCAGTCGCGTGCGTTTGGCCAGTTCGGTGATGGTTTGCATGGTGTCTCTCAGACCACGCCTGCCTTGAGCAGGTCGTGCATGTTCAGGGCGCCCACCAGATTGCCGGCGCGGTCGGTAACCAGCAGGCCGTTGATCTTGTGGTGTTCCATTTCGTTGGCCGCTTCGGTGGCCAGACGGTGTGACTCGATGGTGCGCGGCTGGCGTGCCATCACGTCGTCGATGCGCAGGCCGGCCAGATCCAGGCTCTTGTCCAGCGTGCGGCGCAGGTCGCCGTCGGTGAAGATGCCGAGCAGCTGGCCGTCGGCGGCACAGACCGCGGTCATGCCGAGGCCCTTGCGCGTCATCTCCAGCAGCGCGTCCTTCAGGCTGCTGCCGCTGTTGACCCGCGGCAGCGCCTCGCCGCCGTGCATCAGGTCGCTGATGTGGACCAGCAGCTTGCGGCCGAGGCTGCCGCCGGGATGCGACAGCGCGAAGTCTTCCGGCTTGAAGTCGCGTGCGTCGAGCAGCGCCACCGCCAGCGCGTCGCCCAGCGCCAGCGCCGCGGTGGTGCTGGCGGTCGGCGCCAGCCCCAGCGGGCAGGCTTCCTTCTCCACACCGGCGTCGAGGTGGATGCTGGCCTCGGTCGCCAGCGTCGATTGCGGGCGCCCGGTCAGTGCGATGATCGGCACGCCCTTGCGCTTCAGCGCCGGCAACAGCGCCAGCAACTCGTCGCTCTCGCCGGAGTTGGACAGCGCCAGCAGGATGTCGCGTTCGGTCAGCATGCCGAGGTCGCCGTGGGCGGCTTCTGCCGGATGCATGAAAAACGCCGGCGTGCCGGTGCTGGCCAGCGTGGCGGCGATCTTGTTGCCGATGTGGCCGGACTTGCCCATGCCGCTGACCACCACCCGGCCTTCGCAGGCCAGGATCAGGGCGACCGCCGCGCTGAAGCTGTCGTCCAGTCGCGACGCCAGCCGGGTAATGGCGGCGGCCTCGATGGCGAGGACGTCGCGCGCCAGCGCGAGGCAGGATTGTTTTTGGTCATTTTTCATAATGCGCAATTATATCAGCTTATAATCTCCGGGCACTGCCTGGCAGGTGCAAGTTTTGCTTGAGCGCCATTCAATTCTCTTCTGGAGCCGTTTTTTCGATGCACTCCCTGTCTCCCATCGTGTTGGTATTGCTGGTCGCCGTGCTGGCGGTGACCGCGTGCCGCAGTCTGCGCGTACCACCCATGCTGGGTTACCTGGTGGTCGGTTTCATGGCCGGCCCCGGCGTGATGAGCCTGATCCCGCAGGGCGAGGAGACCGAATTCCTCGGCGAAATCGGCATCGTGTTCATGATGTTCTCCATCGGGCTGGAGTTCTCGCTGGCCAAGCTGAAGGCGATGCGGCAGCTGGTGTTCGGCATCGGCCTCGCGCAGGTGTTGCTGACCCTGTTCCTGATCGGCGCCATCGTGTGGTGGCTGACCGGCAGTCCGCTGGCCGGCTTTGCCGTCGGCGGTGCGCTGGCGCTGTCGTCGACGGCCATCGTCAGCAAGCTGCTGTCGGAGCGGCTGGAAATGGCGCAGCCGCACGGCCAGCTGGCGATCGGCGTGCTGCTGTTCCAGGACTTGGCGGTGGTGCCGCTGCTGATCCTGCTGCCGGCGTTTGCGGCCAACTCTGACCGGCTGTGGATGGACCTTGGCCTCGCGCTGGTCAAGGTGGTGGTGGTGATGAGCCTGCTGCTGGTGTTCGGCCAGCGCCTGATGCGGCCGTGGTTCCACCTGGTGGCACGGCAGCGCTCCGGCGAGCTGTTCACCATCAACGTGCTGCTGGTGACGCTGGGCATTGCCTTTCTCACCCAGTTGGCCGGCCTGTCGCTGGCGCTGGGCGCCTTCGTCGCCGGCATGCTGATCTCGGAAACGGAGTACCGCTTCCAGGTGGAGGAGGATATCAAGCCGTTCCGCGACATCCTGCTCGGTTTCTTTTTCGTTACCGTTGGCATGAAGCTGGACATCGGCGTGCTGCTCGACCGTGCCGGCGACATCGGCGTGATGCTGCTGCTGTTGCTGCCGGTGAAGCTGGCGGTGGTGTACCTGCTGGCGCGGCTGTTCGGCCATCGTGCCAGGGACAGCCTGAAAGGCGCGCTGGCGCTGGCGCAGGGCGGCGAATTCGGCTTCGTGCTGCTGGCGCTGTCCGGCAACCTGGGGCTGATCTCGTCGCCGGTGGAGCAGTCGGCGCTGGCGGCGATCGTGCTGTCGATGCTGGTGGCGCCGTTCCTGATCCAGCACGCCGAGCGCATCTGCAGCCGCCTGATCAAGCAGGACTGGGCGCTGCAGGCGGTGGACCTGCACCAGGTACTGGTGCAGAGCATGGCCAAGGACGAACACGTGATCATCTGCGGCTACGGCCGCAGCGGCCAGTCGCTGGCGCGCCTGCTGGAGGCGGAGGGCATTTCCTTTTTCGCGCTGGACATGGACCCGGAGCGGGTGCGCGAGGCGGGCGAGGCGGGGGACCCGGTGGTGTTCGGCGATGCCGCCAAGCGCGAGGTGCTGATGGCGGCCGGCGCGATGCGCGCCAAGACGGTGGTGATCACCTTTGCCGATACCCATGCCTCGGAGCGCATCATCCACATGGTGCACGACCTGCGCCGCGACCTGCCGGTGATCGTGCGTACCATCGACGACTCCGACATCACCCGCCTGCGCGAAGCCGGCGCCGACGAGGTGGTGGCCGAGGTGATGGAAGGTAGCCTGATGCTGGCCTCGCACGCGCTGATGGTGATGGGGGTGCCAATGAGCCGCGTGCTGCGCCGCATCCGCACCGTGCGCGAACAGCGCTACAGCCTGTTCACCGGCTTCTTCCGCGGCGCCAGCGACGAGCTGGACGGCATCGACGACAGCGATCAGCCGCGCCTGCTCAGCGTGCAACTGGTGGCTGGCGCCCACGCCATCGGCATGCCGCTGGGCGGGGTGAAGCTGGACAGCCTCGGCGTCGGGGTGCGCGGCATCCGCCGTCGCAACGTCCGTCTCGCCCACGTGGCCGCGGATTCGGAATTGCAGGAAGGCGACGTGCTGGTGCTGCTCGGCCGGCCGGCGGCGCTGGCGCAGGCGGAGGCGTTGCTGCTGCAGGGCTAGTGGCGCTTGGACTGTTGCCGGAGATGGCGGCCAACCTTGGCTTCAGGGTTGGCCGCCATTTTTTTGGGTCCGCTGCGGTGTCGCGACATCGGGTTTGACGGCGGGGGGCGGTGCGCATGGCGCGGGCGGGCGGTTGCTGAGTGTCGACAGTAACAGCGTCCCCAGTGTTCACCCGCGGTACCGTGAGGCCTGCAGCTGTCAGCATGGTGAGCCGAGCGGTAGAAAGCATTGCGGCCAACCTTGATGCCAAGGTTGGCCGCAATCAATGCTTCGTACCCGGCTGCGTCTACGGTGCCGGCTTGACCGGCAGGATGCTGGTGATCTGCTTGCCCAGTTCCTGCTTCAGCACCTGCTGTTTCTCGCCCTCGGTTTTCTTGCCCTTGACCATGGCGTTGAAGTCCAGCGAGTACACCGGCTGCTGCAGCGGGCCGGTGATCTTCAGCGGGATGCTGATGCCGCCCAGCCTGGCGAAGGCACTGGGGTTGGCCTGCACGTCCAGCGTGTAGTCGATGATGCTCTGCGTCAGGTCGAACTTGCCGCTGCCGCGGACATTGACCAGCGACGATGCCAGCTTCATGTCCTGGTTGCGCGCCACGCCGTCCTGCAGCTCGAACTGTGCCGACAGCGCGGAGAAGGTAGTTTTCTGGTCCGGCGCGGTGCTGACCGGGCCGTTCCAGCGTTCGCTCTCGCCGGGCAGGTCGCGCAGCGCGGCGACGAGGTCGATACCGGTCAGCGCGCCGCGCTCCAGCCGCGCGGCGACCTTGCCGTTGAGGGTGTTGCGTAGCGCCTGCAGCGATTGCCCCTTTGCCTCCAGCTGCACCCAGCCGTTGCCGCTGCCTTCGATGCGGCTGAAGGCGAACAGGTCCAGCATTAGCGGCCGGATCTGCATCCCGGTCAGCTCCTGCTGCAGCGTCAGCCGCGGGATGCGCTCGCGGAACAGCGTGGCACGGCCGGTGAGGTGGCCTTCGTAGATGTCGGCGGTGAGGTTGTCCAGCTGCAGCTGCTGCGGAGTGCCGGTGACATCGGCGTTGATGCCGTTGACGCGGAAATTGCCGACCGCCAGCTCGCCGATGGCGAGCTTGCCCTGCACATTGATGAAGTCCATCCAGTCGAGGCGGAACGGCTTGTCGTTCTGGAACAGCGCCACCGCCTGCTCCGCCTTCTGTTCCGGCAGGTAGCGGTTGAGGTCGAGCTTGCCGATCGACAGCGTCGCCTCGTGGCGCGGCGCGACAAAACCGTACTGGGTGATGGTGGAGGCGAGCTTGGCGCCGTCCAGCTCGCCGCTGACGCGCAGGTTGAGGCGGCTGTCGGCGAGGTCGCCTTCCAGCGCGCCCTGCAGCGTGGCGCGCAGTTGGCCGCGCGGCAGTTCCGGTGTCTTCAGGTGTGCCGACAGCGTCAGCGGGCTCATGCTGAGCAGGCTGAACTGCGCCAGCTTCAACGGCGCCTGTACCACCATGTTCAGCGAGTGCGGGCCGACGCTCCACGAGAAGTCGTTATTGCTGCTGGCGGCGAACAGGCCGTTCTGGTTGAGCTGCAGCTGTGCCAGCCGGCTGCTGAAACGGTACTGCGTGCGCTGGTAGCTGATGTTGCCGCTGAGGCTGGCCGCCGGCGTGTTCAGTTCGCTGAGACTGGCGCTGACGGTGGGGATCAGGATCTCGCTGTGGCTGCTCGGCTTGGTGGTGTCGATGGCGACCTTCAGCGCCTCGCCCTGCGCCAGCAGCGTGGCCAGGTTCAGCTGCAGCTTGCCGCTGGCGTTGACGCGGATCTCGCCCAGCTCTTCGCTGCTGCTGATGGCGGTGGCGCTGAATTGCGGAATGTCGATCTGGTCGTCGTTGCGGGTGAACGGCGCGGTTAGCGACAGGTTCACCAGCCGGCCGCCGCTTTGCAGGCGGCCGCCGAACGCCATCTGCGCATTGGCGCGCAGTTCGTCGGCCAGCAGGCTGGCGTCCTCCAGCTTCAGCAGCTGGCCGTTGACGCGGTCCTGGTATTCCAGGCGGGTGCCGTTGATGGCCAGCGAATCGAGGTTGAACATGAACTTGCTCGACGGGCGGCTGCGCAGCAGGTCGGCAAAATTGAGGCTGCCGTCGGTCTGCCGCACCACGGTCAGCTGTGCGTCGTGCAGCGCGACATGGGTGATTTCCAGGCGGCCGAACAGCAGCGGCAGCCACGCCAGCCGCGCCTCGATCTGCGCGACGTGGGCAAACGGGGTCTTGCCGTCCTGTTCGCTGACGCGCACCTCGCTGATTTCCAGCCCCGGCGACGGCAACAGCATCGGCGAAATGGTGCCGCCTATGCTCAGCGTGCGGCCGCTGTCGGCCAGCGAACGCTCCAGGTTGCGGCGCGCGCTGTCGGCGTCAAAACGGGTAAAGAACAGCGTCAGGATGGCAACGAACAGGATGCCCAGTGTCAGCAGCGTATAGACGGAGATTTTGAGCCATAGCCGGCCGGAGTTCCAGTTCATGGGCGTGCGGTTCTGGGACGGTCAAAGGGGGAGGGCGGTCATGGAGCGGGTGAAGGGAATCGAACCCTCGTCGTAAGCTTGGGAAGCTTCTGCTCTACCATTGAGCTACACCCGCACAAGGCGAGCGCAGAGTATACGCATAGCGGGTGCGGCTTGCAACGCAGCCGTGGCCGCCAGCGGTTTCCCTGCGCCGGAAGACATGGTATTTTCGCCGATTGTATTCCGTATACAGGACCGCCCCTGCCGACATGGCCGCGGGCGGTCGTGGCTTTCTGACAAGGCCATGCGTTCTTTCCCGAGCGGGCGGCGGCGCGCAGTCAACCGGTACTGCGCCTGCCTGGCCCGCGACGGACAGCCTACCCGGCTGCAGTCATCCGTCAACCGGCAGCAATCATGCCGGCCGGCGGCTGCAACGAGCGCCAGACGAGTCGCCCGGTTCACCGACCTGGCGGTTTCTTGCGCAGCCGGCTATCCGCCGGCGGTTTTCGTTCCGTTTTTGAAAAGAAGTGATGTATGGCTAGATCTCAATGGGGCTCGCGCCTCGGTTTCATCCTGGCAGCAACCGGCTCGGCCATCGGCCTGGGCGCAATCTGGAAATTCCCCTACGTGGCCGCCACCAATGGCGGCGGGGCGTTCCTGCTGATTTACTTCCTGATCTGTCTCAGTGTCGGCCTCGCGCTGATGCTGGGCGAAATGGCACTCGGCCGCGCCGCCGGCAACAGCGCGGTCGGCACCTTCCGCGATCTGCGCGGTGGTCGCTGGCCGCTGGTCGGCTTCGTCGGCGTGCTGGTGTGTTTCTTGGTTTACTCTTTCTATAGTGTGGTCGGCGGCTGGACCATCGCCTATATCGGCAAGTCGTTCGGCGGCGAGATCCTGACTTCCGACGCCAAGGTGCTGGGCGATATCTTCAACGGCTTCATCACCGATCCGGCGCTGCCGCTGCTGTATCACGGGCTGTTTGCCGGCCTGACGCTGGCGGTGGTGATCGGCGGCGTGCAGAAGGGCATCGAGAACCTGTCGAAATTCCTGATGCCGGCGCTGTTCGTGCTGATGCTGGTGCTGATCGCGCGCGCGCTGACCCTGCCCGGTGCGATGGAAGGCTTGCTGTATTTCCTGACCCCGGACTTCTCCAAGGTCAGCGGCAGCATGCTGGTCGATGCCATGGGGCTGGCGTTTTTCTCGCTGTCGCTGGGCATGGGCATCATGATCACCTACGGCTCCTACGTCGATAAGGAGGCCAACCTGCTCAGCTCCTCGCTGTGGGTGATCGCGCTGACGGTGCTGACCTGCTTCCTTGCCGGACTGATGGTGCTGCCGGCGGTGTTTGCCTTCGGTTTCGATCCGTCGGCCGGCCCGGGGTTGACCTTCATCACCATGCCGGCGGTGTTCGCGCAGATGGTGGGCGGCCAGCTGTTTGCGGTGCTGTTCTTCTTCCTGCTGCTGGTGGCGGCGCTGACCTCGTCGGTGTCGCTGCTGGAGGTGGTGGTCAGTTTCGTGATCGACGAGTTCAAGGTTGGCCGCAAGGCGGCGGCGCTGGGCGTGTCGCTGCTGGTGTTCCTGCTCGGCATTCCGGCGTCGCTGTCGCTGGGTATCTGGAGCGAGTACACCGTGTTCGGCCTCGGCTTCTTCGACCTGCTCGACTTCCTCACCTCCAAGCTGCTGATGCCGGTGGGCGAGGTATTGCTGGCGATCTTCGTCGGCTGGAAGGTGTGGCCGGTGATCGAGGCCGAGCTGTCCGCCGGCGAGCGGGTGCCGGCCTGGTTGCGGGCGATGCGCGGCTTCTGCCGCTACGTGGCGCCGGCGCTGATCGCCGGCATCCTGGTGCACAATCTGTAACCGTCACCAGCGGCGTGGCCTCCGGCACGGAGCCACGCCGTTTTTCCGTCGGCCCGCCACCGCGGGCGACGCCTATCATTTAGTCATTGTTGTCAGGAGTACCTGTGATGAAGCGACTGCTCATTCTTTATACCGGCGGCACCATCGGCATGGACCACACCCCCGAGGGGCTGGCGCCGGTGCCCGGCTTCCTGCCGCAACAGCTGGCGCGGCTGGCGCGCGACGGGGTGAGCTGGGAGGTGCGCGAATACGCGCCGCTGCTGGACTCGTCGGCGATCACGCTGGCCGACTGGCAGCGGCTGGTGGCCGATATTGCGGCCAACCATGACGCCTTCGACGGCTTTGTGGTGATCCACGGTACCGACACCATGGCCTATACCGCCAGCGTGCTGGCGTTCTGCCTGCAGGGGCTGGCCAAGCCGGTGGTGGTCACCGGCTCGCAGCTGCCGCTGGTGCATCCGCGCAGCGACGGCTGGGGCAACCTCGCCGACGCGATCGAGGCCGCCTGCCAGAGCGAGCTGCACGAGGTGGCGATCAGCTTCAACCGCCTGCTGCTGCGCGGCGTGCGTGCGCGCAAACTGGACGCCGCCAGCTTTGCCGGCTTCGACAGCCCCAATGCGCCGCCGCTGGCGCAGTTCGGCATCCAGCCGCAGTGGCACCGCGCCGGCTGGCGCCAGGCCAGCGGCCCGTTCCGGCCGCAGCTGCCGGCCAGCCCCGACATCCGCTGCGGCATGCTGCTGCCCGGCGCGATGGCGGCGGCGTTCGGTCGCTGGCTGGCGCAGGACACGCCCGACGCGGCAATCCTGCTCAGCTACGGCAACGGCAACACCCCGGCCGACGCCGAATTGCTGGCCGGGGTAAAGGCCGCCAGCGCCAGGGGCTGCGTGGTACTGAACCTGACGCAGTGCGTGCGTGGCGCGGTGGCGGTTGGCGCCTACGCGGCCAGCCAGCCGCTGGCGCAGGCCGGTGCGGTGGCCGGTGGCGACATGACGCCGGAGGCGGCGCAGGCCAAGCTGCTGTGGCTGCTGTCGCAGCCGCTGAGTCCCGCAGAAGTTCGTGCGCGACTGGCGGAAGACTGCCGCGGCGAGCTGACGCCGGCTGCCTAAAAAACAGGCGCCGTCTTTTTCCGCCTGCCGGATCAAGGGCTTGTGCCGCTTGTCCACAGGCCGCCCACAGCGCTATGCAGTCCGGCCGTGGGTAAATCGCCGCCACTGCCTGTTTTTTGTGCAGCGCACGGCTTGCCCTTTGCCATCAGTCAGTTAGCGCAGTTGTCCACAGCGCGTACACATGCCGCCCACACTGCTGTCCCCGCAGCGTGTGGGCGTTTTCCGTGTGGCCGGTGCACAGCGTATAATGGCGGCTTATGTTGCCGACTTATCCCGTGCCGTTACGGCTTGCCATTGTCGGGCCGGAGTCCTGCGGCAAGAGCACGTTGGCCGCCGAGCTGGGTGCCGCCTTGCAGGCGCAGGGTATCGCCGCCGCGTGGGTGCCGGAGTACGCGCGCCAGTATTACGCCGCGCGCGCCTACCACGTCAGCCCCGCCGACATCCTGGCGATTGCCCGCGGCCAGCTGGCGGCCGAAGCCGCCGCCGCGGCCAGTGGCGCCCGCGTGCTGCTGTGCGACACCACGGTGCTGACCTGCCGCATCTGGGCCGAGGTGGCGTTCGGCGCCGCCGAGCCGGCGTTGCTGGCGCTGGACCGGCCGCAGGACTACGCGCTGACGCTGCTGGCCTGTCCCGACATCCCGTGGCAGCCGGACCCGCTGCGCAGCCATCCGCAGCAGCGCGACTGGCTGTTCGGCCTGTATCAACAGGCGCTGGCCGACGCCGGCGTCACGCCGCTGCTGCTGGCCGGGACGCGGCAGGCAAGGTTGGCCGCAGCGTGGCGCGCGCTGCAGCAGTGGCTGCCGCAGCTGCCCAATTTTTGAACAGCCGCGACTTTTCCCTGTCTGATCAGGAGCTTGTGGCGCTTGTCCACAGCCACTCAACAGCCCTGTCCCGTCGCGGTGTGGAAAGTCTGGCGTGATTGCCCAAAAAATGGGCAGCGTGAAAATGACTAATTTGATCAATGGCTTGTGCCGCTTATGCACAGGCCACTCACAAGGCTGTCAAAAGACAGTGTGCAGAACATGAACGAAATCTTTGAATTGCGCGGTGAATACATCGCGTTGTGTGATTTGCTCAAGACCACCGGCATCATGGAGACCGGCGGCATCGCCAAGCAGTTCATTGCCGACGGCAATGTGCTGGTCGACGGTCAGGTCGAGCTGCGCAAGACCAACAAGATCCGCGCCGGGCAAGTGGTGTCCGGCGACGGCTTCGAGATCAAGGTGATCGCGGCGTGAGTGTGACGGACGACGTGTTCGACCCGATGCCGGAGGCACCGGAAGCGCCGAGCGACGACATGTGCTGCGGCAGCGGCTGCGATCCCTGCGTGTGGGACACCTACAATGCGGCGGTGCAGCTTTACCGCCGCCAACTGGCGGACTGGCAGGCGCGCGAAGCGACACGCCAGGCGGCCAAGCCCGGTAACTGACATGGCGAGCATCGACCTGCACTTTCATTCCACCGCCTCCGACGGCGGCCTGCCGCCGGCAGAGGTGATCCGGCGTGCCGCGGCGCGCGAGGCCAGCCTGCTGGCGCTGACCGACCACGACTGCACCGCTGGCCTCGCCGAGGCACGCGCCACGGCGCTGGCCGCCGGCGTCGATTTCCTCGACGGTGTCGAGGTGTCGGTGACGTGGAACGCGCGCCACACCGTGCACATCCTCGGCCTCGGCATCGACCCGGACAACGCGGCGCTGTGCGCCGGGCTGCAGTCCATCCGCGACGGTCGCGTCGAGCGCGCGCGGCAGATGGGCGAATCGCTGGCCAAGATCGGCATTCCCGGCGTCTTCGACGGCGCGATGCGGCTGGCGGCCAATCCGGAGATGATCGGCCGCACCCACTTTGCCCGCTATCTGGTGCAAAGCGGCGAGGTTAAGGACGTCAAGAGCGTGTTCCGCAAATACCTGACCACCGGCAAGCCCGGTTACGTGGCGCACGAGTGGGCGACGCTGGAAGATGCGGTCGGCTGGATCCGCGGCGCCGGCGGCATGGCGGTGATTGCGCATCCCGGCCGCTACGACATGGGCCGCACCCTGATCGAGCGGCTGGTGACCGATTTCAAGGCCGCCGGCGGCGAGGCGCTGGAAGTGGTCAGCGGCAGCCACAGCCTGGACGACATGCTGCGCTTCGCGCTGGTGGCGCAGAAGCACGGCCTGTACGCCAGCGCCGGCAGCGATTTTCATGCCCCGGGCGAGGGCGGCCGCGATGTCGGCAGCACCACCGACCTGCCGCCGATCTGCCAGCCGATCTGGCAGGCACTGGCGCCATGCATCCACCGCGCTGCGGCCAACGTTGAGGAGTAGCCGATGTCGCAATTTTTCATGATCCACCCGGAAACGCCGCAGGCGCGACTGATCCGCGAGGCGGCCAAGATCATCCGCGAGGGCGGGGTGGTGGTGTATCCCACCGACTCCTGTTACGCGCTGGGTTGTCATCTTGGCGACAAGAAGGCGATGGAGCGGCTGCTGGCGATCCGCCAGCTCGACCTCAAGCACCACCTGACCCTGGTCTGCGCCGACCTGTCGGCACTGGCCAACTACGCGCGGGTGGACAATGCACAGTTCCGCCAGCTGAAGGCGGCGACGCCGGGCAGCTTCACCTTCATCCTGCAGGCCAGCCGCGAGGTGCCCAAGCGCACGTTGCACCCCAAGCGCGCCACCATCGGCCTGCGCGTGCCGGATCATCCGGTGACGCTGGCGCTGCTGGAAGAACTGGGCGAGCCTATCCTGTCCTGTACCCTGCTGCTGCCGGGCGACGCCGAGGCGCTGACCGATCCCTACGAAATCCGCGAACGGCTGGAACATCTGGTCGATCTGGTGATCGATGGCGGCTGGTGCGGCACCGAGCCAACCACCGTGATCGACATGACCGACGGCATCGAGCTGATCCGCCGCGGCAAGGGCGACCCGGCGCTGCTGGGCCTGTAACCCGACAAGGAAACCCTCTTGGAAGAACTGAACCTGATCCAGAAGATCGCCATCTACGCACTGCCGGTGCTGCTGGCGATCACCCTGCACGAAGCCGCCCACGCCTACGCCGCCAAGCGCTTTGGCGACGCCACCGCCTACATGATGGGGCGCATGACGCTCAACCCGCTGAAACACATCGACCCGGTCGGCACCGTGCTGTTGCCGCTGCTGTCGGTCGTGATCGGCGGTTTCCTGTTCGGCTGGGCCAAGCCGGTGCCGGTCAATTTCGGCGCGCTGCGCAATCCGCGTGTCGGCATGCGCTGGGTGGCCGCCGCCGGTCCTGCGGCCAACCTTGTGATGGCCATCATGTGGGTGCTGCTGCTCAAGCTCGCCATCGTGATGGACAACGACTACAGCCGGCCGCTGGCGCTGATGAGCCAGGCCGGTATCGGCATCAACGTGGTGCTGATGGTGCTCAACCTGATGCCGATCCTGCCGCTGGACGGCGGCCGCATCGTGGAGAGCCTGCTGCCGCACCGGCTGGCCTACAACTTCTCGCGGCTGGAGCCGTACGGCATGTGGATCCTGCTGGCACTGGTGTTTACCGGCCTGCTGTCCCCGATCCTGCGTCCCTTTACCACCATGGTTTACGAGCTGCTCGGCTTTTTGCTCTGAGCCTTAACCTGTCACTCACGGAACCCGACACACCATGTTTGCCAACCGCATTCTTTCCGGCATGCGCCCGACGGGCAGCCTGCATCTGGGCCACTACCACGGCGTGATCAAGAACTGGGTCGAGCTGCAAACCCGCCACGACTGCTACTTCATGGTCGCCGACTGGCACGCGCTGACCACCAACTACGACGAAGTCGCCATCATCGAGAAGTCGATCTGGGAAATGGTGATCGACTGGCTGGCCTCCGGTGTCGATCCGGAACAGGCCACCATCTTCATCCAGTCCAAGGTGCCGCAGCACGCCGAGCTGCACCTGGCGCTGTCGATGGTGACGCCGCTGGGCTGGCTGGAGCGGGTGCCGACCTACAAGGACCAGATGGACAAGCTGAACCACAAGGATCTGGCCACCTACGGCTTCCTCGGCTATCCGCTGCTGCAGGCCGCCGACATCCTGGTGTACAAGGCCGGGCTGGTGCCGGTCGGCGAAGACCAGGTGCCGCACATCGAGCTGACGCGTGAAGTGGCGCGCCGCTTCAACAACCTGTACGGCCGCGAGCCGAACTTCGAGGAACTGGCCCGCGCGGCGGTGAAGAAGATCGGCAAGGCTGGCAAGCAGTTCGAGCAGCTGCGTACCCGCTACCTGCAGGATGGCGACGGCGAGGCGCTGCTGGCCGCGCGCGAGCTGCTGGCCGCCAGCCAGAACCTCGGCAACAGCGACCGCGAGCGGCTGCAGGGCTATCTGGAAAACAAGGGCAAGATCATCCTGCCGGAGAGTGAGGCCCTGCTGACCGCGGCGTCGAAGATGCCGGGGCTGGACGGCAACAAGATGTCCAAGTCGTACAAGAACACCATCACCATGCGAGAGACGCCGGAAGAGGTCAGCAAGAAGATCCGCGCGATGCCGACCGACCCGGCCCGCGTGCGCCGCACCGATGCCGGCAATCCGGACAAGTGCCCGGTGTGGCAGCTGCACGAGGTGTACAGCAGCGACGACACCAAACAGTGGGTGAAGGCCGGCTGTACCAGCGCCGGCATCGGCTGCCTGGACTGCAAGCAGCCGGTGATCGAGGCGGTGGTGCGCGAGCAGCAGCCGATGTTCGAGCGCGCCGAGAAGTACCTGGCCAACCCGAACCTGGTCAAGGAGATCGTGTTCGAGGGCTGCCACAAGGCGGAACTGGTGGCCCGCGAGACGATGAAGGAAGTGCGCGAGGCGATGGGGCTGGGTTACTGATAGCCGCGCCGCCACCGTTGCGGCCAACCTTGCAACGCAAAACCCCCGCCGGCGGCCGCTGGCGGGGGTTTTTGTCTGCGATGCGGCACAAGCTTGGCCGCCATGCCTTAGCCAAGTGGCCTCAGTCGTTGAGGCCGAGGAAGCTGCGCAGGCGGGCTTCGATGATGCGCGGATTCTCGCCGTTGGCGATGGCGATCAGCCCTTCCAGCGTCAGCTCCTTGAGGTTGACCTCCAGGCTGATCAGATTTTTCAGCTTGTTGGCGATCGGCAGCAGGAACAGGTTGGCGATGCCGACGCCGTACACGGTGGCGACGAAGGCGACCGCGATGCCGCCGCCGAGCTTGGACGGGTCGGACAGGTTTTCCATCACGTGGATCAGGCCCAGCACCGCGCCGAGAATGCCCATCGTCGGCGCGTAGCCGCCGGCGGATTCCCAGATCTTGGCCGCCTGCTTGCGCGCGTGCTCGAAGATGCCGATCTCGGTCTCCAGCACGTCGCGGATGATCTGCGGCTCGGCGCCGTCGACCAGCATCTGCAGTCCCTTGCGCACGAACGGGTCTTTCTGGTTGTTGATATAGCCTTCCAGCGACAGCAGGCCGCCGCGCCGTGCCGCCTGACTCCAGCTGACCAGGTCGCGGATCAGTTTTTCCTGGTCGTGTACCGGCGGGCGCAGCACCCAGCCGGCCATGCGCAGACCGGTGAGGAACTGCTTCGGCGTCGACTGCAGCATCACCGCGCTGAAGGTACCGCCGATGACGATCATGAAGGCGGTGACCTGGATCAGCGAGCCGATGTGGCCGCCTTCCAGCGCTTGTCCGGCCAGGATGGCGGTCAGGCCGCCGATGATGGCAATGAGGCTAATTTTATCCACAGGCTATGGTTTCCGTACGCGTGGCGGGTTCAGGTCCAGTCGCGCAGGCGCGTGCGCAGGCGGGCGATGGCCTGGCTGTGCAGCTGCGAGACGCGGGATTCGGAGACGCCCAGCACGGCGCCGATTTCTTTCAGGTTGAGGTCCTGCTCGTAGTACAGGCTCATCACCAGCTGGTCGCGCTCCGGCAGCAGCTTGATGGCGTCGATCAGCGCGCTGCGGAAGTGGTCTTCGGCGAGGTTGTCCAGCGGGGTGGCGGCGTCGCTGTCGACGATGTTGTCGATCTGCTTGCTGCCATTGCCTTCGTCATCGTGGAAGTCTTCGAAGTGCACCAGGGTCAGCCCCTTGCACTCCGCCAGCATCGCCTGGTAGTCGCTCAGCGGCAGCGACAGGCTGTCGGCGATCTCGCCTTCCGCCGGGCTGCGTCCCAGCTGCTGTTCCAGCTGGTGGATGGCACTTTCGATCTGGCGCACATTGCGTCGCGCCTGGCGCGGCAGCCAGTCCTCGCGGCGCAGCTCGTCCAGCATCGCGCCACGGATGCGCTGGCTGGCGAAGGTTTCGAACAGCACGCCCTGCGCGCTGTCGAACTGGCGCGCGGCCTCGATCAGGCCGATGGTGCCGACCTGGATCAGGTCGTTGATGTCCACGCTGGCCGGCAGGCGCGCCATCATCATGCTGGCCAGCTTCTTGACCAGCGGCGCGTGCTGGTTGATGTCGATGGTTTCGCGCTGGCTGTGCTGCTGATAGGCCTGCCATTTGTTTGCTACTGCCATATTTAATGACCTGTCAAATCTGCAAGCGCTTTGCTTGTCATTAAAAGATGTTCGAGATAACTGCCGCGCGGGGTGTCGTCGTCGGGCGCGTGCCACTGCGGCAGCATCTGCGCCAGCTGCAGGTAGGCGTGCGCCGCCTCGCTGTCCGGAAACGCCTCCACCACCGGGCGCCGTAAAGTCTGACTCTTTCTGATGGTGTTGTCATCCGGGACGAAACCGACCCAGCGCAGGCCGACCGGCAGGTAGTCGCCGGCCACGCGCTGCAGGCGGCTGAAGATCGCCTGCGCCTCGTCAAAGTTGGCCGCACGGTTGACCAGCACGTTGAAGCGGCGGCGCGCGTAGTCCTGCGCCAGCCGTTTCAGCTGTGCGTAGCCGCCCATCAGGCTGTCGGAGGACGGGGTCAGCACCAGCACCAGGTTGTCGGCGATGCAGCAGGGGCCGGGGTCTTCGCTCAGCGGCGGGGTATCCAGCAGCAGTAGCGCCGCGTCCTGTTCCACCGACGCGAACTCGTTGATCAGGCGGCGCCAGATGCGCGGTGACAGGCGCGTGCGCTCGTCGACGCTGGCGGCGAGGTTGACCAGGGTCAGGCCGTGGCGGTTGCTGACCATCAGTTCGTTGAGATCGCCGAGGCTGACTGCGACGCTGCCCAGCGTGCCGGCAGCCGGCAAGCCGAGGCGGCGCGCCAGTTGCTGGCCGTTGTGGTGCTCGATCAGCAGCGGGCGTTGCCGTTGCAGCGCCAGCGCCGCCGCCAGCTCGCCGGCGACGGTGCTCTGGCCGCAGTGGTCGGCGCCGAAAAAGGCGAAGGACGGCGGGTAGTCGTGCAGCGCCTGGCGGCGCAGGCCGGAAGCCTGATCCAGCACGCTCATGACAGCCAGCCGGACTGCGCGGCATTGAGCATCGCCATTTCATCGCTTTCCGGATTGAACGGCGAGGCCAGCTGCGCGGCGCGCAGCGCGCGGTCGATCAGCAGCTCGGCATGGGCGGCGTGGATGTCTTCCGGCACGCGCTGGCCGTTGGTGACGTAGAACAGGCGCAGGCGGTGGCGGATGACGACATCCAGCCCCGGCCCCAGCATCAGTGCCTCGTCGATCTTGGACAGGATGGCACCGGCGAGGCCGTCGCCGCGGTAGTGGCGTACCACGTCTTCCAGCGTGTGCCCGTCGGCGTTGGCGGCCAGCAGCAGCAGGCGCTCCACCGGGCGGCCGGTCTGGTTGAACATGTCCAGCTGTGCCTGCACCCGCGCGTCGCGCTGGCCCATGCCGACGGTGTCGATCAGCACGATCTTGCGCTGCGCCAGATCGGCCAGCGTCAGCTGCAGGTCGCCTTCGTTCTGCACCGAGAACACCGGCACGCCGAGGATCTTGCCGTAGATGCGCAGCTGGTCCTGGGCGCCGATCCGGTAGGTGTCGGTGGTGATCAGCGCCACGTTCTGCGCGCCGTGGCGCATGGTGGCGCGGGCGGCCAGCTTGGCGACGGTGGTGGTCTTGCCGACGCCGGTGGGGCCGACCAGCGCATAGATGCCGCCGCGCTCGATCGGGTCGTGCTGCGGATCCATGCACTTCAGGTTGTGGATCAGCGCCGAGCGCGCCCACTTCTGTGCGACATCGCCTTCGTACTGCGGCGGCAGCTTCTGTGTCAGCTGGCGGATCAGCGTCGAACTGAAGCCGGCGGTGAGCAGGTGGCGGAACAGCTCAGCACGGTTGGGCGTGCGCTGCTCCATGTCCGACCAGGCAAAACCGGCCAGCTGGCTTTGCAGCAGGCTGCGCAGCTGCTTGATTTCGTCGCCGATCTGTTTCAATTCCTGCGCCATCTGCTCGCGCTCGGCATCGTTGCTGCTGGCAACGTTGGCCGCAGGCCGGGCCGGTGCCGCTTGCGGCTGTGGCGCCGCCTTCGGTGGCGGGCTGTTGCCCTGCACATGGGCGAGGAAGGGTTTCGGTTCGGTGCTGGCTTTCGCCTGCGGTGGTGGCGGCGGTGTCGGCACCGCAGGCGCTTCCAGCGGCTCCACCGGCATCGCGTAGGTGCGGGCGATGGCGCGGTTCATGCTGCCGCCAGCGGCGGCAGGCGCGGGCACCGGTGACGGTGTCGGCGCATTGCGTGGCGGGTGTTTCGGCTGCGACGGCGGTGTCAGGGTGGTGGCCAGCGCGGAAACATCGGCATCGGCGACGGCCATGATCTCTACGCCACCGCCCAGGGTAGGGCGGTTGGACAGGATCAGCGCATCGGCGCCCAGTTCTTCGCGAACCTGGCGTAGCGCATCCCGTGTTGTTTTGCCGTAGAACTTTCTGACCACCATGATGCGTTAGCTTTTGCTCCCCCCGATCACCGCAATTATACGAATGGATTTGCTGTCCGGTATTTCATTATGCGAAATCACGCGTAACTGCGGCAGGGCGCGGCGCAGAAAGCGTGCCAGCAAAGGCCGTAATGCCGGTGGGGTCAATAATACGGGATTAAAGCCCTGGTTTTCGACTTGTTCCGATTGTTCTGCGGCATTGGCCAGCAGGTTTTCCGCCAGACCCGGCTCCAGACCGCCGCCCTTGCTCTGTACCGCCTGCAGCAGGATGCCTTCCAGCTGCGGGTCCAGCGTCATCAGTGGCAGCTCCTGCTCGCCGGGGAACAGCTGCTGCACGATGGCGCGCGACAGCGCGGTACGCACCGCCGAGGTCAGCTCGTCGATGTCGGCGGTGACGCCGACGTGATCGGCCAGCGTCTCGATGATGGTACGGAAGTCGCGCAGGTGGATGCCGTCGGTCAGCAACTGCTGCAGCACTTTCTGCAGGGTGCCGATCGGCACCACCTTCGGCACCAGGTCCTCGATCAGTTTCGGCGCTTCCTTGGCCTGATGGTCGATCAGCGCCTGCACTTCCTCGCGGCCGAGCAGTTCGGCGGCGTGGGTCTGCAGCAGGTTGGACAGGTGGGTGGCGACCACGGTGCTGGCGTCGACCACGGTATAGCCCAGCGTCTGCGCCTCGTCGCGTTTGCTGGCGTCGATCCAGATCGCCGGCAGGCCGAAGGCCGGATCGGTCGTCGGGGTGCCTTGCAGCTCGCCGCTGACCTGGCCGGGGTTGATGGCCATGAACTGGCCGACGAAGGCCTCGCCGCTGCCCACCTCCACGCCCTTGAGCAGGATGCGGTAGGCATTGGGGCGGATTTCCAGGTTGTCGCGGATGTGGACCGGCGGCACCAGGAAGCCGAGTTCCTGCGCCATTTTCTTGCGGATGCCGCGGATGCGGCGCAGCAGCTCGCCGTCCTGCTCGCGATCGACCAGCGGGATCAGGCGATAGCCGACCTCCAGCCCGAGGGCATCGACCGGCTGCACGTCTTTCCAGCTGACTTCGGTCAGCGGCTGGTCCAGCACCGCCGGTGGCAGCACTTCGATTTCGGCCGGCTGCGTGGCACGGCGCGCGGCGCTGATTTCCAGCCAGCGGGCACTGCCGGCGAGGATAGCGGCGATCATCAGGAAGGCGACGTGCGGCATGTTCGGGATCAGGCCCAGCATGCCGATCACCGCGGCGGTGAGGTACAGCACCGTCGGGTTGGCGAACATCTGCCCCAGCAGCTGTTCCGACAGGCCTTTTTCGGTGCCGACGCGTGCCACCACCATGCCGGCGGCGGTGGAGATGATCAGCGCCGGGATCTGCGCCACCAGGCCGTCGCCGATGGTGAGCAGGGTATAGGTTTCGGCGGCCTCGGCCACCGGCAGGTCGTGCTGCACGATGCCGATGATCAGGCCGCCGACGATGTTGATCACGATGATCATGATGCCGGCCACGGCATCGCCGCGCACGAACTTGGAGGCACCGTCCATCGAGCCGAAGAAGTTGGCTTCTTCGCCGATCTTGGCGCGGCGGGTGCGCGCCTCGTCCTCGCCGATCAGGCCGGCGTTGAGATCGGCATCGATCGCCATCTGCTTGCCGGGCATCGCGTCCAGCGCGAAGCGGGCCGAGACTTCGGCGATACGGCCGGCACCCTTGGTGATCACCACGAAGTTGATGATGGTCAGGATGATGAACACCACGATGCCGATGGTAACGTTGTCGCCGATCAGGAAGTGGGCAAAGGATTCGATCACCGCGCCGGCGGCGGCGGAGCCGTTATGGCCTTCCAGCAGGATCACCCGGCTGCTGGCCACGTTCAGCGACAGGCGCAGCAGGGTGGTGATCAGCAGCACCGAGGGAAAGGAGGAGAATTCCAGCGGTTCGCGCGTGTTGATACCCACCATCAGCACGATGATGGAGACGGCAATATTGAAGGTAAAGAAGATGTCCAGCAGCACCGGCGGCAGCGGCAACACCATCATGGCCAGAACCAGGATGATCAGGACCGGGCCTGCCAGGGTGTTCAGATCAATCTTTTTCAGGAAGTCCTGCAGTGTGTTCATGCCTCGTTGCGATGACGTGCTGCGTTAGGTTTTTGGCGGCGTATGTTGCTGGCGTTTGCTTTCGGGGTCAAGTTCGGCAGGGACGTCCAGCTGCTCGGGGAACACCGGGGCCAGGCCGCCGGTTTGCTCGAAGTGTTTCAGCTGGTGGATATAGGCCAGCACCTGCGCGGCAGCGGTATACAGCTGCGACGGAATCTGCTCGCCCAGCTCGACGTTGAAGTACAGCGCGCGGGCAAAACTGGGCGCGCGCAGGATGGCGATGCGGTGCTCCTGTCCGGCGTTGATGATGCGCTCGGCCAGCTTCAGGCTGCCCTTGGCGATCAGTACCGGCGCGGCCATCTCTTCATCATACTTGAATGCAACGGCGTAGTGAGTCGGGTTGGTAACAATTACGTTGGCGTTGGGGATCTCCTGCATCATGCGTTTGCGTGCCGCCTCGCGCTGCAGCTGGCGGATGCGGCCCTTGACCTCGGGCGAGCCTTCCTGCTGCTTGTATTCCTGCTTCACTTCATCCTTGGTCATGCGCAGGTTCTTGTGGTACTGCCACAGCTGGAACGGCACATCCAGCACCACCAGCAGCAGCATGGCGCCGACCACCATCAGAAAGGTGTGCTCCATCAGCGCCACCAGCTTCAGCAGCGCGCCATCCAGCGGCATGCTGATCAGCCCCATCAGCTCGTCGCGCTCGTTCCAGATTGCCCAGGTGGCGACGCCGCCGATCAGTGCGCTTTTCAGTACCGCCTTCAGCCCTTCGGTGGCGGCATTGACCGAGAACAGCCGCTTGATGCCGCTGAGCGGGTTGAGCTTGCCGAAATTGGGCATGAAGCCCTTGCTGGTGAAGTTCCAGCCGCCGATCAGCAGCGGTGTCAGCGCCGCCACCAGCAACAGCCCGCCCAGCAGCGGCGCCATTTGCAGCAGGGTGTCCTGTACGCTCTGCCGCAGCCGCTCCATGATCACCAACGGGTCGCGCAGGCTTTCCTGGTTGAAGGTAAACCAGGCGATCATGCTTTCCTTCATGGCGGCGAACAGCTGGCCGCCGGTGGCGATGAGCAGGGCCAGGCCTGCCATGGTGACGGCAAAGGTGTTCAGCTCGCGCGAGCGCGGGACGTTGCCGTCCTCGCGCGCCTGTTCGAGTTTCCGCGCCGAGGGTGACTCGGTGCGGTCTTCCTTGTCTGAGTCTTCAGCCATGGCGCGGTGATGTGACCCTGTGGGTTAGTGATTCGATGCGCGATGGTAGCGCATTTGCCTGTGCTCTGCGCGCCGCGCGGCTGGTGTCGTCGCCTGCGGTTGATAGTAGAATTGGCGCATTCAATTTACAGGCGCTGTCATGAAACAGTATCTCGACCTGATGCAGCACGTGCTGACGCACGGCGTTGACAAGTCCGACCGCACCGGCACCGGCACCCGTTCGGTATTCGGCTACCAGATGCGCTTCGACCTCGCCGCCGGTTTTCCGCTGGTGACCACCAAGAAGTGCCACCTGCGCTCCATCATTCACGAATTGCTGTGGTTCCTGTCCGGCGACACCAATATCCGCTACCTGCAGGAAAACGGCGTCCGCATCTGGGACGAGTGGGCCGACGAAAATGGCGACCTGGGACCGGTATACGGCTACCAGTGGCGCAGCTGGCCGGCCCCGGATGGCCGCCACATCGACCAGATCGCCAACCTGCTGGACATGATCCGGCGCAACCCCGATTCGCGCCGTCTTATTGTGTCGGCGTGGAACCCGGCGCTGGTGGACGAGATGGCGCTGCCGCCGTGCCATAGCCTGTTCCAGTTCTACGTGGCCGACGGCAAGCTGTCGTGCCAGCTGTATCAGCGCTCGGCGGACATCTTCCTCGGCGTGCCGTTCAATATCGCCAGCTACGCGCTGCTGACCATGATGGTGGCGCAGGTGTGCGGCCTCAAGCCGGGCGACTTCGTGCACACGCTGGGCGATGCCCACCTGTACAGCAACCATCTGCAGCAGGCGCAACTGCAGCTGACGCGCGAACCGCGGCCGTTGCCGACGATGCGCATCAATCCGGAGGTCAGCGACCTGTTTGCCTTCAAGTTCGAGGACTTTACGCTGGAGGGCTACGACCCACATCCGCATATCAAGGCGGAGGTGGCGGTATGAGCGTGCGGCCAACCTTGACCCTGGTGGCGGCGATGGCGCGCGGCAACGTGATCGGCATCGACAACACCCTGCCATGGCATCTGCCGGAGGACCTGAAACACTTCAAGGCGGTGACGCTGGGCAAGCCGGTGATCATGGGGCGCAAGACCTTCGATTCCATCGGTCGCGCTTTGCCCGGCCGGCTGAACATCGTGATTACCCGCCAGCCCGACTGGCAGCACGAGGGCGTGGCGGTAGCGCACTCGCTGGAGGAGGCGCTGGCACTGGCGGCCAACGTTGATGAGGTGTGCGTGATCGGCGGTGCCGAGCTGTACCGCCAGGCGCTACCGCTGGCCGACCAGCTGCGGCTGACCCATATCGAGCTGGAGGTGGCCGGTGATGCCACTTTCCCGGCGTGGCATGACGAGGAGTGGTTGGCCACGCCGCAGCCGGCGCAGACCGCGGCCAACGGGCTGGTGTACCGCTTTGTCGATTACCGGCGCCGTGCCTGACACGGCGTGAGCAAGCAAAAGGCGACCGCGAGGCCGCCTTTTTCATGGCTGCTGCGGCTTAGCTGCCGTCGGCACCGAGTGCCGTGGCCGAGGCTTGCGCCAGCTGGCTGTAGTCGTGGCCGAACTGCTGGATCATCTGGCGCAGCCTGGACTGGTCGCGGGCGATGATCGCCTGCAGCAGGCCGTCGAGGAAGTCGTGGGTCTGTTCGATGCGGCTCTTGCCGGCGCGCAGGATGGCAAACAGGCAGCGCTGCGACAGCGGCAGTAGGTCGTGCAACGTCTGCGCCAGGTAGCGGTTGCCGGCATGCTGGTACAGCGCACCGAGAAAGCTGACGCCGTGGCGGTAGAAGCCGTCGAGATCGTCGTTGCGGTTGCACTCGCCCAGTGCGGTCATCAGCTCGAAGAAGTCGGCGAGGTCATCGTTCTGCCAGTTGTGCGCCAGATGCGATACCGCCTGCTCCAGCAGCACGAACCACAGCTCGAAGAAATCACGCACGTCGCCAGCGGTCATGCTGGCGACAATGGCGCCACGGCGCGGGTAGATGTCGACCAGGTGGCGGCGCTGCAGGATCAGCAAGGCCTCGCGCACCGAGCCGCGGCTGACGTTCAGTTCTGCGGCAATGCGCAGTTCCTGGATGCGTTCGCCGGGCAGCATGTTGCCGGTGATGATCTGGTTGCCGAGAAAGCGGGCAATCTGTTCGGTGAGGGAATCGTTGGCCTTGAAGCTCATTAAAGCTCCTGATGAATTCGACTGGGGGCGTTGCGGTACGCGCTGTAAACTTTATATTGTCCGGCAATCGGACTGTATCCGCATTCTAGCATCAAACCGGCGCCCCGGCGCGGCAGCGCCGCACGCGCCGCGTGTTGCAAAATCACCCGTTTTCGCCGCCGGCGCCAAAAAAGCACTTGCGTGAAAACGCACCTCACCTTACGATTCAAACGCTTGTTTAAATCAGGGCCGGGCGAGGATCATGAGGGGCTAACATCATAAGTGGCTCGCAAGGAAATGGTTGAGACAGCTGCTTCAAGAGCAATAACGTCGCTTGTTATTGCGTGTTCCATCGGGAACCTTGCAGGTACGACACGGGTGTTACCTCCCCACTAGGCTGGGGAGGTTTTTTTTTGCCTGTCCGCCGCGTCAGCGTGGGCTCTTGTCGCGCGCGCGTTCGGCGGCAACCAAGTCGGACAGCAGAATGTTCAGCGCGTCGGTCGACATGCGCAACTCCAGCAAGGACATGCCCAGCGAGCTGATCAGCAGCAGCAGGCTGGTGCCGAAGGTGATCTGTGCCGCCTGCGGCCAACCGGTGTAGATCTGGAACATGGCCACCACACACAGGAACAGGCTGCCCACGCCCATGCTCTGCATCCACTTGATCAGCGCGATGCGGCGGCGCAGATTGCCGATCTGCCGGACCAGCTTGTCGCTGGGGGTCTGTTGATAGTCGTCATACAGATTGCGGATGATGCTGGCCAAGGCCAGATAGCGGTTGGTGTAGGCGAGCAGCAGCAGGGAAATGGCCGGAAACAGCAGGGCCGGGGTGGTCAGGTTGAGCATGGCTAGTTTTCTTCGCTGATCAGCACGTCGATGCCGTTGGCGGTCAGGTTGTAGAGTTCGATCACGTCTTCGTTGCGCATGCGCACGCAGCCGCGCGAGGTCGGCGTGCCGAACGGCACGTGCTGGCCGGCGCCGTGGATGTAGATGGCACGGTCATAGCTGTCGACCTCGCCGCCCTGGTTCTTGCCCGGCTCCATGCCGCACAGCCACAGGATGCGGGTCAGGATCCAGTCCTTGTCCGGGTTTTCGGCAGCCAGTTGCGGCGTGTATTTCCACGGTGTCACCTTGCGCCGGTAGATGATGGTGTCGGCGGCGACATCATCGCCGATGCGTTCGCACACCCGGTGCCAGCCGCGCGGGGTCTGGTAGCTGTTGACGCGCTCGCCGACGCCGTTTTTGGCGGTGGACACGGTGTAGCGTTTCTGCGGCAGGCCGCGCTGGTCGTAAAGGGTGAGCGACTGCTCGTCGACGCTGACATGCAGCCACGGCTGGCCGGGATTGAGGCGGTTGGCATGGGCAGCCACCAGCGCTGCGTCCTGCTGCTGCAGGATGAAGTCGGCCGGGCTGGCGAGTAGGCTGCCGCTGCAGCACAGCAGCAGTAGCAATAGCCGTTTCATCACGCGTCCTTCCTGGCGGTGTGGCGGCGCTGGCGGAAAAAGTCGGCCAGCAGGCCGGCACAGCTTTCGGCGTCGATGCCGCCATCGATGGCGGTCTGATGATTCAGTTTAGTCTCGGCAAACAGGTTCAGCACGCTGCCGGCGGCGCCGGTCTTGGCATCAAGGGCGCCGAACAGCACGTGGTCGATGCGCGCGTGCAGGATGGCGCCGCTGCACATCGGGCACGGCTCCAGCGTGACGTAGAGCTGGCAGCCGGCCAGCCGGTAGTTGCCAAGGTTGGCCGCAGCGTCGCGCAGCGCCAGCATCTCGGCGTGTGCCGACGGGTCGTGGCTGGCGCAGGGACGGTTGTAGCCGCGCCCGATCACCTCGCCATTCCTGACCACCACCGCGCCGACCGGCACCTCGCCTTCCGCGGCCGCCTGCTGCGCCAGTTCGCGCGCCAGCGCCATGAAGCGCTGCCGCTCGGCCAGCGGCGGCAACGGTCGTTGCGGCGGCAACTGTGCCAGCGCCGTGCGCAGCCACAGGCGGTCGTCATCGTCCAGCTGCGACCAGTGCACGCCGCGGATTGCCGCTTCCAGCGCGTACAGCAGTTTCAGTGTCACGGTGTGGCCAGCGGCCTTGAGCAGGGCATAGGCGCGCGCGGCGCCGTATTGCGCCAGCGTCGGGCGATCGCTGATGTCCAGCGCGTGCAGCCAGCGGATGGCGGCGGGGGGTAGCGGTGGGGAGAGCAGGGGTGCGGTCATGTTGTCCAGACGGTTGCGGCCAACCTTGAGGTTGGCCGCAGGCCGGGGCGGCCTCAGGCGAGGCGGCGGGTGGCCATCAGGTAATTGACGTCGGTGTCGTCATTGAGACTGTAGACGCGGGTCAGCGGGTTGTAGCCGATGCCGGCCAGCGTCTCTACGCCCAGTCCGGCGTTGCGCGCCATGCGCGACAGCTCCGACGGCTTGAGGAAGCGTGCGTACTCATGCGTGCCTTTCGGCAGCATGTTCAGCACGTACTCGGCACCCAGCACCGCCAGCAGGTAGGACTTGGCATTGCGGTTGAGGGTGGAGAAGAACACCCAGCCGCCCGGCTTCACCAGCTGCGCGCAGGCGCGCACGATGCTTTGCGGATCCGGCACGTGTTCCAGCATTTCCATGCAGGTCACCACGTCGAAGCTCGCTGGCGCCTCGGCGGCGAGGTCTTCCACCGCGACACAGCGGTAGCTGACGCTGACGCCGGATTCCAGGCTGTGCAGCTGCGCCACTTTCAGCGATTTCTTGGCGAGGTCGATGCCGGTGACGCTGGCCTCGTAGTGGGCCATGCTTTCAGACAGGATGCCGCCGCCGCAGCCGACATCCAGCACCGCCTTGCCGGCCAGGGCCGCATGCTGGTCGATGAAGTCGAGGCGCAGCGGGTTGATCTCATGTAGCGGTTTGAACTCGCTGTCCATGTCCCACCACTTGTGGGCGATCTGGCTGAATTTGTCGAGTTCCTGTTCGTCAACGTTGCTCATGCTGGTTCCTTAATTTCCGAGAATGCGGACGCGCCAGCTGTCGGCGCGGGCTTTCAGTTCTGCTTCGTCCAGCGTGGTCAGCTTGCGCTCGCGCAGGACATTGCGACCATTGACCCACACATGGCTGACCTGTTCGCGGCCGGCGGCATAGACGATGTGCGAGATCGGGTCGAAGTTGGGGCTGGTCTCGATCTGGGCCAGATCGACGGCGATCAGGTCGGCCTGCTTGCCGACGGCGATGCTGCCGACCTTGTGCTCGATGCCCAGTGCACGGGCACCGTGCAGCGTCGCCATGCGGATGGCGGTGGCGGCCGGTACCGCGGTCGGGTCGAGGGTGCCGACCTTGGCCAGCAACGCGCCCATGCGCGTTTCGGACAGCATGTCCAGCTTGTTGTTCGATGCCGCGCCGTCGGTGCCGATGCCGACGTTGACGCCGGCGGTCAGCAGTTTCTGTACCGGGGCGATGCCGGACGCCAGCTTCATGTTGGAGGTCGGATTGTGCGCGATGGACACGCCGTGCTTGGCCACCAGCGCGATTTCGGCGTCGGTGAGGTGCACCATGTGCGCGGCAATCAGGCGCGGCGACAGCAGGCCCAGATTGGCCAGCCGTGCCAGCGGCCGTTGCTGGTATTGCTCGACGCTGCCGTTGACCTCATCCATGGTCTCGTGGATGTGGCAGTGGATCAGCATGTCCTGCTGCTCGGCCAGCGTCACCACCTTGCGGAAGGTGTCGTCGGCTACGGTATAAGGAGCGTGTGGTGCCAGGGTGAAGGTCACCAGCTCCTCGCCGAGGAACTGGCTGCGCTCGGTCATCGCCTTGCTGATGTAGTCGTCGGCGTTCTGTGCGTAGACAGTCGGGAATTCCAGGATCGAACAGCCGACAAAGGTGCGCATGCCGGCGGCCAGCGCGGCGCGCGCCATCGCGGCATGGAAGAAGTACATGTCGTTGATGGTGGTGGTGCCGCTGCGGAACATCTCGCCCATCGCCAGCAGCGCACCGTCGAACACGAAGGCATCGCTGACGTGCTTGCCCTCTGCCGGCCAGATGTGGTTCTGCAGCCAGTCCATCAGCGCCTTGTCGTCGGCCATGCCGCGCAACAGGGTCATCGCCGAGTGGCCGTGCAGGTTGACGAGGCCCGGCATCAGCACGTGGTTGTCGAGGTTCAGGTGTTCGTTGGCGCTGACGCCGGCGACTTCTGCCGGCGACAGAATGGCAACAATGCGGCCATCGCTGATCGCCAGCGAGTGGTTGTCAAGAATGACACCATCTTGTTCTACTGTAATAATCCAGCGTGCGGTGATGAGTTGGTCGTAATGACGATGCGACATTGGTGTGTGACCCTGTAAATAATTGCCGGCGATTGTAGGCAGCGCCGTGCGCTTTCGACAACCCGCCTGCGGCTGCCGGCGCGCGCGATAAAGCATAATTGTAAGGCAAAGCGGCAGCAGGCTCGTGCTGCGCTGCGCGATGGCAAACATTTGCAGTCGCTTTGCCGCTGAGACACAATGATCCGGTACGACGATTGTAGCGCAGGCGCATAAGCGGATTCACGTTGCAGTCGTCACTGCAGGCCTGCAAGCGCCCCACCCGTGGCGAGCGGCAAATGAACTGGCTTGGTAACAGTCAGGCTTTTCTTAAAAATAAAATAATGTGGCAGCCCTGCGGCAACCCGATATATGACAAGACAAGCAGAAACGTTTGATTACTCCCAGCCTGGCGGCAGATTGTCGCTGCGCCAGGCATTCCTGATTGCCGTTGTGCTCGGCCTGCTGTTTCCCGCCCTGTTGATCAGTTTCCTCAGCTTCAACCTGCAGCGCGACAAGATGGAGACGCAGCTGGCGGTCGACCAGAACCGGCTGCTGGAGATCGTGGCGCTGGGGATGCAGGAGCCGCTGTGGAACCTCAGCCGCCAGGCCGGTGCACCGCTGGTATCGTCGGTGATGGACGACGAACGCATCATTTCGGTCCGCGTTTCCGACACCCAGTCCAATACCATCTTCCTGTCCGCGCTGCGCAGCGAACGCCGTATCGGTGGCGTGGCCTTCGTGCAGAAACCGGTGGTCTATCGCGGCGAGGAAATCGGCCAGGTCAACATCGAGTTCGACACCGAGCATCTGGGCATTGCCCAGAAAAACCAGCTGAAGGACCTGCTGCTGATCGTGGCGGCGCAGCTGCTGCTGTCCATCGTGCTGATCATGAGCATCCTCAACTCGCGCTTCCTGAAGCCGATCCGCCAGCTGTCGGAGCAGGCCACACAGTTGGCCGCACTGAAGCTCGACCAGCCGTTTCAGTGGGGACGCCAGGACGAGATCGGCACCGTCGGCAAGCATCTGGAATGGATGCGCGCCGAATTGAAGCGGCTAATCGACGAGCTGAAGGCCAAGACGCTGGCGCTGGAGGCGGACATCGAACGCCGCCGCGAAGTGGAAGACGCGCTGCGCCGCTCCGAAAACAAGTACCGCGAGCTGTTCTGGTCCAATCTGGACGGCATCGTGATCAGCTCGCTGGAAGGGCAGGTGATCGACGCCAACCCCGCCTTCCTCAGCCTGATCGGCTACAGCCTCGACCAGCTCAAGCTGCAGAACTTCTGGAAGGTGGTCTCCGACAACAGCGAGGCGGTGGAGCGCTACAACCTCGACAACAAGGTGATGCGCTTCGGTTTCTGCGACGAGTTCGAGGTCGAGTACATCAACCGACTCGGTAGCGCCATCCCGGTCAGCGTCAAGACGGTGGCGATGCGCGACGCCGACGGTCGCATCACTGCGGTGTGGCGCATGGTGCGCGACATCTCCGAGCGCCGTGCCGCGGAAGAGCGCATGCAGCTGGCGGCCAAGGTGTTCGAGAACACCGCCGAAGGCATCATGATCACCGATGCGCAGGTCTGCATCCGCAGCGTCAACCGCGCCTTTACCGAGATTACCGGCTTCGGCCAGGACGAAGTGCTGGGCCAGCGGCCAACGGTGCTCAGCTCCGGCCGCCACAACAAGGAGTTCTACGACAGCCTGTGGTCGGTGCTCAACGAGCAGGGACAGTGGCAGGGCGAAGTGTGGAACCGCCGCAAGAACGGCGAGGTGTACCCGGAGTGGCTGGCGATCAATGCGGTGAAGAGCTTGGCTGGCGAAGTGACGCACTACGTGGCGATCTTCAGCGACCAGTCGGAGCGCAAGGCTGCCGACGAGCGCATCCAGTTCCTGGCTCACTTCGACGTGCTCACCGGCCTGCCCAACCGCGGCCACCTGCAGGATCGCGCGCTGCTGGCGATCCAGAACGCCTCCCACGACAACGGCAAGCTCGGCGTGCTGCTGCTCGATCTAGACCGCTTCAAGACCATCAACGAATCGCTGGGCCATGCCGCCGGCGACATCCTGCTGAAGATCGCCTCCGAGCGCATCCGCCGCGTGCTGGGTGCCGGCGAAGTGGTGGCGCGGCAGGGTGGTGACGAGTTCCTGGTGCTGCTGCCGCTGATCAACGATGCCGCCGATGCGGTGCATGTGGCGGAAAGCATCCTCGCCGAGTTCGCCGCGCCGATCGACGTCTACAGCCACTCGCTGGCGATCACCGCCAGTATCGGTATCAGCCTGTTCCCGGACGATGGCCGCGATTTCGACACCCTGGTGCGCAATGCCGACGCGGCGATGTATCACGCCAAGTCCAGCGGTCGCAACAACTACAAGTTCTACACCGCCGATCTCAACGCCCGTGCGCGCGAGATCCTGGCCATCGAAAGCCAGCTGCGCCACGCCGTCGACCGCCACGAGTTCGTGCTGCACTACCAGCCGCAGGTGGAGATGAGCAGCGGCAACATCATCGGCGCCGAGGCGCTGATCCGCTGGAACCATCCGACGCTGGGGCTGCTGGGGCCGCTGCACTTCATCGATGTCGCCGAGGAACGCGGCTATATCGTGCAGATCGGCAACTGGGTGATCCGCGAAGCCTGCCGCCAGATCGCGGAATGGCACGGCAAGGGGCTGCCGCTGATGACGGTGGGGGTCAACCTGTCGGCGCTGCAGTTCCGTCACCAAGATCTGGTCGGCTTGCTGCAGGACGCGCTGGCCGAGTACCAGTTGCCGGGCAGCTGCCTCGATGTGGAAGTGACCGAGAGCGTGATCATGGACGACCTGGAATCGACGGTGCAGACCATCCGCGCCATCCAGGCGATGGGCATCCGCATGTCGATCGACGACTTCGGCACTGGCTATTCCAGTCTGGCCTACCTCAAGCGCTTCAAGGCCGACAAGCTGAAGATCGACCGCTCCTTCGTGCGCGACATTCCGGGCGATCAGGACGATACCGCGATTACCCGCGCCATCATCAACATGTCGAAAAACCTCAACATGCAGGTGGTGGCGGAAGGGGTAGAGACGGTGGAGCAGTGGCAGTTCCTGGCACAGGAAGGCTGCCACCAGGTGCAGGGCTACCTGCTGTCCAAGCCGGTGTCGGCAGAGGCGGTGGAGCCGCTGCTGCGGCAGAAGTGCCTGCTGCCGCGACTGGAGTAAGCGGTCGCGCCTTGCCCCGGCTTTGCCGCCACGCCACGAGTCTGCCTCGTGGCGTTTTTGTTATCGTCGCATGTTGCAGCGCAGCTTGCTGACGACGGATAGCGGGTGTAGCCTGTTGTCTGTCGTGCATGGGCACGACCTGTTGCCAAGCCCTGGAGAAACTGCCCGATGAAGCGCAATGCTTGCTCGTTCCGGGCTGCCGCCATGTCCGGCTGCCTGACGGAACACTGGTACACCCTCGACATCGTTCTTGCCTACGACTTCCCGCGCGCCTGATGCCTGCCGCAGCCATCCGGCTGCCCCTGCTTTTCCTTTCCTACAATTGAATTGACGCTTGTGGCCCTCGCTGACACGCCGCCTGTCTGCGCGCGATCCCGCTCCGGCAGCATGCCGGCGTGCGCCTGAAGCTTGGCTGCAAGGCAAGGAGCATCATCATGGCACGACGCATTCCCGAACCATTCCGCATCAAGATGGTAGAGCCGATCAAGCAGACCACCCCGGAATTCCGCCGCCAGGCACTGGCCGAGGCCGGCTGGAACCCGTTCCTGCTGCGTGGCGAGGATGTCTATATCGACCTGCTCACCGACAGCGGCACCGGCGCGATGTCCGACCGGCAGTGGGCCGGCATCATGACCGGCGATGAGGCCTAC
Organism: Vogesella sp. EB; assembly: GCF_001037925.1. Taxonomy (NCBI): domain Bacteria; kingdom Pseudomonadati; phylum Pseudomonadota; class Betaproteobacteria; order Neisseriales; family Chromobacteriaceae; genus Vogesella; species Vogesella sp. EB. Next base: position 83,558 of record NZ_LFDT01000005.1, on the reverse strand, counting down.
GCCGGCAGCCGCAACTACTACCAGCTGGCCGATACCGTAAAAGAGGTGTTCGGCTACCAGCACACGCTGCCGACCCACCAGGGTCGCGGTGCCGAGCAGATCCTGTTCCCGGAGCTGGTCAAGCGCTGTCAGGGTACGCAGCCGGTATTCCTGTCCAACTACCACTTCGACACCACCAAGGCCCACGTCGAGATCGCCGGTGCCCGCGCCATCAATGTGCTGACGCCCAAGGCGCTGGACACCACCACGCCGTACGACTGGAAGGGCGACTTCGACCTGCCAAGGTTGGCCGCAACAATAGAAGAAGTCGGTGCGGCCAACGTCGCCGGCCTGATCGTCACCGTCACCTGCAACAGCGCCGGTGGCCAGCCGGTGAGCATGGCCAGCATCCGCGAGGCGGCGGCGCTGGCGCGCCAGCACGGCATCTCGGTGATCATCGACGCCGCGCGCTTCGCCGAGAACGCCTGGTTCATCCAGCAGCGCGATCCGGACTACGCCGGCGTGCCGGTACCGGCCATCGTGCGTGAAATGTTCAGCCACGGCGACATGTTCACCATGTCGTCGAAGAAGGACGCGCTGGTCAACATCGGCGGCCTGTGCTGCTTCAAGGACGACATCGAGCTGTTCCGCACGGTGCAGGTGCGCTGCGTGGCGATGGAAGGCTTCATCACCTACGGCGGCCTCGCCGGCCGCGACATGGCGGCGATGGCAATCGGCCTGCGGGAGGGCATGGACGAAGACTATCTTGCCTACCGCATCGGTCAGGTGGCGTATCTGGGCGAGCGGCTGGCGGCCGGCGGCATCCCGATCCAGACGCCGACCGGCGGCCACGCGGTGTTCGTCGATGCCAAAAAGCTGTTGCCGCACATCCCGGCCGAGCAGTTCCCGGCGCACGCGCTGGCCTGCGAGCTGTATCTGGAAGGCGGTATCCGCGGCGTGGAGATCGGCTCGCTGCTGCTGGGGCGCAATCCGGCCACCGGCGAGCAGGAAACGTCGCCGTTCGAGCTGTTGCGGCTGACCATCCCGCGCCGGGTGTACACCAATGACCATATGGACTACATCGCCGACTGCCTGATCGACATCCAGTCGCGTGCCGCCGGCATTCGCGGCCTCGCTTTCGATTACGAGCCGCCGATCCTGCGTCACTTCACCGCGCGCCTGAAGCCGGTCTAACGCGGTCGCCCCCAAACGGACAAGCCCGACGTTCGTCATGACGCGCGGCTTGTCCGTTTTTGCTTATCGGGCGACGATAGAGCGATGAAAGCGCCCCTGATCGTTGCCCTGCTTGCCAGCAGCCTGTCCTTGCCGGCGTCGGCCGAGGCCGTCACCACCGTGACGCTGTCCTATTCCGGCCGCGCGCTGATTTACGACGGCGAGCTGACCGCCGCCGCCAATCGCCGCCTGTTCGCCCTCTATGACGCGGCGACGGTGAAGCCGGCGACGCTGGTCATCAGCAGTGCCGGCGGTAATTTCGCGCACGGTCTGGAGCTGGGCACATGGCTGCATCGTCAGCCGCTGCACCTGCATGTGCCGTCGTACTGCAATTCCGCCTGTGCCAATTACGTGTTCACCGCCGCGAAAAGTCGCGAGCTGGGCGATTACGCCATCGTCGCCTTTCATGGCGGCATGACGGACACGGCCGACCGCCGCGCGCAGCTGCAGGCGCAGCTTGCACCGGGTAGCCCGGCTACGGCGCAGGCGCGGCTGGAACGCTATCTGCGCGACGGCCTGCAGCGCGAAACGCGTTTTTTCCGCGACATCGGCGTGGACCAGCGCATCACCTCCTATGCCTATCAGGCGCCGTATCGCACCGCCCTGGCGCGCTATCCGTCGTGGACTTATTCGCTGGCCATGCTGGCGCAATTCGGCGTGCGCGATATCCGCGTCAGCAGCGGCGAACGCTGGTTTCCGCGCCCGGCCAAGCATGGCCTGTTGCTGATCGAGGCGCCAGGCCGCTTTGGCTGCATTGCGCCGGGCATGGCGATCGACCGGCTGCTGGACTGTGCCAGCGCGTCATGACGTGCTGTTGCCGATGCGGGCCGGGTTTGATGTTGCTCTGGACTGTTCTATGGTTAGGCAAGAGTGTTGCTCCGGCCGACAGTGGTGGGCCAGAGCAGGTTTTCCGGGAGCTGCCAGCATGGAAATCAAGCTGAACAATCCGCACGGCACCGTCTGGCTGCGGCTGGCCGCCGTGTATTTCGTGGTCGGAGTCTGGCTTGGCATCTACATGGGCGCCTCCGGTGACCGCTCGCTGTATCCGGTGCACGCCCACCTCAACCTGCTGGGCTGGGTGTCGATGGCGCTGTTCGGCATCCTGTTCCGCAAGTTTCCGGCCATGGGGGCGTCGCCGTTGGCGCGCATCCAGTTCTGGCTGTACAACCTCGGCTTGCCGCTGTTGATGCTGGCGGTGGCGGCCATCCATCGCGGCTACCGTGCCATGGAGCCGGTTGCCGGCGTGGCGTCCATCGTGCTCGGCATTGCAGTGCTGCTGTTTGCTCTCAACGTGTTCCGCAATGCCGGCAACTAGCCGGGCCTGACGACGGTGCTGGTCGGCGGCGGTGTCTGCTTGCGCGCATCTTGTAGTTGATAGTAATTCTCGATTTGGCTATGGTGCGGTTTTCACTTTCCCCGCGCCGCGCCATGACCGCCAAGTTGCTCCCTCTCGATCACATCCCCGCCGATCTGGTGTCCGCGGCCGACTACCAGCGCTACGCCGCGCGTCACATGAGCGCCAATGCCCGTGCCTATGTCGACAGCGCCGCCGCGGACGAGCTGAGCCATGCGGCCAACCTTGCCGCCTTCGCGCGCCGGCAGTTGCAGACGCAGGTGCTGGCCGATGTCCGCGGCGGCCATTGCCGTAGCGAGCTGTTCGGGCTGTCGCTCAGCCATCCGCTGTTGCTGGCGCCGGTGGCGTACCAGAAGCTGGTGCATGCCGACGGCGAGCGGGCGGCCGCCTATGCCGCCACCGCCATGGGCAGCAGCATGCTGGTCAGCACCCTGGCCAGCACGCCGCTGGAGGAGGTCGCCGCCGCGGCGCAGGGCGCATTGTGGTTCCAGCTGTACTGGCAGCACGACCGCGCGGTGGTGGCGGAACTGGTGCAACGCGCCGAGGCCGCCGGTTACCGTGCGCTGGTGCTGACGGTGGATGCGCCGCTGGCCGGGGTGCGCAATGCCGAGGCGCGTGCCGGTTTCCAGCTGCCGCCGCGGGTACAGGCCGCCAATCTGGCGGGCATGGCGCCGTTCCAGCCGGCCTTGGCGGCGGGGCAGAGCATGGTGTTTGACGGGCTGATGGCGGTGGCGCCGAGCTGGGCGGATATCGACTGGCTGCGGCAACAGACGCGCTTGCCGCTGCTGCTGAAGGGGGTGCTGGCGCCACGCGATGCGCGGCGGGCCATGCAGCAGGGAGTGGACGGCCTGATCGTGTCCAACCATGGCGGGCGGGTGCTGGATTCGGTGCCGGCCAGTCTCGACGCGCTACCGCGCATCGCCGAGGCGGTTGACGGTGCGCTGCCCTTGCTGCTGGATGGTGGCATCCGCCGTGGCAGCGACATCCTGAAGGCGCTGGCGCTGGGGGCCTCGGCGGTGCTGATCGGCCGTCCCTATATTCACGCACTGGCGACCGCCGGTGCACTGGGGGTGGCGCACCTGCTGCGCACGCTGCAAGAGGAACTGGAGGTGGCGATGGCGCTGACCGGTTGCCGCACGCTGGCCGACATTTCGCCGGAGGTGTTGTGGCCTGAGTGACGCGTTGCGGCCAACGTTGGCCGCAACCATCCGTCGCGTTAAAGCAAAACGGCCCGCAATCGCGGGCCGGTTTCTTTAGGCGGAGATCATCTGCAGAGTGATGTCCGGCGCCGCCGTGCCGCCATCCAGCACCGGATAGGGGCGGGCGCTGTGCATGCGCAGTTCGCCGTCGACGAACAGGCGCACATCCACGGCGTAGCGCTGGCCGGCGTCGATGGCCTGCGGGTCGTAGCACAGCGCGAAAGTGGCCGGAAAGCTGATCTTTTCCAGTGATTGCTCGGCGATCACCGCCGCGGCATCCGCGCTGTCGCCCAGCGCCAGCAGGCGCACGCGCAGCAGGGTCTTGTCCTGCGGCCACAGTATTTTCTCGCGGTACGACACCGTGCCGTTCAGATAGGCCAGGGTTGGCCGCACCGGGGTAGCGCAGGCGGCCAAGAGGCCGGCCGACAGCGCCAGCAGCAGCTGGCGGCGGGGAAGGGTGGTGTGCATCATGGGGTTGGCTCCGTGCTGGCCTTGCCGAGGGTGACCATCGCGCCTTCCGCCGGTAACCATTCACTCTGTACCCGCCAGCTGCCCTGTTTATCCTGCAGCCGCACATACCAGTGGCTGACCTGGTCCGGTTTCAGTACGCCCTGGTACAGCTTGTCGCCAACGCGTTGCAGGGCGATGCGCTGGTCGCCTTGCTGCCGGGTCGGGTGCAGCAGCAACAGTTCCGGCGTGCCGGTCAGCGGCTTGGCGCTGGTGTCGACCACGCGCACGCTGCGCATGTCGTCGCTGAACATCACCTGGGCGTTGATGCCCAGCGACTGGGCGGCCAGGTCGCGCTTCAGCTCCAGGTTGATGTCCTTGCCCTGCTTGTAGTAGTCGTCGTTGACCATGTCGTCGGCGCCACGCACGATGATGCCGAAGGTGACAAAGCCGGCAATCACCACCAGCAGCGGCCCCGACATCAACAGCCAGAACCAGCGCTCCTTGTACCAGGGGCGCGCCGCCCCTGTTTGTTTCTGCATCGTCATTCTCCGATAAAGCTCGATTTTTCCTCGATGGCGGTGCCATCCGGTAGCGACTCGACCCGGAAGTAGATCTTGTGGCTGCCCTTGGTCGCGTATTGTGGATCAGCCTGCACCCGCACGTCGATCTGTTCGTTCTCGGTGGCCTTGACCACGATGTCCTTGCGGTCTACCACCAGTTTCAGGTCCGGCAGGCCTTCGACCGTGATGCGGAAGTGTTGTTCCGTTTCCGACACGTTGATGATGCGCACGCTGTAGTTGTTCTCCAGCCAGCCGTCGTCGGTCTCGCGCACCAGCGAGGCGCGGTCCTTCAGGATGTCGACCTTGAACGGTTTGCGCATCACCAAGGACGTGACCGCGGCACCGAAAATGATGACCAGCAGCAGCAGGTACAGCACCACGCGCGGCCGCTTCAGCCGCGACCAGAATTCGCTTTCCGGATACTTGCCTTCCAGCGCCGCCTCGGTGGTGTAGCGGATCAGGCCTTTCGGGCTGCCGACCTTGACCATCACCTCGTCGCAGGCGTCGATACAGGCGGCACAGCCGATGCATTCGTACTGCAGGCCGTTGCGGATGTCGATGCCGACCGGGCACACCTGCACGCAGATGCCGCAGTTGATGCAGTCGCCGAGACTGGTATTGTCCTGGCCCTTCTTGCGCGCGCCGCGCGGTTCGCCGCGCTTTTCGTCATAGGAGATGATCAGGGTGTCTTCGTCGAACATCGCGCTCTGGAAGCGGGCGTACGGGCACATGTACTTGCACACCTGCTCACGCATGTGGCCGGCCAGCAGATAGGTGAAACCGGCGTAGAAGAACATCCAGAAGATTTCCCACGAGCCGTAGTCGAAGCTCGGTAGCGCGGCGACCAGATCCAGCATCGGCGTGAAGTAGCCGACCAGGGTAAAGCCGGTCAGCAGCGAGAACACGATCATCAGGCCCTGGCTGGTGGCGCGCAGGCGCAGCTTGCGCAGCCCCATCGCCTCCTTGTCGAGCTTGAGGCGCTTGTTGCGGTCGCCCTCCACCAGCTGCTCGATCCAGATCATGATCTCGGTGTAGACGGTTTGCGGACAGGAGTAACCGCACCACAGCCGGCCGGCGATGGTGGTCCAGGCGAACAGCGCAAAGGCGCAGCACATCAGCAGGGCGGCGAGGTAGACGAAGTCCTGCGGCCAGATGGTGAGGCCGAACAGGTAGAACTTGCGGTTGACCAGGTCGAACAGCACCGCCTGGCGCCCGTTCCATTGCAGCCACGGCAGGCCGAAGTAGAACAGCTGGGTGGCGACCACGAACAGGATGCGCCAGTTGTTGAACAGGCCGCTGACGCTGCGCGGATGGATCTTTTTCTGTGCCTCGTACAGCGACACGGTCTGCATTTCCGGTTTGGCCGGCTCGACCCTGACCGGGATGTCTTTCAGCTTTTGGCTCATGCTGCGGTTCCTGGCTAGAAAATTTCGCGAAATACACAATTCATTATGTACTGTGCGAACTGTTCTGAATGGCGATTTATTTTACCAATAGATATATTGTATGCCGCAAAAGATACTGCCCGCTTGCGCGGGCAGTATTGAGCAGCATCAATTACTCTGCTTTGGCCTTGTTGGAGAGGCCCCAGACATAAGAGGTCAGCAGGTGAACCTTGCCGTCGCCGAGGAAGTCTTTCCAGGCCGGCATCTGGTTGTTGCGACCGTTGGTCACGGTTTCGATGATGGTCTTCTCGGTACCACCATACAGCCAGATGTTGTCGGTCAGGTTCGGAGCACCCAGTGCCTGGTTACCCTTGCCGTCGGCGCCGTGGCAGGCTGCGCACACCGCGGTAAAGGTTTCCTTGCCGCGGCTGGCGCGTTCGGCGTCATGCTTCTTGCCGGACAGCGACATCGCGTAGTTGGCCACATCCTTGACCTTTTCTTCGCCGAAGGCGGCGCCGAAGGCCGGCATCTGGCCGTGACGGCCACCATCCAGCGTGGTCTTGATGATTTCCGGGGTGCCGCCGTACAGCCAGTCGTTGTCGGTCAGGTTCGGGAAGCCCTTGGCGCCGCGTGCGTCAGAGCCGTGGCACTGGACACAGTAGGTCTGGAACAGGCGCTTGCCCATGGCCTGCGCTTCCGGATCGGCCGCCACGGTTTTCACGTCCATTTTCATGAACTTGTCGTACAGCGGCTGGTACTTGGCTTCCGCCTGGGCTTTTTCTTCCTTGTACTGGCCAACGGAAGTCCAGCCACGGATGCCTTTCCAGGTACCCAGACCCGGGTACAGCACCAGGTAGACGGCGCCGAAGATCAGGGTGATGTAGAACATCAGCATCCACCAGCGCGGCAGCGGGTTGTTGTATTCCTCGAGGTCGTCATCCCAGACGTGCCCCATGGTTTTTACTTCTTCCCCTTTTTGTACCGTGGTCTTCGACTGGCTGAACAGCAAGTACGTCAAACCGACGATACCTACGATCACGATCACCGTGATGTAGATACTCCAGAAATCACTCACGAAATCACTCATTTCTTCGCTCCGTTAGCGGCGTCAATCCCGTGCTGCTCTTCCTCGTCGCCATTGAAGACAAGGTTGGCCGCATCGTCATAACGCCTCTGCGATTTTTTACCGAAGGCACCGATCAGGATCACGATAAACGTCACAAAACAGAATACCGTGAACAGGATGCGGGCCAGATTGGTCAAGTCCATGACTTAGCGCGCGTTCTTCAGCGCAAGACCAAGGCCTTGCATGTAGGCGATGATCGCGTCCATTTCGGACTTGCCTTCGACCATGGCCTGGGCTTCGGCAATTTCCTTGTCGCTGTACGGTACACCCACCTTGCGCAGCGCGGTCATCTTGGCGGCGACACCCTCGGCGTCGGCCAGGTTGCGTGCCAGCCACGGGAATGCCGGCATGTTGGATTCCGGTACCACGTCACGCGGGTTGACCAGATGCACACGATGCCATTCGTCGGAGTAGCGGCCACCAACGCGAGCCAGATCCGGACCGGTACGCTTGGAGCCCCACTGGAACGGATGGTCGTACACCGATTCGCCGGCGACCGAGTAGTGGCCGTAGCGTTCGGTTTCGGCACGGAACGGACGCACCATCTGCGAGTGGCAGCCGTAGCAGCCTTCGCGGATGTACAGGTCACGGCCGGTCAGCTGCAGCGCGTTGTACGGCTTGACGCCGGCGATCGGCTGGGTGGTCGACTTCTGGAACATCAGCGGCACGATCTCGACCAGTGCGGCGATGCTGATCACCAGCAGGGTCAGCACGATCAGGTAGGCGACGTTTTCTTCAATCAGTTTCTGGATTTTTTCCATGATGGTTCTTTCTGTCCCTTAGTGCGCGTGAGCGACAACGGCCGGGATCTTGGCATCAACCGGACGACCAGCGGCAACGGTACGGAAGGTGTTGTACGCCATGATCAGCATGCCGGACAGGAACAGCAGGCCACCCAGCAGACGGACGAAGTGGTACGGATAGGTTGCTTTTACCGCTTCCACGAAGGCGTAGGTCAGGGTGCCGTCCGCGTTCAGCGCACGCCACATCAGGCCTTGCATCACACCGGAGATCCACAGTGCGGCGATGTACAGCACCACGCCGACGGTAGCCAGCCAGAAGTGGGCTTCGATCAGCTTGGTGCTGTGCATGCCGTCACGCCCGAACAGGCGCGGCAGCAGGTAGTACAGCGAGCCGATGGAGATGAAGGCAACCCAGCCCAGGGCACCGGAGTGCACGTGGCCAACGGTCCAGTCGGTGTAGTGCGACAGCGCGTTGACGGTCTTGATCGACATCATCGGGCCTTCGAAGGTGGACATGCCGTAGAACGACAGCGATACCACCAGGAACTTCAGTACCGGGTCGGTACGCAGTTTGTGCCACGCGCCGGACAGGGTCATGATGCCGTTGATCATGCCGCCCCAGCTTGGCGCGAACAGGATCAGCGAGAACGCCATACCCAGCGACTGGGTCCAGTCAGGCAGGGCGGTGTAGTGCAGGTGGTGAGGACCGGCCCACATGTAGGTGAAGATCAGTGCCCAGAAGTGCACTACCGACAGACGGTAGGAGTACACCGGACGGCCGGCCTGTTTCGGTACGAAGTAGTACATCATGCCGAGGAAGGCCGCGGTCAGGAAGAAGCCCACCGCGTTGTGGCCGTACCACCATTGCACCATGGCATCGACTGCGCCGGCGTAAACGGAGTAGGACTTCCACATCGATACTGGGATCGCCAGGCTGTTCACCACGTGCAGCAGCGCCACGGCCAGGATGAAGGCACCGTAGAACCAGTTGGCCACGTAGATGTGCTTGACCTTGCGCACGGCGATGGTGCCGAAGAACACGATGGCGTAGGTAACCCATACCACGGTGATCAGCAGGTCGATCGGCCACTCCAGCTCGGCGTATTCCTTGCCGGCGGTCAGGCCCAGCGGCAGGGTGATGGCGGCCAACACGATGACGGCCTGCCAGCCCCAGAAGGTGAAGGCAGCCAGTTTGTCCGACAGCAGACGGACGTTACAGGTGCGCTGTACCACGTAGTAGGACGTGGCGAACAGCGCGCAGCCGCCGAATGCAAAGATCACGGCGTTGGTGTGCAGCGGGCGCAGACGGCCGTAGTGGAACCAGGGCCCGAAATTGAGCTCCGGCCACACCAGCTGGGCCGCAATAATGACGCCAACCAGCATGCCGACAATGCCCCAGACTACGGTCATTATCGAGAACTGGCGCACCACCTTATAGTTATAAGTGGATTGCGTTTCCATTTAGGGTTTTCTCCAAGGTTGCGAACTAGAACGTAAAACCGTAGCGACTTGAAACCCCGGTGCGTAACCCCATATGAAAATGAAGTCGGGCAAGTCGCGGGGATGGCATAGGGCCGTGGATGGCATAAGACCGGGTGACCACATTGGTGGTGCACGGTATCGGTGTTATTCCAGTCGGTGTGAAAGCGCCCCGAATCCCCATTTATTCAATCAGGCATTCTAAATCAAATCGGGTGTCAGCGGCCAGACGACAGCGCCGGTGACCCCAGCTTTTTGCGCTGTCTGTCGCGGCGTGTCAGGCTGAAAAGCCCTTTTTGCCCACTGCGATTATATTGTCATTGCCTTTGCCCATTTTGATGAAGATCAAGCGGCCACCCTGCCTGCGCCAGACAGGACATGGTGCTAGAATCCCCCACTTTCCCTTCCAGTCTGGGGTTGTGTCATGAGCTTTGCCGTCCGCTATCGCCTCTGCCCGCTTGATCCGCAGGCGCACCTGTTTGAAGTCTCGCTGACCATTCGCCAGCCCGCCGCCGCAGGACAAGTGCTGCGGCTGCCGGCGTGGATTCCCGGCAGCTACATGATTCGCGAGTTCGCCCGCCACATCGTGGCCATCCGCGCCGAGAGCGGCGGCAAGGCGGTGGCACTGCAGAAACTGGACAAACACAGCTGGCAGGCGGCGCCGGTGACGGGCGCACTGACGCTGCACTACACCGTGTATGCCTTCGACCTGTCCGTGCGCGGCGCCTACCTGGACCAGCAGCGCGGCTTCTACAACGGTACCAGCGTGTTCCTGCAGGCCGACGGCTTCGAGCACGCGCCGTGCGAAGTGGAACTGCTGCCGCCGCCGGACAAGGCGCTGGCCAAGTGGCAGGTGGCGACCAGCCTGCCGGCGCTCGAGGTCAAGAAATCCGGTTTCGGCCGCTACCAGGCGGCCAGCTACGACGAACTGATCGACCATCCGGTGGAACTGGGCGAGTTCGAGCGCATCCGCTTCAAGGCCTGCGGCGTGCCGCACGAGTTCATCGTCTCCGGCCACTATCAGGCCGACCTGAAAAGGTTGGCCGCAGACACCAAGCGCATCTGCGAGTGGCAGATCCGCTTCTTTGGCGAGCCGGCGCCGTTCGAGCGTTACGTGTTCATGCTGTTTGTCGGCGGCGACATCTACGGCGGGCTGGAGCATCGCGCCTCCACCGCGCTGGTGGCCAGCCGCGACGACCTGCCGGCACCGGGCCTGGCTGACGGCGAGACCGGCGACGGCTACCTCAAGCTGCTGGGCCTGATCAGCCACGAGTACTTCCACAGCTGGAACGTGAAGCGGATGAAGCCGGCGGTGTTCACCCCCTACGACCTGAACCGCGAAGGCCACACCACGCTGCTGTGGGCGTTCGAGGGGATCACCTCCTACTACGACGATCTCGCGCTGCTGCGCTGCGGCCTGATCGACGAGAAGCGCTATCTCGGCCTGTTGGCCAAGACCATTACCGGCGTCGCGCGCGGCAATGGCCGCACCAGGCAGACGCTGGCCGACTCCAGCTTCGACGCGTGGACCAAGTACTACCGCCAGGACGAGAACAGCCCCAACAGCATCGTCAGCTACTACACCAAGGGTGCACTGGCGGCACTGGCGTTGGACCTGCACATCCGCCGCGAAAGTAGCGGCGCCAGGAGCCTGGACACGGTGATGCTGGCGCTATGGCATAAGTGGCTGGCCGATGGCCAGGGGCTGGCGGAAGGCGAGTGGGAACGCGTGGCCGAAGAGGTGACCGGCCTCAAGCTCGGCAAGTTCTTCGACATGGCGATCCGTTCCACCTCCGATTTGCCGCTGGCGGAACTCCTCGCCACGCAGGGGGTTCAGATGCAGATGGTACCGGCCGACGGCCCGGCCGACAGCGGCAGCGTGGTCGACGAATTCCGTGCCGCGCCATTGCGGCCAACCCTGGGCGTGAAGAGCGCGCCCGATGCCCTCGGCGTGCGCCTCGTCAGCGTGCTGGACGGCGGCGCGGCGCAGGCGGGCGGGCTGGCCGGCGGCGACGTGGTCATCGCCGTTAACGGGCTGAAGGTCAGTGATCTGGACAAGGCGATCAGCCGCTGCCGCATCGGCGACTCGGTGAAGATCCACGCCTTCCGCCGCGACGAACTGAACACTTACAAGGTAACGCTGGCCGCCACTGCCGCCGATACCTGCCGCCTGCGCCTGGAAGACAACGGCGCCGGCTGGCCGACGCATTAACCGGGGACGCTTACGCGTAGACAACAAGGAGGGCGGGCAGTGCGCTGACCCGCCCCGTACCCTACACAGGAAACATGGCATGAGCCAACAAGCCCAAATCAAGTACCGGCAAGACTATCAAGTGCCGTCCTATCTGGTGGACAAGGTCGACCTGACCTTCGACATCCTCGACGACAATCTGGTGCGCGTGCGTTCGCGCCTGATCATGCACCGCAATCCGGCGGCCACCGCGGCCAACGTGCTGCAGCTGGACGGCTCGGCCACGCTGCTGTCGCTGCAGCTGGACGGTGAAGTGCTGGCCGCCGACGCCTACAGCCTGCGCGATGACGGCCTCAGCATCGCCAACGTACCGGACAGCTTCATTCTGGATGTGGAAACCGAGATCGACCCGGTGGCCAACAGCAGCCTGATGGGGCTGTACGCCTCCGGCGGCAGCAACCTGTATACCCAGTGCGAGCCGGAAGGCTTCCGCAAGATCACCTTCTATCCCGACCGTCCGGACGTGATGGCCAAGTTCACCACCACCATCATCGCCGACAAGCAGAAGTACCCGGTACTGCTGTCCAACGGCAACAAGGTGGGCGAGGGCATGGCCGACAAGAAGCGGCACTGGGTGAAGTGGGTCGACCCGTACCGCAAGCCGTCCTACCTGTTCGCACTGGTGGCCGGCCGGCTGTCGGCGCTGAAGGACAGCTACATCACCGCCAGCGGCCGCCGCGTGGCGCTGGAAATCTGGACCGTGCCGGCCGACCAGGACAAGGTCGCGTTCGCGATGGGCGCGGTGAAGCGCTCGATGCAGTGGGATGAGCAGCGCTTCGGCCTGGAGTACGACCTCGACATCTACATGATCGTCGCCGTCGGCGACTTCAACATGGGCGCGATGGAGAACAAGGGCCTCAACATCTTCAATACCTCGGCGGTGCTGGCGCGGCAGGATACCGCCACCGACGCCGACTTCGAGCGCGTGGAGGCCATCATCGGCCACGAGTACTTCCACAACTGGACCGGCAACCGCGTCACCTGCCGCGACTGGTTCCAGCTGTCGCTGAAGGAAGGCCTGACCGTGTTCCGCGACCAGGAGTTCAGTTCCGACCTGCACAGCCGTGCGGTGCAGCGCATCCAGGACGTGAAAAACCTGCGCCAGCTGCAGTTCCCGGAAGACGCCGGCCCGACCGCGCACCCGATCCGCCCGGACAGCTACATCGAGATGAACAACTTCTACACCATGACGGTGTACGAAAAGGGCGCCGAAGTGGTGCGCATGTACCATACCCTGCTCGGCGAAGCCGGCTTCCAGAAGGGCATGGCGCTGTACTTCAAGCGCCACGACGGCCAGGCGGTGACCTGCGACGACTTCCGCGCCGCGATGGCCGACGCCAACGGGGTAGACCTCACGCAGTTCGCACTGTGGTACAGCCAGGCCGGCACCCCGCAGCTGACGGTGCGCGGCGACTACGATCCGGTTGCGCTCAGCTACACCCTGCATCTGGCGCAGCACTGCCCGGCGACGCCGGGGCAGGGCGACAAGCAGCCGTTCCACATTCCGCTGGCGCTGGGTCTGGTTGGCCGCGACGGCCAGGACCTGCCGCTGCAACTGGAGGGCGAGGCCGAGGCCGGCGCCACCACCCGCGTGCTGGACGTGCGTGCGTCCGAGCAAAGCTTCACCTTTGTCAACGTCAGCCAGCAGCCGGTACCGTCGCTGCTGCGCGGTTTCTCGGCGCCGGTGAAGCTGGTGTTCGACTGGCGCGACGACGAACTGGCCTTCCTGATGGCCAACGACAGCGACCCGTTCGCGCGCTGGGAGGCCGGCCAGGCCTACGCCGAGCGCCTGTTCAAGCAGCTGATCGCCGATCACGCCGCCGGCCGCCCGTTGCAGCTGGCCGAGGGCTTTGTCGAGGCGTTGCGCGCGGTGTTGCGCGACCACGAGGCCGATGCCGCGTTCAAGGCGCTGATGCTGACGCTGCCGTCGGAGGCCGAGATCCTGGAAATGGTCGACGCCGCCGATCCGGCGCGCATCCACGCGGTGCGCGAATTCGTGCTGGCGGCGCTGGCGCAGGCGCTGCGCGGTGAATGGCACGAGGCCTTCGACATCAACCAGTGTGCCGACTACCAGCCGGACGATGCCGGCCGCCGTGCGCTGAAGAACCTGGCGCTGGCGATGCTGACGCGGCTCAGCGACGCCTGGCCGGAGGAAGCGGCCGAGCAGCAGTGCATGAACGCCGACAACATGACCGACCAGATGGGCGCGCTGCTGGCGCTGCGCGACCGTGACGGCGATGTCCGCACCGACTGCTATCTCGCCTTTGCCGAGCGCTGGCAGAACAACGCGCTGGTGATGGACAAGTACTTCAGCCTGCTGGCCAGCAGCCAGCTGCCGTGCACGCTGGACCACGTCCGGAACGCGATGACGCACCCGGCGTTCACTCTCAAGAACCCGAACAAGGCGCGTGCGCTGCTGGGCAGCTTCGGCCGCAACATGCTGCATTTCCATGCCGCCGACGGTTCCGGCTACCGCTTCCTGGCCGAGCAGATCATGCTGCTGGATGACATCAACCCGCAGGTGGCCAGCCGGCTGGTGGCGGCCTTCAACCGTCGCCGCAAGCTGGAGCCGCAACGCCAGCAGCAGATGACCGCCGCCCTGCAGCAGATACTGGCCAAACCGGGGCTGTCGAACGATGTGTTCGAGATTGTGTCGAAAAACCTTTCGGCATAAAGCGTACCATGCTGTACTGACGCGGGCCGGATGCTTCCGGCCCGTTTTTGTTTCCTGTTTCCTTGCGGCCAACCTTATCCATCATGTCTGCTGTTTCTGACCGTACTACCAGTGTGTTGATGCTGCTGGCGCTGTGGTTCGCCTGGGGCGCCAACTGGGTGGTCACCAAGCTCGGGCTGGCCTACGCCAGCGCCTTCCAGCTCGGCCTCGGCCGTACCGTGCTCGCCATCGCCACGCTGGCCCTGATCATGCGCGCCACCGGCCGCCGCTTCACGCCGACGCCGATGCGGCCAACCTTCTGGCTGGGGCTGACGCAGACCGCCGGTTTCGTGGTGTTCACCAATCTGGCGCTGGTGGCCGGCGGTGCCGGCAAGGTGTCGGTGCTGTGCTACACCATGCCGTTCTGGACGCTGCTGCTGGCGCGGCTGTTCCTGCACGAAAAGCTGGCGCCGCTGCAGTGGCTGGGCGTGGCGCTGGCCCTGGTCGGGCTGCTGGCGATCCTCGAACCGTGGGATCTCGGCGGCAACTGGCTGTCGGACGCGCTGGCGATCACCGGCGGCCTGGTGTGGGCCAGCTCGGCGATCATTGCCAAGAAGCTGCGCGCTCAGCACCAGGTCGATACCCTGGCGCTGACCTTCTGGCAGATGGTGTGGGGCACGCTGGTGCTGGCGCTGCTGTTGCCGCTGTTCCCCGGGCGCGACATCCAGTGGGGCTGGCCGCTGCTGGGCGTGCTGCTGTTCTCCGGCGTGCTCGCCGGCGGCCTGGGCTGGCTGGTGTGGATGCTGCTGCTCTCAAGGCTGTCGGCCGGCATGGCCGGCATGAGCATCCTGGCGATACCGGCGGTGGCGGTGCTGATGGCGTGGCTGCTGCTGGCCGAGGTGCCCAGCCACGCCGAGGCGCTCGGCATGCTGCTGATCGCCGCCGCACTGATCCTGATCTCGCTGTACGCGCTACGGCGCGAGTGGCGGCGCTAGCCTAGCGCCGCTCCGGCAGTGGCAGGCGCGTGGTGTGCTTGATCGGCTCCAGCGCCACCGTCGATTTCACGCTGCGTACCAGCGGCAGCGTCATCAGCTTGTTCATCACGAAACGCGACAGCGACGGCAGGTCCGGCACCACGATGCGCAGCCAGTAGTCGGCCTCGCCGGCCACCGCGTAACACTCCAGCACTTCCGGCAGATCGGTGATGGCGGCGGCGAATTCGCGGATGGACGCCTCGCCGTGACGTTCTAGACTGACATTAGCGAAGGCCGTTACCGACAGGTCGAGCAGGTCGGGACGCAGCGCCAGATGGTAGCCCTGGATCACGCCGCACTCTTCCAGCCGCTGGATGCGGCGGCCGATCTGCGATGGCGACAGCGCGATGTCCTGCGCCAGCTTCTGGTGGGTGGCGCGCGCGTCTTTCTGCAGCGCCTCCAGAATCTGGTAATCGAAACGGTCGAAGTCGATATTGCGCATTTTGTGCATATTCCGGTTTTTGGTGCGGGAAGTATGCAAATAAACCGTGCCGATGGCAAATGTTGCGGCCAAGCCGCAGCGTAGCGCGCCTACACTGCTGGCTCTGGCCTTGCTGCCGCCTACACAAGAAGATCGATGATGGAGACAACCTCGTTTACCGTGCCGGACATCACCGTCCGCAAGAATGTCGGCCTCGACCACGCTGCCGACTTCACCCTGCCGCAACCGCTGGAGCGCTACAGCGCCGAAGACCACCAGACCTGGGCCACGCTGTACCGCCGCCAGTGCGAGATGCTGCCTGGCCGTGTCTGTGACGAATTCCTCGCCGGGCTGGAGGCGCTGGCCATCGATGCCGACCGGGTGCCGGACTTCGCGCGGCTGAACCTGAAACTGGCGGCCGCCACCGGCTGGCAGATCGTGGCGGTGCCGGGGCTGATTCCGGACGAGGTGTTCTTCGAGCATCTGGCCAACCGCCGCTTCCCGGTGACCTGGTGGCTGCGCGAGCCGCAGCAGCTGGACTACCTGCAGGAGCCGGACGTGTTCCACGACCTGTTCGGCCACGTGCCGCTGCTGATGAACCCGGTGTTTGCCGACTACCTGCAGGCCTACGGCCTCGGCGGCATGAAGGCGAAAGACCTCGGCGCGCTGCCGCTCTTGGCGCGGCTGTACTGGTACACGGTGGAGTTCGGCCTGATCGACACGCCGCAGGGGTTGCGCATCTACGGCGCCGGCATCGTGTCCAGCAAGTCGGAATCGGTGTACTGCCTGGACAGCGACAGCCCGAACCGCATCGGCTTCGATCTGCTGCGCATCATGAACACGCGCTACCGCATCGACACCTTCCAGAAGACCTACTTCGTCATCGACAGCTTCCAGCAGCTGTTCGACGCCACCGCGCCGGATTTCACCGCCTACTACCGGCAGCTGCACGGGGTGGCGGCGCACGCTGCCGGCGACGTGCTGCCGCAGGACCGCGTGTTCCAGCGCGGCTCGCGCGCCGGCTGGGCGGAAACCGACGATATCTGAGAACCGGTTCAAGGCCTCGCGAGCGAGAGCGAGACAAGGCAAAAATGCCTGAGGAAGCGGCGTTTAGCTGGATATAAACAAGCATGCCGAAGGCGTTTTTAACGCCGTATTGCCCCATTGCGATCCGTTGCAGCAGACATTGAACAGGTTCTGAGCAAGGTTGGCCGCAACGCGGCCGTAAAAAAGCCACGACCGCGGTCGTGGCTTTTTTCATGCGTCGCCGAGCTCAGCGGATGTTGATCACCTTGTGCGTCTGCACCGACAGCCGCCACGCCGGGTGCTCCATGCACCAGGCGATGGCTTCCTGCGTGTTCTGCCGCTGCAGCGGGCTATCCATCGGCTGCAGGTAGTAGTGCTCGAACTGCAGGTCGTCCGGCAGTTCCGACGGCAGCAGCGTCGGCTGCGGGAACACCAGTTTCAGCTCGTGGCCGCTTTTCTGCACCCAGTCGGCGCCGGCCTTGGGGCTGACGCAGATCCAGTCGATGCCGGCCGGTGCCGGCAGGCTGCCGTTGGTTTCCACGGCGACTTCGAAACCCTGCGCGTGCATGGCGTCGACCAGCGCGTCATCCAGCTGCAGCAGCGGCTCGCCGCCGGTGAACACCACATAGGGCTGGCCGCCGGTGCCGCGCCATTCGGCGGCGATGCGCGCGGCCAGCGCGGCGGCGCCGGCAAACTTGCCGCCGTCGTCACCGGTGCCGACAAAGTCGGTATCGCAGAACTGGCAGATCGCCTTGCTGCGGTCTTCCTCGCGGCCGGACCACAGGTTGCAGCCGGAGAAGCGGCAGAACACTGCGGCGCGGCCGGCCTGGCGGCCTTCGCCCTGCAGCGTGTAGAAGATTTCCTTGACGGTATAGATGGTCATTGTCGCCTCCTTACAGCAGCGGCCACTGCATGTCGCCGCGGAAGGTCAGCGACACGCCGCGTTGCGGGGTTTCCATCAGGTCGATGCGGGCCAGCTCCGGCACCAGCGGCTTCAGCTCGCCGTGCACCCACTCCGCCACGCTGGCGGCGTCGGCGGCACGGATGCCGGGCAGCTTGTCCAGCGGGTTGTGATCCAGCTGGCGGTAGACCGGCTTGAAGCGGTCCTTGACGTCGCCGAAATCCAGCACCCAGCCCATCACCCGGTCGACGCTGCCCTGCAGCAGCAGGCGGATCAGGTAGCTGTGGCCGGTATAGTTGCCGGCGGCGTCGAACGGCACCGCGCTCTCGAAGTGCTGTTCCTTCCAGATGCGGTAGGTCTGGCCGTCGAACTGGCTGCCGGCGGTGTGCGTCTCGCGCACTTCCACCCACGCGAGGCCGGCAAGGTTGGCCGCAAGTTCGCGATACAGCCATGCCGCCATCACCTCACTGGTCGGGTTGTCGAGGCCGGCGATGTCGTTCAGGTATTTGTGGTTCAGCCGCGCGAACAGCGGCGGCCACGCCTTGAGCAGGATGTCGTTGAGGCTGCTGCGGCTGGCATCGGCGACGATGCGCACGCCGAAACCGTGGCCGTGCAGGCGGCCGCACTTGTGGCCGGGCGCCACGTGCGGCAGCTGGTGCGCGGCCTCGAAGCGGGTATCGACATAGATGTACTCGCTGCCGTCTTCCGCCAGCAGCACGCCGCGATCGGCGGCGCTGGCCAGTTGCAGGCTGACCGCCTGGCCGCACTGCGACGCCAGGTAGCGCGCGATCGACAGGTCGCTGCCGTCGGCCAGCGTGGCGTTGACGTGGGCGTAGTGGAACGGCGCTACCGCGGCGGCCAGCTCGGCATGCAGGGCCGCCTCGCTACCGGGATGGGCGTCGGCGCGTGCCAGCACACGGAAGCTGTGGCCGTGCTCGCCGATGCCGGCGAGGTTGCGCGCGGCCTCGAAGCTGGCACCGGCCAGGATATGGCTGCTGTTCATGTCAGTGTCCCCCGCAGCGCACGACGAGCGGATCGGCGACACCAGCCTCCAGAAAGCCCTTGGCGCGCAGCTCGCAGGCGGCGCAGTGGCCGCAGGGCGGCACGGCGCCGTTGTAGCAGGTGTGGCTCCACGCCATCGCGTCCATGGCGCCGACCTCTTGCGCCAGCTGCACCGTTTCCGCCTTGCTCATGAACATCAGCGGCGTGTGCAGGGTGACACGGCTGTCCATGCCCAGGCGCAGCGCCAGCTCCAGCGCCTTCAGCGTGTTTTCGCGGCAGTCCGGATAGCCGGAGTAGTCGGTCTGCGCCACGCCGGTGACCACGTGCTCGATGCCGCGGCCATAGGCAAAGGCGGCGGCGAAGCTGAGGAAGATCAGGTTGCGGCCGGGCACGAAGGTGTTGGGGATAGTGCTGTCGCCATCGTCGCGCGCGCCTTGTTCCGGGGTGATGCCGGCGTCGGTCAGCGCGTTGCCGCCGATGGCGGCAAAGGTGTCGATCGGCAGCAGGGTCTGGCGCACGCCGGCCAGCTCGGCCACCTTGCGCGCGGCGTCCAGCTCGATGCGGTGGCGCTGGCCGTAGTCGAAGGTCACGGCCTCAACGTTGGCCGCACCGAATTCGCGCAGCGCCCAAAACAGGCAGGTGGTGGAGTCCTGGCCGCCCGAAAGGACGACTAGGGCTTTGGATGTCTTGTTCATGATTCCGTCGAGAAACAGTCGAGGTGAGTAGGATGGCACACACGGGATCGGTCTCTCCCAGCATGGTTAACCCGCCATTTTAACCCACTATAAGCCGTTTTTGCGCAGCATTTTGCGGCGGCACCGCATCGCCGCGCAGCGGCGGGCACTGGCGCGGCCAGTGCGCTGCATGCGGGTGACGGGGCTGTGGTACGGTGAGAAAGCCGGCGCACGGCCGGCTTGTTGCATATGATGAATTATTAGCAGGATGCATGGCCGCTGGCCTCACGGGCGGCTCCAGCCAGGAAAAGACGAGTGCCTATGTCGGATGTGTACACCATTCTGTGTGTCGAGGACGATGCCAACCTGCGGCAGCTGATCAGCGAGGAGCTGCTCAGCGCCGGCTACCGCGTGCTGGAAGCGGTGGACGGCCACGCCGCGCTGGCGCTGATGGCGCAGCAGCTGCCGGATCTGGTGCTGAGCGACGTGTCGATGCCGGGCATGGACGGCTTCGAGCTGGTGGAAACGATGGCGGCGCAGGGTGGCGAGCTGGCGCAGCTGCCGTTCATCCTGCTCACCGCGCTGGCGGACAGCCACAGCCAGGTGCGCGGCCGTCTGCTGGAGGTCGACGACTATCTGGTCAAGCCGGTCGACTTCGACCTGCTGCTGGCCGCCATCGCCGCCAAGGTCAAGCGCCGTCGCCGTGGCGACAGCCTGCCGCCGCCACCGGCGGTGCCGGGACGGGCGCTGCTGCTGGCGCAGGTGGCCGCGGCCCGCACGGCACAGGCGTCGCAGACGCTGCTGCTGGTCAAGGTCGATACCTATCTGGCGCTGACCATGCGCCTGGCGCCCGCCGAACAGCCGCTGCTGCAACACACTATGCTGGCCTGTCTCGCGCCGCTGGCCGGCAGCGGGCAGGTGTTTACCTGGTCCGACGGCTGCTGGGCGCTGCTGCTGGCTGAGGATGCCGCGGCGCAGGCGGCGGCGGTGCTGGCGCAAAGGATGACGCTCGAGGTCGGCGGTGTCAGCGTCGCCTATACCTGCAGCGCGCTATGCATCCATCTGGACTGGCAGGCGCCGGCGCTGCGCCACTTCGAGGCCGCCACGCTGGTGGAATCCTGCGCGCTGCATCTCAATTTCGAGAGCGCCGGCAATCCGCGCCGCTTCATCGAGCTGGGCCGCGGCGACTACCAGGCGCTGCAGGCGGCGCGCCACGCCGAACGCTACCTGGGGCAGGCGCTGAAATCCGGCGAACTGACCCTGCTGTTCCAGCCACGCGTCGACCTGCTCAGCGGCCGCATCGTCGGTGCCGAGGCGCTGGTACGTTGGCCGCATGCCGATATCGGCGCGCTGTCGCCGGGGGCCTTCGTGCCGGCGGCGGAGCGCAGCGGGCTGGCCACCGACCTCGACCACTGGGTGATCGCGCAGACGCTGGAAGCGGTCACCGAGCTGGTCAGCCTGCGCCCGGGCTTCATCCTGTCGTTCAACATCTCGGCGCAAAGCCTCGGCCGCGGGGTACCGGCCTTTCTCAACGCCCAGCTGCAGGCGGGGCGGCTGGCGCTGGCGGCCAACCTTGAAATCGAGGTTACCGAGACTTCGATGACCTACCTCACCGCCGCCATCGAGGCCGACATCGCCGCGTTGCGCGCACTGGGGCTGAAGCTGGCGGTCGACGATTTCGGCATGGGCTACGCGTCGCTGGACTACCTGAAGCGGCTGCACGCCGAGGTGATCAAGATCGACCGCAGCTTCGTGATGGACATCAGCCGCCGCAGCATCGACGCGCGCATCATCGAAGGGCTGATCAGCCTCGGCCGCGCCATGGGCTGCGTGGTGGTGGCCGAAGGGGTGGAGAGCGCGGCGCAGGCGGCGCTGCTGGCGGAGCTGGGCTGCCGCTTTGCGCAGGGCTATCACTTTTACCGGCCGATGCCGCTGGCCGAACTGCTGTCGTTACTGGGGACGCCATGAGTACCGAATTGCCGCCATCACTGACCGCGGCCATGCCGCTGCTGGAACGCCTGCATCTGGCGGTCTGGTTTTTCGACATGCGCCGGCAGAGCATCGTGTGGGCCAACCGCCAGGCGCTGCAGCTGTGGGACGCGGCGGATCTGGCATCGCTGCAGGAGCGCGACTTTTCCATCAGCAGCGAGGCGCTGCGCACCCGCCTTGCCGTGTACCAGGCCGCCTTTGCCGAGCAGCGCGCGGTGGAGGAAAACTGGACGCTGTACCCGCACGGCCTGCCGCTGCAGGTGCGCTGCCACTGCGCCCGCTTCGATAACGACTGGCCCGACCTGATGAAGGTGGAGGCGGTGCCGGTGTCGGTCGACGCCGATACCGTGCGCAGCGTGGAGATGCTGCGCCACGTGCGCGAGATGGTGTCGCTGTACGACGACAACGGCATGGTGCTGCAGCGCAACCCGGCCGCCGCGCTGGCGCTGCCGCCGTCGGAGGGCGATGCGCTGCTGGCCTCGCTGCCGGACCCCAAGCTGCTGGCCGAGCTGCGGCTGGCGGCGATGGAGAGCCGCGGCGTGCGCCGGGTGGTGGACGTGCGGCTGGCCGATGGCAGCATGGTGCGCCATCAGGTGCAGCTGTTCCGCATCCGCGATCCTGCCACCGGCGAGAGCGCGATGCTGATCAGCCAGCACGATGTCAGCGACCGCGAAAAGCTGCTGCAGCTGCAGCGCGAACGCAGCGAGGAACTGCAGGGCATTCTCGATGCGCTGCCGCTGCCGATGGTGATTTCCGAGCTGGCGTCGGAGCGCATCCGCTACGCCAACCGGCTGGCGATCGAGCGCTACGGCATGTGGCTGGGCAGCAGCAGCGAGTTCACGCCGACCTCGGCCGCGCTGTACGAGCATGCGGCGGAGCGCAAGCGTTTCCTGGAAATCCTGCAGCAGGAAGGGCAGGTGATCGACTTTCACGCGGTGCTGCGCGACCGCGAGCAGCGTCCGTTCGACGCCAGCCTCACCGGCTGCCTGATCGACTACCGCGGCATCCCCTGCGTGCTGGCCAGCATCCTCGATATCAGCCACATCCTGCAGCGCGAGCACGCGCTGGAAGCCACGCTGCAGCACGAGCGCGAGCTGGCCGAGATGCAGCGCCGTTTCGTCAGCATGGTGTCGCACGAGTACCGCACCCCGCTGGCGGTGATCGACGGCATCGCGCAGCGCCTGCAGCGCCAGCCGGAGCTGTTCCACGGCGAGCAGCTGCAAAGCCGCGCCCAGCGCCTGCGCGACATGGTCAAGCACATGGTCAGCCTCGCCGACAGCGTGCTGACGCTGACGCGGCTGGAAGAAGGGCAGCTGGTGGTGCAGCAGGGGCCGGTGCGGCTGGTGCCGCTGCTGGCCGAGCTGGTGGAGCAGAGCCAGGACATCCATCCCGATTGCCAGATCGAGGTGTCGTTTGCCGCCGATGACGTGCTGATCGTCGATGGCGACGCCGAGCTGCTGCGCGTGGTGTTCGGCAACCTGATCTCCAACGCCATCAAGTATTCGCCGCGCTGGCAGCGGCTGGCGCTGCGCTGCACGGTCGCCGGGCGCGAGGTGCACGTCACGGTGCAGGACTGGGGGGTGGGCATCCCGGCGGACGAGCAGGACAAGCTGTTCACCCGCTTTTTCCGCGCCAGTACCGCGCTGGGCATTCCCGGTAGCGGCATGGGGCTGGCGCTGGTGCGGGAGCTGGTACAGCGCCACGGCGGCAGCATCGCGGTGGACAGCAGCGAGGACGAGGGCACGCGCTTTACCGTGCGCCTGCCGCTGTTGCCGGCGCTGGACGAGCGCCACTAGCGCAAGCTTGGCCGCAATAAAAAAGCCGCCAGCGAGCTGGCGGCTTCATCTTTTCCATCACCGGCAGGCTTATTCGGCCTTGCTGGCTTCCAGAACGATGCTCAGCTTCACTTCGTCGCTGACGGCCGGGATGAAGGTCTTCATGCCGAACTCGCTGCGCTTGATGGTGGCCACCGCGTTGGCGCCCCAGCTTTCCTTGCCGGTCATCGGGTGCTTGGCCTTGTTGACGTTGACCAGTTGCAGGGTGACCGGGCGGGTCACGCCCAGCAGCGTCAGCTTGCCTTCTACCGCTGCCGGCTTGTTGCCCTTGAACACGACCTTGTCCGACTTGTAGGTCAGTGTCGGGAATTTCTCGACATTGAAGAAATCGGCGCTCTTCAGGTGCTTGTCGCGATCGGCGAGGAAGGTTTGCAGCGAGGCGGCGTCGATGGTGATGTCGACGTTGCCGCTCTTGGCCGCTTCGTCCACGCTCAGGTTGCCGCTGATCTTGGTGAACACGCCGCTCTGGCTGGACAGGCCGAGGTGGCCGACTTCGTAGGCAGCGTAGGTGTGGCTCGGGTCGATGGTGTAGCTGGCCGGGGCCGCAAATGCCAGACCGGCAGACGCAATGAGGGTCGCAAACAGGGTGGTACGGATCATGGTTATCACTCCGGGGTGGATCAAGGGTTGGCTACTACAAGACGGAAACGCAGGTCGACATTGTCGGCAACGGTGCCGGTGTCGCTCCAGCTGCCTTCACCGATCTTGAAGGCGAGCCGGGAAATCGGCAGGGTGCCGTCGATGCTGACGGCCTTGCCCTGGCTGGTGGCGGTGAACGGTGCGCTCAGCTCGCGGGTGATGCCTTTCAGCGTCAGCTTGCCGCTGACCTGGTAACGGTTGCCGCCCAGCGGCTTGATGCTGCTGGACACGAAACGGGCCTGGGCGAACTGGGCGGTGTTGAACCAGTCCTTCTTGCGGGCTTCGGCGTTGGCGTCGGCGGTGGGCAGGCTGATGCTGTTCACGTCGATGGTGATGTCGGCGCTGCCCTTGTCGGCCTTGGCCGGGTCGAAGCTGACCTTGGCGGCGAATTTCTTGAAGCTGCCGGATACCGGCACCCCCATCTGTTTCATGGTGAACACGAGCTGGCTTTTGCCAAGGTCGACATTCTGGGCAAACACCGGGCTGGCCAGCAGCAGGCCGGCGGAGATCAACAGGGCTTTCATCGGGGCTTTCGTCCTTCGGGTTAACGACGCAGGCTCATGCGCTGCAGCAGACCGTCGCGGTCAATAAAGTGGTGTTTCAGTGCCGCCAGCACGTGGAGGATCACGGTGATCAGCAGCAGCTGGTTGAGCAGCTCGTGCACCTCGCCCAGCTGTTCGCCCAGCGCAGGGTTGGCCGCAATCAGGTCCGGCAGCGGCAGCACGCCGAACAGCACCACCGGGATGCCGTAGGCCGAGCTCATCAGCCAGCCGGACAGCGGCACCGCCAGCATCAGCACGTACAGCGCCAGGTGGCCGGCGTGGGCGGCCAGTCTGGCCAGCGGCGACATGGTGGCCGGCAGCGGCGGCGCGCCCTTGAGCAGGCGCAGCACGATGCGCAGCACGACCAGCAGCAGCACCAGCATGCCGCCCCACTTGTGGTAGCTGATCAGCTGGAACTTGGCCGGCGACAGCGGCAGGCTGGCCACGTACTTGCCGAAGGCAAAGGTCAGCACGATCAGCAGGCCGATCACCGCGTGCAGCAGGATCTGGCTCGGGTGGTAACGTTGGTTCATCTTCATTCAGGGCTCCAGTTTTGCCGTAATGGCCAAACGCAGGCCGGCCAGCGTGGCCGTGATCTGCTTCAGTTCTTCGTCGCTCAGTGCCGCAAAGGCGCCATCGCAGTGGCCGGTGACATCCGGGAAGGTGGCGCGGAACACGCTGTCCCCCTCGCTGGTCAGCGCCACGAACAGGCTGCGCCGGTCGTTGGCATCGACACGGCGGCTGATCAGCCCCTTGTCCAGCAGCCGGTCCAGTACGCCGGTCAGCGTGCCCTTGGTGATCAGGGTCCGGCTGGAGAGTTCCTTGCAGCTCATGCCCGCGGTGTTGCCTAGCGTCGCAATCACATCGAATTGCGGCGGTGTCAGGCCGTGGCTGCGGATGCGGCTGCTGCTCAGCTGCTCGAACGCTTGGTAGGTGCGTACCAGCTCGCGTACCAGCGCCATCGAACGGGTCACACTGCGCTGTTGCATAGGAGTGTTCATCGCGGATTTGGTTCTCGTCAGGATAGTTTTAGTTAGTACAAAATAAAACACAGCATTTCTGAGTATCTATTCAGAAAAACTGAATGAGTGAAATGGGGCTGTTCGCGGGGCGTGATGGCCGCGCCGGGGCCGGCGCGGCAAGGCGGTGACGCTCAGCCCTGGGTGCGCTGCGCGCGCTCTTCGCGCGGCGTGATGTTGAAGTGGCTGCGGTAGGTGCTGGAGAAGTGCGGGCCGCTGGAGAAGCCGCAGGCGAGGCCGATCTGCACGATGGACTTGCTGGTCTGCTGCAAGAGCTGGCGCGCGCGGTTCAGGCGTAGCTCCAGATAGTATTTCGACGGCACGGTGCCGAGGTACTGCTTGAACAGCCGCTCCAGCTGGCGCCGTGACACGCCGACGTAGTAGGCGATGTCATCGGTGGTCAGCGGTTCCTCGATATTGGCTTCCATCAGGCTGACCGCCTCGGTCAGCTTTGGCTGGCTGCCGCCGATGCGGGTGGCCAGCGGAATGCGCTGCCGTTCGCTGCCGGGGCGCAGCCGTTCCATGCTGAACACTTCCGACAGCTGCGCGGCGAATTCCTGGCCAAGGTTGGCCGCAACCAGCGCCATCATGAAGTCGAAGGTGGCGGCGCCGCCGGTGCTGGTCAGGCGGTTGCCGTCGATCTCGTACAGGTTGGACGACACGATCACGTCGGGGAATTCGTCCGACAGGCGGCTGATTTCCTGCCAGTGGATGGTGGCGCGGTGGCCTGCCAGCAGCCCGGCGCGTGCCAGCCAGTAGCTGCCGCAGTTGATGCCGGCAAGCATGGTGTGTTCATTAAGCTGGGTGCCGATCACGCGCGCCAGCTCGTCGGCGGCGATGTCGACACCGACTTCATCGGCCAGCACCACCAGCACGTCCAGTTTCGGCGCGTGGGCCAGCGGCAGGTCCACCGCCAGGCGCAGGCCGTTGCTGAGCGTGACCGGCAGGCCGTCCAGCGACAGCGGCAGGAACTCGTAGCACTTTTTTTCCGCCAGCTGGTTGGCGCGGGTCAGCACCTCGGTGGCGATGGCAAAATCGGCCATCGACGCGTTGGGCAGCAGCAAGAAGCCGTAGCGGACGGGTTTGGTGCCGGAAGTTACGTTGACCATGTCTGCAATCTGGTGATGGGGCGAAGGACGATGCAAATAAGAAGGCGCCATGCCGACTTTATCGTCAGCATGGCGCGTGCTTGTCAAGCGGCGATTGTACGGCTTATTTCAGGCTGCCGGACAGGAATTGTGCCAGACGTTCGCTTTTCGGCTTGGTCAGTACTTCCTTCGGATGACCCTGTTCTTCGATGCGGCCCTGGTGCAGGAAAATGACATGGTTGGACACTTCACGGGCAAAGCCCATTTCGTGGGTCACCACCACCATGGTGCGGCCTTCGCGCGCCAGGTCCTGCATCACGCGCAGCACTTCGCCAACCAGTTCCGGGTCCAGCGCCGAGGTCGGCTCGTCGAACAGCATTACTTCCGGCTCCATCGCCAGCGCGCGGGCGATCGCCACGCGCTGCTGCTGGCCGCCGGACATGTGCGACGGGTACTTGTCCTCGACGTTCTTCAGGCCGACCTTGTCCAGGTACTTGCGGGCACGGGCGATGGCTTCATCCTTCGGCACGCCCAGCACGTGGATCGGCGCCTCGATGATGTTTTCCAGCACCGTCATGTGCGCCCACAGGTTGAAGTGCTGGAACACCATCGCCAGCTTGGTGCGCAGGCGCGCCAGCTGTTTCGGGTCTTCCGCCTTCAGCGCGCCGTTGCGCTTGTCGGTGATCAGCTTCAGCGTTTCGCCGGTGACGGCGATGGTGCCGCTGTGCGGCTGTTCCAGCATGTTGATGCAACGCAGGAAGGTACTCTTGCCGGAGCCGGAAGAGCCGATGATGCTGATCACGTCGCCGGCGTGGGCGGTCAGCGAGACGCCCTTGAGCACCTCGTGGCTGCCGTAGCTCTTGTGCAGGTCGATGACGTTCAGTTTGGTGTTGCCATCAGCGGCGGCGCCGACGGCGAGATCATGTTCTAGCGGTTTCATGCTGATAGCAACTTTCCGGTTTTAAAGGATTCAGGGGTGGCCACTTTGGCCAGCCACTGGCCGGTAATGGCGTAGTGGCGGCTTTCGGTGGCGTAGAGCATGCCGGGACGGCTGGCGCGCAAGGTGGTGACGCGGTCGTTGACCGGGTCGATGATGTCGGCGATGGCATCGCCGGCGGCCACGATGGTGCCGGATTGCAAGTGGTAGTGCACCACGCCGGGATGCGGCGCCAGCAGGCTGTCGGAACCGGCCAGCGGCGTCGCCGGGTAGCGCAGTTCCGGCAGGGCCGGGGCGGTGCCGGCAATCACGCAGCGGTGCTGCAGGAAGGCGATGATGGCGTCGGCATCCTGTGCCGCCAGCGCATGGCTGACATCGGCCTGGCCGCGCAGCTCGATGGTGACGGCGAGGCAGGCCATGTCGATGGCGGCGTCAAGGTTGGCCGCAGCCGCCATGTCGCGCACTTGCCACCACAGCTGGCTGCAGGCTTCGTCGAACGGGTTGTCGCCGGATTCCTCGGCCAGCAGCGTGGCGGCGGCACCGAGATAGCGTGCCAGCGGTTCGCACTGCGGCCACAGCGGCGTGCCGGTGTACAGGTGCATCGCCGCGGCGCAGTCGCAGTGCAGGTCCAGCACCACGTCGGCGTCACAGGCAAGCAGCATCAGCGTCTTGCGCTGCGCGGCCAGCTCGCTCGCCGGCTCGATGGCGGCGACCTTGCTGCGCAGCCGCTCGCGGATCAGGCGGGTGTTGGCCTTCGCGTCCTGGCCCAGTTCCGCTTTCAGCTCGTGAAAGATGTCGGCGGCAAAGGCCGGGTAGTGGCGGTTGAAGTTCTGGCCGCTGGCCAGCTCGAAGCGGCCCAGCATCACGCTGTTCAGGTTCTGGTCGAGGCCGATCGGGTTGGCGACCGGCACCAGCACCACCTCGCCCTGGATACGGCCCTCGGCCTCCAGTGCGGCCAACCTTTGCTTCAGCTGCCAGGCGGTGAGCATGCCTGGCAGTTCGTCAGCATGCAGGCTGGCCTGGATGTAGACCTTCTCGCCCTGTCCGGCGCGGCCAAAGTGAAAACTGCTGATCTGGCGCGCAGTGTTCAGGCTGATGGGCGGCAGCGGATGATCGATTCTGTGCATGACGACTCCTTAGTGCTTGCGCGGCGCCAGGTAGGCCAGCCAGCGCTGTTCGGCCTTCTTGAACAGCCAGACCAGGGCAAAGGTCATCACCAGATAGATGCCGGCCACGGTCAGGAACGGCTCGAACGGCATGTAGGTATCACTGAACACGCGGCGGGCGACACCGGTCAGGTCGGCCAGCGTGACCAGGCCGGCGATCGAGGTCGACTGCATCATCATCACCACTTCGTTGCTGTAGGCCGGCAGTGCGCGGCGCAGCGCGGACGGGATCACGATGCGGCGCATCATCAGCCACTTGCCCATGCCCATCGCCTTGGCCGCCTCGATTTCACCGTAGTGGGTGTTGCGGATCTGGCCGGCGAGGATCTCGGTGGTGTAGGCGGCGGTGTTCAGCGTGAACGCCAGGATGGCGCAGACGTAGGCTTCGCGCAGGTATTCCCACGCCCAGCTGTCACGCACCCAGTCGAACTGCGACAGGCCATAGTAGATGATGAACAGCTGTACCAGCAGCGGGGTGCCGCGGAACACGTAGGTGTACAGCCACACCGGGCGCGCGACCCACTTGTTGCGCGATACCAGCATCAGCGCCATCGGCACCGCCAGCAGCAGGCCGAAAACCAGTGACAGGCCGAGCAGTTCCAGCGTCAGTTGCAGGCCGTCGGAGGTGGACATGATCGGCGCGCCGTCGGTGCCACCGAGGAAGGCCGGAAAGCGTTCGATAATCAGGTTCAGGTCGATCACAGTTCAGTCTCCCGTACGCCGGTGGAGTAGCGCTTTTCCAGACGCTTGAGGGCAAGATCGGACACGCTGGTGATGGCCAGGAAAATACAGCCGACCACGGCGTAGACGGTAAACGGTTCCTGGGTGATGGATTTGGCGGTATCGGCGCGGTACATCACGTCGTTGAGGCCGATCACCGACACCAGGGCGGTGGATTTCACCAGCACCAGCCAGTTGTTGGAGAAGCTCGGCAGCGCGAAGCGCACCATCTGCGGGAAGGTGATGCGCAGGAACACGCGCAGCGGGCTCATGCCGTAGGCGAGGCCGGCTTCCATCTGGCCTTTCGGTACCGCCATGATGGCGCCGCGGAAGGTCTCGGTCATGTAGGCGCCGAAGATGAAGCCGATGGTCATCACGCCGGCGAAGAAGGAGTTGATCTCCGGTGCTTCCCAGCCCAGTTGCGCGAACAGCTCGTTGATCAGCATCTGCACGCCGAAGAACAGCAGCAGCATCCACACCAGGTCGGGTACGCCGCGTACCACGGTGGAATAGACTTCTGCCAGCCACGCGAGTGGCTTGGATGGCGACATCTTGAACATCGCCCCGATCAGGCCCAGTACCACGGACACCAGCAATGCCGACACTGCAACCTGCAGGGTCAGAATGGTGCCTTCCATGATGCTGGGCAGGTAGCCCTGTAGAAACATGGTATTACTCCGGTTTTTGCGTCTGGACGCTGCGGCCAACCCTGGGCTGGCCGCACCTTGCACGGTATTGCCTGCTGGCGCTTACTTGCCGTAGATGTCGAAGCTGAAGTACTTCTTCTGGATCTTGTCGTAGCTGCCATCGGCACGGATCTGCTTCAGCGCGGCGTTGATGCGTGTCAGCAGCGCCTTGTCGCCCTTGCGCACGGCAATGCCGGAGCCGACGCCGAAGTATTTCGCTTCGTTGTAGTCGGGGCCGACCAGGGCAAAGCCCTTGCCGTTCGGGGTCTTGACGAAGTCCACGTCACCGACGGCGGCATCGACGAAGGCGGCGTCGACACGGCCGGCCTTCAGGTCCATGAACGATTCCGGTGCCTTGCCGTAGCTCACCAGCTGTGCACCCTGCTTGGCAAAGGTGTCACGCGCGTATTTTTCCTGGATCGAGGAACGCAGCACGCCGATCTTCTTGCCCTTGAACCAGGCCGCGTTGACCTGGGTGCCCTGCTTGGCCACCAGGCGGCTGGCCATGTTGTAGTACTTGTCGGAGAAGTCGACCGCCTTCTTGCGCTCTTCGGTGATGTTCATCGACGCGATCACGGCGTCGAATTTCTTCGCCTGCAGTGCCGGAATGATGCCGTCGAAATCCTGGGGCACGATCTCGCATTTCGCCTTCATCACCGCGCACAGCGCCTGGGCGATGTCGGGATCAAAACCGGTCATCTTGCCGTCGGCACCCTGTTTCGAAAACGGCGGGTAGCTGGCATCGGTGGCAAAACGCAGGGTTTCTGCGGACACGGTTGCGGACAGGGCAAGGGCAAGCGTGCCTAGCGCGAGCAAAGGCTTCTTCATGGATTCTCCGACAGGATATTTTTATAGGTGTGAAAACCCCGCCTTCGGCTGAGGGCGGGGTAGGGGTGGCTTAGTTGCCGTACACGTTAAAGCTGAAGTACTTGTCCTGTACTTTCTTGTAGCTGCCGTCCTTGCGGATCTGGGCGATGGCCTGGTTCAGGCGCTCGGTCAGCTGCTTGTTGCCTTTTTTCACGGCAATGCCGGCACCGTAGCCAAAGTACTTGCTTTCGCTGTATTCCGGGCCGACGAAGGCAAAGCCCTTGCCTTGTCCGGTTTTCAGGAAGTCGGCATCGCCGACCACGGAGTCGACGAACATGCCGTCAATGCGGCCGGATTTCAGGTCGAGGAAACCTTCCGGTGCCTTGCCGTAGGAAACGATGGTGGCGCCGCTCTTGCCCCAGAAGTCCTTGGCGAACTTTTCCTGGGTGGACGCGCGCAGCGCACCGATTTTCTTGCCCTTGAACGCGGCCTGGTCAACCTTGGTGCCGGCCTTGGCGATCATGCGGCTGGGGGTGTTGTAGTACTTGTTGGTGAAGTCGACTGCCTTCTTGCGTTCGTCGGTGATCGACATCGACGACAGGATGGCATCGAACTTGTTGGCGTTCAGCGCCGGGATCAGGCCGTCCCAGTCTTGCGGCACGATTTCGCAGCTGGCTTTCATCGCGGCGCACAGCGCGTAGGCGATGTCCACGTCGAAGCCCTGCAGCTTGCCGTCGGCACCCTGCTTGGCGAACGGCGGGTAGTTGCCGTCGATGCCGAAGCGGACGGTGTCGGCCTGGGCGGTGAAAGCAGAAGCGGTCATGGCCAGTGCGGCCAGAACAAATGCTTTTTTCATGTGTCTCTATCTCTCTGAAAGATGAAGGATTCCCCGGGCAGGAGAATCGTGTCCAGGTGGCTGCGTGTTACCGCTCATCCTGGACATTCGAGCCGGTCGCGGCCCTTCCCTTTGGTGCTGGATAACGTTTTGTTGTTTTACCGCCCCCTCTGTCGGGAGGCAGGCAAATGTTGGCACGCAACGCGGCGACGTACAATCCACCACCTGTCATACCGGGGGCCGAAGCGGCAAGGGGGCGCATTCTACCGGTTTTTTGTTTGTTTTGGAAATATGAGTAATATCAAGGACTTGATTGGGTTTTTTTGCGAAAATGACGGCGGGTGCCTCAGGGCCATTGTGTAATTTGCCGTCGCATTGCTGTAATGAAAAATGTGCAACTGGCACCCTGTCCGACAATCACCCGACGCTTCTATGCTGCAGTGCAGCCAATGAATCTGTACAGGGATGTCGCAATATGGAAATGCCTTGTCTGTGGTGGCTCTTACAATGCGTCCACACAACACCTGTGTCCTCATAACAAACGAGAAGCAACATGTCGCTTACGAATAAGACCGAATTTGTTGGCCTGATCGCCGATATCCAAGCTGTGGCAGAGCAAAAACTGGCCGATACGGAAAGTGCCCGCCTCAGTAGTTTTATTCCCCTCTACTTTGAAGAGACCGAATCGGAAGATCTGAAGATCTTCTCCGCCCTGGACTTGTTCGGTGCGGCCAATGCACATCTGGAATTCGCGCTCAAGCGTGCGCCGGGCCAGATGAAGTCTCGTATCTACAATCCCGATTTCGAGCGGGACGGCTGGCAGAGCACCCACAGCGTGATCGAGATCGTCAACGACGACATGCCGTTCCTGATCGACTCCATCGCCATGCTGCTGACCCGCCACAACCTGAACCTGCACCTGCTGGTGCATCCGGTGCTGTCGGTTGGCCGCGACGCGAACGGCGTGATCGATGCGCTGAAGCGCACCGAAGACCGCTCGCTGCCGCTGGAATCCTTCATCCATGTGCAAGTTGACCGCATCAGCGATCCGGACGCACTGCATGCGCTGCAGCAGGACCTGGAGCAGGTGCTGACCTATCTGCGTTGCGTGGTCAACGACGAGCCGCAAATGCGCGAAGTGCTGGCGCAGCTGCGTGCCGACCTCGACAACGTGAAGGGCGAACGTGCCGCCGAAGCGGCCGAAGCCGTCGCCTTCCTCGACTGGATGGGCGCCAACCACTTCATCTTCATGGGCTATTGCGACTACGACCTGGTCAAGCGCGATGGTCAGGACAGCCTGCGCATCGTCAAGGATTCCGGTCTCGGCTTCCTGAAGGATCAGGGCGGCAAGGAATACTCGGAGAGCTTCGAGGCACTGCCGCCGGCGCTGCGCGAACTGGCGCACCAGCCGCAGCTGATCATCCTCAACAAGTCGCAATCGCGCTCCGTGCTGCACCGTCCGGCCTACATGGACTTTGTCGGCATCAAGCGTTTCAACAGCAAGGGCGAAGTGATCGGCGAGCGCCGCTTCCTCGGCCTGTACACCGCCAGCGCCTACCAGGCGGCACCGAAGGACATCCCGCTGCTGCGCCAGAAGGTGGCATCGGTCGTCAATGCCTGCGACTACGTCGACAACAGCTACAAGGCCAAGACCTTGGCCTTCGTGCTGGAAAGCTACCCGCGCGACGAGCTGTTCGAGATTCCGGTGGAAACGCTGCAGCCGATCGTGGAAGGCATTGTCAGCCTGCAGGAGCGCCCGCGCGTGCGCCTGTTCACCCGTGCCGATCGCTACCACCGCTATGTCAGCAGCCTGGTGTATGTGCCGCGTGACAGCTTCAACACCGAGATCCGCCTCAAGATCGAAAAAGTGCTGATGAGTGCCTTCAACGGCGCCGCGGCCGAGTTCAGCGTGCAGATCAGCGACAGCCCGCTGGCGCGCGTGCACTACATCATCCGCGTGCAGGGCGGCCAGCTGCCACAGTTCCACGAGCACGAGCTGGAAAAAGACATCGCCCGCGTGGTACGCGGCTGGGAAGAAGAACTGCACCAGCAGCTGCTGGAAGCGCACGGCGAAGAGAAGGGCAACCTGCTGTTCAACCGCTACCGCGGCGCCTTCCCGGTGGCCTACCGTGAAGAGTTCGCGGCCCGCAACGCGGTGCTGGACATCCAGCTGATCGAGGATGCCGCCGTACAGCACGGTCTGGCCATGAAACTGTATCGTGCCTTCCACCGCGGCCAGGGTTACAACCTGAAGTTGTTCCATGCCGGCCAGCCGCTGGGCCTGTCCGCCAGCCTGCCGATCCTGGAAAACATGGGCGTGCAGGTGCGTGACGAGCATCCGTATCTGGTGGAGCGCAACGGCGAGACCGTCTGGATCAGCGACTTCGGCCTGGAGCTGGGCGCACACGCCGAGGCAATGCAGGACGAGGCTGTCCAGAAGAACTTCCAGACGCTGCTGGCCCGCGTGTTTGCCCGCGACGTGGAAAACGACGGCTTCAACCGTCTGGCACTGGTGGCCGGCCTCGACTGGCACGAGATCACGCTGGTGCGTGCACTGGCGAAATACCTGCGTCAGGGCGGCCTCACCTTCAGCCAGGCCTACATCGAAAACTGCGTCGCGCACTACCCGCAGATCACCCGCCGTCTGGTGAAACTGTTCGCCGCACGCCTGCACCCGAGCGCGTTTGACGACGCCGCTGCGGCCAACCTGCAGGCCGAGCTGAAAGACCTGCTCAACGACGTCGCCAACCTCGACGAAGACCGCATCCTCAACGGCTTCCTGCAGGTGATCCTGGCCACGCGTCGTACCAACTTCTGGCAGAAGGATGCCCAGGGCGCGTTCAAGTCCTACATCTCCTTCAAGCTGGAATCCAACGCCATTCCGTTCCTGCCGCAGCCGCGCCCGATGTTCGAGATCTGGGTGTACAGCCCGCGTGTCGAAGGCGTGCATCTGCGCGGTTCGAAAGTCGCCCGTGGCGGCCTGCGCTGGTCCGACCGCATGGAAGACTTCCGCACCGAGGTGCTGGGTCTGGTCAAGGCGCAGATGGTGAAGAACTCGGTGATCGTGCCGATGGGCTCCAAGGGCGGTTTCGTCGGCAAGCAACTGCCGGCGCCATCCGACCGCGAAGCGTTCATGGCCGAAGGCATCGCCTGCTACAAGACCTTCATCTCGGCACTGCTGGACGTTACCGACAACCTGGTGACCGGCCAGATCATTCCGCCGCAAGATGTGCGCCGTCTGGACCCGGATGATCCGTACCTGGTGGTGGCCGCCGACAAGGGCACCGCGACCTTCTCCGACATCGCCAACGGCATCTCCGAAGCCTACAACTTCTGGCTCGGCGACGCGTTCGCCTCCGGCGGCTCCGCCGGCTACGACCACAAGGGCATGGGCATTACCGCCCGCGGCGCGTGGGAATCGGTGAAACGCCACTTCCGCCATCTGGGCATCAACACCCAGGAGCAGGATTTCAGCGTGATCGGCAT
Organism: Vogesella sp. EB; assembly: GCF_001037925.1. NCBI lineage: Bacteria > Pseudomonadati > Pseudomonadota > Betaproteobacteria > Neisseriales > Chromobacteriaceae > Vogesella > Vogesella sp. EB. The sequence continues at coordinate 48,339 of NZ_LFDT01000005.1, read as the reverse complement.
CGGCGACATGGCCGGTGACGTGTTCGGCAACGGCATGCTGCTGTCCGAGCACATCTGCCTGAAGGCAGCGTTCAACCACCTGCACATCTTCCTGGATCCGACGCCGAATGCGGCGGCGAGCTTCGCCGAGCGTGCGCGCCTGTTCAACCTGCCGCGTTCCAGCTGGAGCGACTACAACCGCGAGCTGATCTCGCAGGGCGGCGGTATCTTCGAACGCTCCGCCAAGTCGATCCCGCTGTCGCCGGAAGTGAAGGCCTGGCTTGAAACCGACAAGGACAGCATGGCGCCGAACGAGCTGATCCACGAGCTGCTGAAGGCCAAGGCCGACCTGCTGTACAACGGCGGTATCGGTACCTACGTCAAGGCCTCGACGCAGAGCCACGCCGACGCCCGTGACCGCGCTTGCGATCCGGTACGTGTCGACGGTCGCGATCTGCAAGTGCGCGTGGTGGCCGAAGGCGGCAACCTGACCTGCACCCAGCTGGGCCGTGTCGAATTCGCGCTGTCCGGTGGCCGCATCTGCACCGACGCCATCGACAACTCCGCCGGTGTCGACTGCTCCGACCACGAAGTCAACATCAAGATCCTGATGGGCGCGGTGATGCAGGCCGGCGACATGACGCTGAAACAGCGTAATGACCTGCTGGCCGAGATGACCGAAGAAGTCGGCCATCTGGTACTGCGCAACAACTACCTGCAGACCCAGGTACTGGCGATCAACCGCAGCCACGCCGCGTCGATGCTCAGCGCCCACTCGCGCATGATCAACCACATGGAGAAGACCGGCGAACTCAATCGCGAGATCGAGTACCTGCCGTCGGAAACGCAGATCAACGAGCGTCGCCTGGCGCGCCAGGGCCTGACGCCGCCGGAAGTGGCGGTACTGCTGGCCTACGGCAAGATCTCGCTGGATCAGGCGATCCTGGCCACCGACGTGCCGGACGATGCCGACTTCCTGCCGGTGCTGGTCAACTACTTCCCGCAGCCGCTGCAACAGCGCTTCGGTGAGCAGATGCAGCGTCACCACCTGAAGCGCGAGATCATCGCCAACCAGCTGGCCAACCAGATCATCAACCGCATGGGCGTGACCTTCGTGTTCCGCCTGCAGGAAGAGTCGGCGTTCTCCGCTGCCGACATCACCCGCGCGTTCTGGATCGCCAGCCGCGTGTTTGATGCCGAGAGCCTATGGACGCAGATCGAGGCGCTGGACAACAAGGTATCGGCCGATCTGCAGGTCGACATGATGGTGATGGTGCGTACCCTGGTGGAACGCGTGGTGCGCTGGGTACTGCGCAACCGCCGTCCGTCCGGTTCGGTCAACGCGGTCATCGCCCAGTACGGTGCCAAGGTGCAGGCGCTGCTGCAGCAACTGCCGCAGCTGATCAGTGCCGAGGTTTATCCGCAGGTTGCCCGTCTGGAGAGCCGCTTCAACCAGCCGAACGTCCCGGCCGAGCTGGCCAGCGTGCTGGCGCGCCTGGAGTTCGCGGTACCGCTGATGGACATCATCGAGATCGGCGAAGGCAGCGAACTGGCGCTGGACGCGATTGCGGCCAACTACCTGCAACTGGGCCGCGACCTGCAGCTGGACTGGCTGCGTGCCGCGATCACCCAGCTGCCGCGTGACAACCGCTGGCAATCGCTGGCACGCTCCGCGCTGCGCGATGACCTGTATCGCCAGCACCGCGAGCTGACGCGTCAGGCACTGCACGAGGCCAGCGAGACCGCCTTCGTCAATGCCTGGCTGGCACAGCGTGCCGCCGACGTCGAGGCCTGCCAGCAGATGTTCGTCGAGCTGCAGTCGTTCGACGTGCTGGACCTGGCGATGCTGTCTGCCGGGATGCGCGAGCTGAACAACCACCTGCTCGATTAAGTTTCCGTTTTACTACTCCCTTTGAAGCCGACCGCAAGGTCGGCTTTTTTTTGTTGTCGCTTTACGACAAACAGTTGTTTGAATGCGTGGTGCAAGGGCGGGCTGGTTGCGGTGCACCATATTCTATTTTTTCGGCGTATCGGCAGATTTGTTGCCATAACAGCCGGATCTTGCGCACCAACAAGGTGCTGTTCATTCCCATGTCTTAGAAAGGTAGATACGGTCCGGAAGTGGGGCAAATAATTTTTGCTTGTTTTATTAAACGGTGTGGTTAAATTATTAGACGCTGGTTGAGCGCAGATTGACCGCCCCGGTATGCAGAACAAAAGCGCTTTACAGTCCAAGCGATGCTGGTTAATCTGAATAAACTGAAACACAGTTCCGCATTGCGGAATTATAATGGAGAATACTGGATGGGCATCTCAACACCGGCCAGTGACACGCTGGTCAGCTTCCGTGGCGTGCAGAAGAGCTACGATGGTGAGTCACTGATCGTCAAGCATCTCGACCTCGACATCCGTCGCGGGGAATTCCTTACCATGCTCGGCCCCTCCGGCTCCGGCAAGACCACCTGTCTGATGATGCTGGCCGGCTTTGAAACGCCGACCCACGGCGAGATCCGTCTTGACGGCCAGCTGCTCAACAACGTGCCGCCGCACAAGCGCAATATCGGCATGGTGTTCCAGAACTACGCGCTGTTCCCGCACATGACGGTGGCGGAAAACCTCGCCTACCCGCTGACCATCCGCAAGATGAACAAGAGCGAGATCGCCGAACGCGTGAAAAAGGCGCTGGGCATGGTCAAGCTCGACGCGCTGGCGCACCGCTATCCGGGCCAGATGTCCGGCGGCCAGCAGCAGCGCGTGGCACTGGCGCGGGCGCTGGTGTTCGAACCGCAGCTGGTGCTGATGGACGAACCGCTGGGCGCGCTGGACAAGCAGCTGCGCGAACACATGCAGCTGGAAATCAAGCACATCCACGAAAACCTCGGCATCACCGTGGTGTACGTGACCCACGACCAGGGCGAGGCGCTGACCATGTCCGACCGCGTGGCGGTGTTCAAGGACGGCGTGATCCAGCAGATCGATGCGGCCAACGTGCTGTACGAGGCACCGGTCAACTCCTTCGTTGCCAACTTCATTGGCGAGAACAACACCCTGCACGGCGAAGTGGTCGATGTTGCCGGTCAGCACTGCGCGGTGCGTCTGGCCAGCGGTGAAGTGGTCAAGGCCTCGGCGATCTGCGTTGGCCGCAACGGCGAACCGACCTCGATGTCGATCCGTCCGGAACGCGTGCGCCTGAACCAGCTGGCCGAAGCCTGCGAAAACCGCCTCAAGGCCAAGCTGGCGGAGTTCATCTACTTCGGCGACCACGTGCGCCTGCGCCTCGATGTCGCCGGCCAGAGCGGTTTCATGGTCAAGGTGCCGGTCGGCGAGCTGGACAGCAGCTGGAAAACCGGCGACATGCTCGATGTCGGCTGGATGGCGCGCGATATCCGCGCCCTTGATTCCGCCATCATCAGCCACTAAAAAACAAGCCTGCCTACAGGCGTAAAAACCCCCACGTAATGCAAATGAGCAATACCCCCAGAGGAGAATGACGATGACCAAGAAATATCTGCCACGCGTTGCTGTGTTGTCGGTTGCCATGGCGCTGGCCGCCCCGGCAATGGCCAAGGACCTGACCGTGATTTCGTTTGGTGGTGCCAACAAGGACGCACAGGTTGCGGCCTACTACCAGACTTTTGAAAAGGCCACCGGCCACAAGATCACCGCCGGTGACTACAACGGCGAAATGGCCAAGATCAAGGCCATGGTCGATACCAAGAAAGTCAGCTGGGATCTGGTAGAAGTCGAATCGCCGGAACTGCTGCGTGGCTGTGAAGAAGGCATGTTCGAGAAGATCAACTGGGCGAAAGTGGGCAACAAGGCCGACTTCGTGAAACCGGCAGTTACCGAGTGCGGTGTCGGCATGTTCGTGTGGTCCACCGCGATGGCCTACAACGCCGACAAGCTGAAAGTGGCGCCGAAGAGCTGGGCCGATTTCTGGGACGTGAAGAAATTCCCGGGCAAGCGCGGCCTGCGCAAGGGCGCCAAGTACACCCTGGAATTCGCGATCCAGGCTGACGGCGTGAAGCCGGCCGACGTGTACAAGGTGCTGTCGACCAAGGCCGGCGTCGACCGTGCCTTCAAGAAACTGGACCAGCTGAAGCCGAACATCCAGTGGTGGGAAGCCGGCGCGCAGCCGCCACAGTTCCTGGCCTCCGGTGACGTGGTGATGAGCTCGGCCTACAACGGCCGTATCGATACCGCCCAGAAGGAAGGCAAGAACCTGAAAGTGGTATGGGCCGGCAGCGTGTACGACGTCGACTCGTGGGCGATTCCTAAGGGCTCGCCAAAGCTGAAGGAAGCGATGGAGTTCATCGCCCACGCCAGCAAGCCGGAATACCAGGCCATCTACTCCAGCAAGATCGCCTACGGCCCGACCAACACCAAGGCAGTGCAGAAGGTGGATCCGAAGTCCGCCACCAACCTGCCGACCTGGCCGGCCAACCTGCGCAGCGCGCTGCCACTGGACGTGAACTTCTGGGTTGAGAACGGCGAAGAGCTGGAAGAGCGTTTCAACGCTTGGGCTGCACGCTAATCGCTGTCCTGGCAGCCTGACCCCGTTGCGGCCAACCTTGGCCGCAACGGGGGACGGCTGCCGTTGTCTGCTGCCATGCGGCCCGGTCCTGACCGGGCTGCACTCATCAAGTGTTTGCCCATGTCCGAGACTATGACCATGAATGCGCCACTGACTGCCGCCGACGGCGAATCCCTGAAAGTCAAGCTGGCCCGCGAACGTCGCAACAAGCAGCTGAAGGCTATCGCGCTGGTTGCGCCACTGGCGCTGTTCCTGTTGCTGACCTTCCTGGTGCCGATTGCCATGCTGCTCAAGCGCAGTGTGGATAACCCGGAAGTCATTACCTATTTGCCGCAGACCTCGGCGGAAATCGCCAGCTGGGATCGCCGCGGCCTGCCATCGGAAGCGGTATTTGCCGCGATGGCACGCGACCTGACCGTCGCCAAAGAACAAAAAACCGTTTCCGAAATCTCCAAGCGCCTGAACATGGACATCAGCGGCTTCCGCTCGCTGATCCAGCGCAGCGCGCGCAAGATGCCGCTGGAAGTGGCCGCCGGCGAGTCGGTGCGCGACCAGTTCATCGCGATGGACGAACGCTGGGGCGATCCCGACCACTGGCACGTGATTGCCAAGAACGCCAAGTCGTGGACGCCGTACTACCTGTACAGCTCGCTGGACCTGCGTGAAACCAAGGCCGGCACCCCGGAACTGGCGCCGGAAGAAGAGCGCGCCTTCCTCAGCATCTTCGGCCGCACGCTGTGGATGAGCATGTGGATCACGCTGATCAGCGTGTTGCTGGGCTACCCGATTGCCTACTGGCTGGCCAACCTGCCGGCACGCAAGAGCAACCTGCTGATGATCCTGGTGCTGCTGCCGTTCTGGACCTCGGTGCTGGTACGGGTGGCGTCGTGGATCGTGCTGCTGCAACAGGAGGGGCTGATCAACTCGGCGCTGATGGGGCTGGGCATCATCGGCGAGCCGCTGCAGCTGGCGTTCAACCGCACCGGCGTCTACATCGCCATGGTGCACATCCTGCTGCCGTTCGTGATCCTGCCGGCCTACAGCGTGATGAAGAGCATTCCGCCGACCTATATGCGCGCCGCCATTTCGCTCGGTGACCATCCGTTCGCCGCGTTCTGGAAGATCTACTTCCCGCAGACGGTGGCCGGTGTTGCGGCCGGTGCCTTGCTGGTGTTCATCATGTGCATGGGCTACTACATCACCCCGGCACTGCTGGGCGGCCCGCAAGAGCAGATGGTCAGCTACTACGTCGCGTTCTACACCAACGTCACCATCAACTGGGGCATGGCCGCGGCACTGGGTTCGCTGCTGCTGGTTGCCACCATGACGCTGTACGCGGTGTACAGCAAGCTGGTGGGTGCTAACAAACTGAGTCTGGGGTAAATCATGCTGCCAAACTACGCTTCCCCGATCGAGCGCATCTGGTTCTGGACGTTCCGCATCCTGTGCGTGTCGGTCCTGATCTTCCTGGTGTCGCCGCTGCTGGTGATCATTCCGCTCTCGTTTTCGGACAACACCTTCCTGCTGTACCCGATCGAGAACTTCTCGCTGCGCTGGTATCAGGAGTTCTTCGGCAACGAGGTGTGGCTGAACTCGCTGAAGAACAGCTTCATCGTGGCGCCGGCGGCGACGCTGCTGGCGATGGTGCTCGGCTCGCTGGCCGCGGTCGGGCTGAGTTCCAGCAACTTCCCCGGCAAGGCGCTGCTGATGAGCATCCTGATCTCGCCGATGGTGGTGCCGGTGGTGATTGTCGGTGTCGGTTCCTACCTGTTCTTCGCGCCGCTGGGGCTGACCAACAGCTACCTCGGCCTGATCCTGGTGCACACCGCGCTGGGCGTGCCGTTCGTGGTGATTACCGTGTCGGCGACGCTGAGCAATTTCAACGTCAACCTGATCAAGGCCAGCGCCAACCTCGGCGCCAACCCGCTGACCACCTACCGCCGCATCGTGTTCCCGCTGATCGCGCCGGGCGTGATCTCCGGTGGCCTGTTCGCCTTCGCCACCTCGTTCGACGAAGTGGTGGTCACCCTGTTCCTGGCCGGTCCGGAGCAGTCGACGCTGCCACGGCAGATGTTCGGCGGCATCAAGGAAAACATCAGCCCGGCTATCGCCGCCGCGGCCACGGTGCTGATCCTGTTCTCCATCGCGCTGCTGCTGACGCTGGAGTGGCTGCGCGGCCGTGCCGAGAAGATGCGTACCGCAGTCGAACACTGATCCTGGGGTTTTGTTGCTGCCACGCCCGTACCTGCCGGTACGGGCGTTTTGCTTGTGGCCGGCGCCGCGCGGCTGTCGCGGTGTATGACGAAGCCGCCGGCGTTGCGGCCAACCTTGGCGCCGGTGCTGGCCGTACGGTGGGCTAGCCAGCGGCCATGCCGGCGGCAACCCTGTCGGCAGCGGGGTTGGCGCTGGCCGGTGTGCACGCCATAATCGGCGGTTCGCCGGCGTTGCCGTCCCCGTGCTGTCGCGGGGCGGTAATGCAATCGCCATCGTTTCGCCACAGGTCTGCCCCCATGCGCCGAATGCTTGCCCTGCTACTGTGTTGCCTCAGCCTGCCCGCGATGGCGCTGTCGGTGACCTTCATCAATCCCGGCAAGCACGACGAGGTGTACTGGCTGACCGCGACGCGGGCGATGGAGGCGGCAGCAAGCGATCTCGGCATCCGGCTGCAGGTGCTGTACGCCGAGCGCGAACACCCGCGCGCGCTGGCGCTGGCACGGCAGATCATCGCGCAGCCGGCGGCGCAGCGGCCGGATTACGTGGTGTTCAGCAACGACTACGGCACCGCACCGGAGCTGCTGCGCCTGTTCGAGGCGGCCGGCATCCACAGCTTCATGGCGTTCAGCGGCCGTGACGACCAGCCGGGCCAGCCGGCAATCGGCCTGCCGCGCATGCACTTCCGCCACTGGCTCGGCTCGCTGGAGCCGCGCGCCGAGGACGCCGGCTACCTCACCGCGCGGGCGCTGATCGAGCGCGGCCGCCGCGCCGGCCTGCCGCGTATCAATGGCAAGCTGCCGCTGCTGGCCATCGGCGGCGACCGTTCCACGCCCAGCTCGCTGCTGCGCAGCGAAGGCATGCGCCGTGCGGTGACCGAGGCCGGCGATGTGGTGCTGCTGCAGGAGGTCCACGCCGGCTGGAACCAGCAGCGCGCGCAGGAGCAGGGCGACTGGCTGTTCCGGCGCTATCCGCAGGCGCGGCTGCTGTGGGCCGGCAACGACCTGATGGCGTTCGGCGCGATGGATGCCTGGCGCCAGCGCGGCGGCCAGCCGGGCAAGGACGCCTTCTTCAGCGGCATCAATACCTCGGCGCAGGCGCTGGCGGCGCTGCGCGACGACAGCCTCAGCGTGCTGGCCGGCGGCCACTTCATTGCCGGTGCCTGGTCGCTGGTGATGCTCTACGATTACCATCATGGACGCGACTTTGGCGACGAGGGGCTGGAGCTGGTGCGGCCGATGTTCACCCTGTTCAACGACCGCAGCGCGGCGCAGTTCATGCAGCGCTACGGCAAGCTGGATTTCAGTCGCGTCGATTTCCGCCGTTACAGCAAGCAGCACAACCCCGGGCTGCGTCGCTACAACTTCGATTTCCGCCAGCTGCTGTAATGCACGAGGAGTCATGGTGACCGCTGCCTACCGTCCGCTCGCCCATGTGCTGATCCGCCGCATCGTGCTGCTGGCGACCGCCTGTGCGCTGCTGCTCAGCGCGGTGCAGGGCGTGCTGACCTACCGTCAGGTGCAGCAGCGCTTCGAGGCCACGCTGCAGGACATCGTCAGCAGCAACCTGCCGATGCTGTCGGTGGGCATCTGGGACATCGAGGCCGAGGCGGTGCGCCGTCAGGTGGAAACCATCGTCGCCAAGCCGGAGATCGGCTATGTGCGGCTGAATGTCGCCACCGGCCAGGTGTTCGAGGCCGGCGACGCCGCGCTGCTGCGGCAGCAGCCGGGCCGCCGCTTCGAGATTCCGCCGCCGCGCGGCAGCGGCGAGGCGCTGGGCACGCTGCTGATCGTGGTGCAGCCGGCGCTGCTGTACCAGGCGCTGACGCAGGCGCTGCTCGCCATCTTCCTCGGCTATTTGCTGCTGACGCTGCTGATCTGCAGCCTGGTCGCCTACGTGCTGCGCCGCGAGGTGGAGCGCCCGCTGCGCGGCATGGCCGAGTTTGCCGGCCGGCTGGCGCCGTCGTCGCTGACCGTGCCGCTGCAGCTGTCGCGGCCGGCGCGGCCGCACCACGACGAGATCGACCTGGTGGCGCGCGGTTTTGCCACGCTGCAGGCGGCGATCAGCCGCCACATCGATACCCTCGACCAGCAGGTGGAGGAACGCACCCGGCAGCTGGATGCCGCGCTCAGCGACATCCGCGAGCTGTCGATCCGCGACGGGCTGACCGGCTGCTACAACCGTGCGCTGCTCAGCGAGCGGCTGCCGTCGGAGCTGGAGCGCGCGCAGCGCTACCAGCGGCCGCTGGCGGTGGTGTTCTGCGATGCCGACCACTTCAAGCCGGTCAACGACCGTTTCGGTCACCTCGCCGGCGACGAGGTGCTGCGCGCCATCGCGCTGCGCATCGGCAGCCAGCTACGGCAGGACATCGACTGGGTGGTGCGCTTCGGCGGTGAGGAGTTCGTCATCGTGCTGCCGGAAACCGATCTTGCCGCGGCGCTGGTGACGGCGGAACGGCTGCGCGCGGCGATCAGCACCTCGGTGATCCTCGCCGACGGCCGCACGGTGCAGATCACCGCCAGCCTGGGGGTGGCCGCGTTCCAGAGCGGGGAGGACGTGGAGAGCCTGCTCAACCGCGCCGATACCCAGCTGTACCTGGCGAAGCAGGGCGGCCGCAACCGGGTGATGGGCTAGCCGCCGTCACCGTCTAGCCCCGCCTCTGTCGTTGCCATTGCGGCCAACCTTGTCTCAAGGTTGGCCGCAATGTTTGGTGGGTCGCGGCACGCAAGCGGGGTGCCGGCGGCAACTTGCCATATACCCTAGTGGGGTATATGATGGCTTAGCGTTGACCATTCCCGGAGCCGTGCCATGTCTGCTACCCGCATCACCCTGCCTGTCGAAGGCATGACCTGCGCCGCCTGCGCGCTGCGCATCGAAAAAGTGCTGTCACGGCAACCGGGGGTCAGCGCCAGCGTCAGTTTTGCCAGCGAAAGTGCACAGATCAGCTACGACCCGCAGCAGCGCAATGTCGAGCAGCTGGTGGCGGCGATCGAGCAGGCCGGTTTCAGCGTGCCGCCGCAAATACTGCAGCTGGAGATCGAGGGCATGACCTGTGCCGCCTGCGCCACGCGCATCGAAAAGGTACTCAACCGCCAGCCGGGGGTGAGCGCGACGGTCAATTTCGCCAGCGAAACGGCGCGACTGCAGCTGGCAGCGGGGGCGCCCGACAGCGCGCAGCTGCTGGCGGTGGTGAGCCAGGCCGGCTACGGCGCCCGCGTTGCCGAGGAGCAGGGCGGCGACAGCCGCGAGCAGCGCGCCGCCGCACGCTACCGCCACGAGTTGCGCTGGTTCTGGCTGGCGGCGGCATTGACGCTGCCCTTCCTGCTGGAAATGGTGCCGATGCTGCTGGGCAGCCATCACGGCTATCTGCCGCGCTACTGGCAGCTGCTGCTGGCCACTCCGGTGCAATGGCTGGCCGGCTGGCGTTTCTACCGCGGCGCCTGGCACGCGCTGCGCGGCGGCGGTGCCAATATGGACGTGCTGGTGGCGCTGGGCACCGGCATGGCGTGGGCGTGGTCGGCGTGGGTGACGCTGGCCGGCTGGTCGCAGCAGCACGTCTATTTCGAGGCCAGCGCAGCGGTGATCACGCTGGTGTTGCTGGGCAAGCTGCTGGAGGCGCACGCCAAGGGCCGCACCGCCGGTGCCATCCGCAGCCTGCTGGCGCTGACCCCGAAAACCGCCCGCGTCGAGCAGGGCGGCGTGGTGCTGGAGAAACCGCTGTCGGCACTGCAGGCCGGTGACGTGGTGCTGGTGCAGCACGGCGAACGGGTGGCGGTGGACGGCACCGTGATCGACGGCGCGGCGGTGCTGGACGAGAGCCTGCTCACCGGCGAAAGCCTGCCGGTGGAGCGCCGCGCGGGCGACAGCGTCTACGCCGGCACCCACAACCAGGGCGGCATGCTCAAGGTGAGTGCCACCGCGGTCGGCAACCGCACCCAGCTTGCCGCCATCGTGCGCCGCGTCGCCGAGGCGCAGGGCAGCAAGGCGCCGATCCAGCAGCTGGCCGACCGTATCTCGGGGGTGTTCGTGCCGGTGGTGGTCGCCATCGCCACGCTGACTTTTGCCGCCACCGGGCTGCTCACCGGCGACTGGCAACAGGCGCTGATCCACGCGGTGGCGGTGCTGGTGATCGCCTGCCCTTGCGCGCTGGGGCTGGCGACGCCGACCGCGGTGATGGTCGGCATGGGCAACGGCGCACGTCGCGGCGTGCTGTTCCGCAATGCCGCGGCGCTGGAGCACGCGGCGGCGATCCGGCTGCTGGTGGTGGACAAGACCGGCACCCTCACCGAAGGCAAGCCGCAGGTCAGCGACCTGCTGCCGCTGGCGGAGCTGGACGAGGACGGCCTGCTGGTGCTGGCCGCCGCCGCCGAGGCCGGCTCCGAGCATCCGCTGGGGCGCGCGGTGGTGGCCGCCGCCAGCGCCCGCGGCCTGTCCCTGCCGGCGGTGAGCGCCTTCCAGGCGCACGTCGGGCAGGGCGTCAGCGTCACGCTGGCCGGCAGCACGCTGCGGGTCGGGGTGCCGGACTGGGCGCTGGGCAGTGTGCCGGCGGCGGCGCAGCCGTGGTACGCGCAGGGCAAGACGGTGCTGGCGGTCAGCCGCGATGGCGTGGCGCTGGGGCTGATCGCGCTGGCCGACCAGCTGCGCGCCAGCTCGGCGCAGGCGGTGGGTGCGCTGCAGGCGCAGGGCATCCGCGTGGTGATGCTGACCGGCGACAAGCTGGCCAGCGCCGAACACATCGCCGCGCAGGCCGGCATCGCCGAGGTGCACGCCGCGTTGCGGCCGGAGGACAAGGCGGCGCTGGTCAAGGCGTGGCAGGCGCAGGGGCAGGTGGTGGCGATGGTCGGCGACGGCATCAACGACGCGCCGGCGCTGGCCGCGGCCAACGTCAGCTTTGCCATGGGCGCCGGTTCCGATGTCGCCATCGACACCGCCGACGTGACGCTGATGGCCGGCGACCTGCTGCACCTGGTCGACGCCATCCGCCTGTCGCGCGCCACGCTGCGCAAGATCCGCCAGAACCTGTTCTTCGCCTTCATCTACAACGTGCTCGGCATCCCGCTGGCGGCACTGGGCCTGCTCAATCCGGTGATAGCCGGCGCGGCGATGGCGCTGAGCTCGGTGTCGGTGGTCAGCAACTCGCTGCTGCTGCGCCGCTGGCGCTAGCTGCGGCTGGCGTTGCGGCCAACCTTGTGCCGGCTGGCCCGGCACCGCTCGCTGCCTGCAATCCGGCCGCTTTTTCCTGCCTCAGGCCAGCGGCACGAACCACTCCTCGTGCCGCGCCAGCGCGGCCAGCAGCGGCCGCGTCGCCAGTGCGCCTTGCAGCGCCTGCTGCAGCGCGGCGGTGTCGGCCACCGTCTCGTACACCTCCATCCAGGTCTGCGCATCGTCGCGGCGTTGCAATAATCTGCCCTTGATGCCGATTGTTTTCTCTATTTCTGCCAGTAGCGTCTCTGCCTGTTGCCGGATTAGCAGAATGTTGTCCTGCACGCGGTAGTAGATGTAAAGCGCGGCGGCCATGTTTACTCCTTTTGCACTGCAAAAATAAGGTTATGATAGCCGCTTCGATAGCGACAGAACGGGACGGTAGCATGCAGGCGGGTGAGGGCAAGTTGACCCTGGTGGTGATCGGCGTCGGCCTGATTGGCGGCTCGTTTGCGCTGGCACTGAAGCGTGCCGGCAAGGTTGGCCGCGTGATCGGGGTCGGCCGCTCGGCGGCCAACCTGGAGCGCGCCATCGAACTGGGCGTCATCGACGAGGCCAGCCACAGCGCCGCCGACGCGGTGCGCCACGCCGACATCGTGCTGGTGGCGACGCCGGTGGGGCAGATGGCGCGCGTGTTCGCCGACATCGCGCCGCAGCTGCCGGCGCACTGCGTGGTCACCGACGGCGGCAGCACCAAGAGCGACGTGGTGGCGCTGATGCACACGCAGCTGCCGCAGCAGCTGGCGCAGTGTGTGCCGGCGCACCCGATTGCCGGCTCCGACCTGTCCGGCGCCGTCGCCGCGCAGTACGGCCTCTACGACAACCGCCGCATCGTGGTGACGCCGCTGCCGGAAACGGCTCCTGCCGCCGCCGCTCTGGTGCGCGAGCTGTGGCAGGCCTGCGGCGCGCGGGTCTACGAGATGAGCGCCGCCGAGCACGACGCGGTGTTCGCCACCGTCAGCCACCTGCCGCACCTGCTGGCCTTCGCCTATGTCGACATGATCGTCGCCAAGGCCGACGGCGAGCGCTGTTTCGATTTTGCCGCCACCGGTTTTCGCGATTTCACCCGCATCGCCGGCAGCCATCCGGAGATGTGGCGCGACATCGCGCTGGCCAACCGCGACGCGCTGCTGGCGGAGCTGGACGGCTACCGCGCGGCGCTGGACAGCCTGCGCGATGAGCTGGCCAGCGGCGATGCCGCGGCGCTGACCGCGCGTTTCGAGCGCGCGCGCGAGGCGCGTCATGGCTGGCACCAGAAGTTCCTGCGGGGCAATTCATGAGCGCGCCGCACGCCACCACCATCTGGGTCGACGCCGACGCCTGTCCGGCGGTGATCAAGGACATCCTGTTCCGCGCCGCCGACCGCACCGCTACCCGCACCGTACTGGTCGCCAACCAGCTGCTGCGCGTGCCGCCGTCGCCACACATCCGCGCACAGCAGGTGCCGGCCGGCTTCGACGTCGCCGACAATCACATCGCGCAGCAGGCGCAGCCGGGCGACATCGTGGTCACCGCCGACATTCCGCTGGCGGCGCAGGTGGTGGCCAAGGGCGCGCTGGCGCTCAATCCGCGCGGCGAGCTGTACAGCGACGCCACCATCCGCGAGGCGCTGGCGCTGCGCAATTTCATGACCGAGCTGCGCGACAGCGGGGTGCAGACCGGCGGTCCGGCGGCATTCAGCCAGCGCGACCGCCAGGCATTCGCCGCGCAGCTGGACAAGCTGCTGCAAAGCTTGGCCGCACGCCGCCGCTGATCCATCGCCGCGGTCATGGCGGACCTGGCACTGCTCACATCGCCTCGCCGCGTAGCTGGCCAGGGCCTGCCGTCGCAGACAGCAGCAGGCCTCACGGCAAGGCGGCACAACCCAGCATCAGGGGATGGCAGTGTTTAGCCGCCGTGCTGGCGGATCACCCCTTCCTTGTCCGCCGGCTGCCAGCCGGCCGGTTTCAGGATCTTGCCGTCTGCCCGACGCGCCACCTTGCCGTCGACGCACTTGGCGAGGTTGGCGGCGTGGATCGCGTCGAACATCTTTTCCACCGGCAGCCCCTGCGACAGCAGCAGGCCGAGCAGCACGTTGAGCACGTCCACGCCTTCGGCCGCCAGCTCGGCGCGCAGCCGCGTCTGCTCTGCCGGCTCGGCCTGCTGGATGCGCTGGTAGTCATGCAGTGCGACGGAAAACTCTAGCCACTCTTCCTGCAGCATGGTGTGCCACATCGCGAGGGCGGCGGCGTCGAATTGCGGCGTGGCCGGCAGGCTCATGTCGAAGCGCGCCATGAAGTCGCGGCGCAGGGTGAACGGATTGCTCATCTTGTGTTATAGGTGGTTTGTTGACGCAGTATTTTGTGTTTTGTGCCCGCTGCTGGCAAGGGCCGGCCATGAAAAAAGCCGCTGCATTTGCAGCGGCTTTTGGCTTGCGGCCAACGTTCAGCGGTTTGCCAGCTGGCCCAGCACCTCGAAGTAGTCGGGGAAGGTCTTCGCCACGCACTTCGGGTCGTTGATGATTACCGGGGTGCCGAGCAGGGCCACCAGCGAGAAGCACATCGCCATGCGGTGGTCGTCGTAGGTGTCGATCTCGGCATTGGGCGTCAGCGTCGCCGGCGGGGTGACGCTGATGCTGTCCTGCGTTTCCACCACCGTGGCGCCAACCTTGCGCAGTTCGGTGGCCATCGCCGCCAGGCGGTCGGTTTCCTTCACGCGCCAGCTTTCCACGTTGCGGATGGTGGTGGTGCCGTTGGCTGCCAGCGCCGCCACCGCGATGGTCATCGCCGCGTCGGGAATGTGGTTGAGGTCGACGTCGATCGCCTGCAGGCCGCCGGCCGGCGCACGCGCTTCGATCCAGTTGTCGCCCATGGTGATTTGGGCGCCCATCAGCGCCAGCGCGTCGGCGAATTTCACGTCGCCCTGGATGCTGCTGCGGCCAACCCCTTCCACCCGGACCGGGCCACCGGCCAGCGCGCCGGCGGCGAGGAAGTAAGAGGCGCTGGAGGCATCGCCCTCGACGTGGATCTCGCCCAGCGAGCGGTAACGCTGGCCGGCGGCAATGCTGAAGCGCTGCCAGCCGTCGCGCTGCACCGGCACACCGAAGCGCGCCATCAGGTTGAGGGTGATCTCGATATAGGGTTTGGAGATCAGCTCGCCGACCACCTCGATGGTGACTGCCTCGCCGGTCAGCGGCAGCGCCATCAACAGTGCGGTGAGGAACTGGCTGGAGACGTTGCCCTTCACCGGAATGACCTTGCCGCTGTTGACGCCGGCCGGCTTGATCTGCAGCGGCGGGTAGCCGTCGTTGCCGAGGTAGGCGATATCGGCGCCGGCCACGCGCAGCGCGTCGACCAGGTCGCCGATCGGGCGCTCGTGCATGCGTGCCACGCCGTGCAGGTGGTAGTGACCCTGCATCAGCGCCAGCGCCGCGGTCAGCGGGCGGAAGGCGGTGCCGGCGTTGCCGAGGAACAGGTCGGCTTCCTTGACCGCAAACATGCCGCCGGTGCCGTGCACCAGGAAGTCGCGGCTGTTGCCTTGCTGCTGGACGGTGACGCCCAGCGTAGTCAGCGCTTCCAGCATGCGGCTGATGTCGTCGGAATCGAGCAGGTCGCGCACCAGGGTCTGGCCGTCGGCCAGCGCGGCCAGCAGCAGGGTGCGGTTGGAAATGCTCTTCGAGCCGGGCAGTTTGACGGTGCCGGCAAGGCGGGGAATCGGGTGTAGCGTCAGTTGTTCCATGGCGGTCTTGCTCTTTGATTTTGTTCGGGGCGCGGCGCTGGCCGCTGTCTGCGCCGGTCGCGCGTGCGGCGCGCCGGCATCGGATGATCTCTGTACCGACTGTACCGTTATTGTGCATTGCCGCGCAAACATCCGCTGCGGCGGCAGCTGCGTTACAATATCTGATTTTCAGTCAGGCTTTCTGTCATGGTCATGCTCCGCCCCGTTATTACCATCGATGGCCCATCCGCCTCCGGCAAAGGCACCGTGGCGGCACTTGTTGCCCGCGAGCTGGGCTTCCATTATCTCGATTCCGGTGCGCTGTACCGGCTGGCCGCGCTGTACGCGCTGCGCGAAGGCGTGAGCTGGGAAGACGAAAACCAGGTTACCAGGTTGGCCGCACAGCTGCCGGCGGCCTTTACCGACGACAAGGTGTGGCTGGATGGCCACGATGTCAGCGCCGCGATCCGCGCCGAGGATATCGGGATGGGCGCCTCCAGAATCGCCGCGCTGCCTAGCGTGCGCGCCGCGCTGCTCGAGCGCCAGCGTGCCTACCAGCAGACACCGGGGCTGGTGGCCGACGGCCGCGACATGGGTTCGGTGGTGTTTCCGCGCGCCGAGCTCAAGGTTTTCCTGACCGCCAGTGCCGAAGAACGTGCCGCGCGACGCTATAAGCAGTTGATCGCAAAAGGGGAATCTGCTAACCTCCCACAGATTCAGCAGGATATTTGTGACCGTGACGCGCGTGACGCGGCACGGAGCGTTGCCCCGTTGAGACAAGAACCGGATGCCCGTTTGCTGGATACCTCCGCGCTCACCATTGACCAGGCGGTCAAGCAGGTGCTGCTGTGGTTTCGCGAACGATAAAGGCGCCCGGTTGTTCATTTTTGTAGCACGCTGCTTCGGTTTCCTTGCACCGGCAGCCCTCAAACCTAACCCCGCGTGACGCAAGGCATGCAACAAGAGTAAATCTGATGACTAACCTCGTAATGGATAGCTTCGCCGCCCTGTTTGAAGAGAGCCTGGCTCTGCAAGAAATGCGCGCCGGTGAAGTAATCACTGCTGAAGTCGTGTCCATCGACTCCAACTTCGTTACCGTTAACGCCGGTCTGAAGTCCGAGTCCCTGATCCCTGTTGAAGAATTCAAGGGTGACAATGGCCAGGTTGAAGTAGCAATTGGCGATTTCGTCACTGTTGCCATCGACTCCCTGGAAAACGGCTTTGGCGAAACCAAGCTGTCCCGCGAAAAAGCCAAGCGTCTGGCTGCGTGGATTGACCTGGAAGAGGCTCTGGAAGCTGGCAAGATCCTGTCTGGCGTGATCAGCGGTAAAGTCAAGGGTGGTCTGACCGTTATGGTTAACGGCATCCGCGCCTTCCTGCCGGGTTCGCTGGTAGATGTACGTCCGGTGAAAGACACCACTCCTTACGAAGGTAAGGAAGTTGAGTTCAAGGTTATCAAGCTGGATCGCAAGCGCAACAACGTGGTTGTTTCGCGCCGTGCGGTTCTGGAAGAAACCCTGGGCGAAGAGCGCAAGGCACTGCTGGAAACCCTGCGTGAAGGCCTGGTGGTTAAGGGTATCGTCAAGAACATCACCGACTACGGTGCGTTCGTTGACCTGGGCGGTATCGATGGCCTGCTGCACATCACCGACCTGGCATGGCGCCGTGTCAAGCACCCGTCCGAAGTTCTGGCCGTTGGTGACGAAGTTGAAGCCAAGGTTCTCAAGTTCGACCAGGACAAGAACCGCGTTTCGCTGGGTCTCAAGCAGCTGGGCGAAGATCCGTGGGTGGGCCTGTCCCGCCGTTACCCTGCCGGCACCCGCCTGTTCGGCAAGGTAACCAACCTGACCGACTACGGTGGCTTTGTTGAAATCGAACAGGGTATCGAAGGTCTGGTTCACGTGTCCGAAATGGACTGGACTAACAAGAACGTACACCCATCCAAGGTAGTTCAGGTGGGCGACGAAGTTGAAGTCATGATCCTCGAGATCGACGAAGACCGTCGTCGTATCAGCCTGGGTATGAAGCAGTGCCAGGCCAACCCATGGAACGCCTTCGCTGACGACTTCAAGAAGGGTGACAAGATCAAGGGCGCCATCAAGTCGATCACCGACTTCGGCGTGTTCGTTGGTCTGCCAGGCGGCATCGACGGCCTGGTTCACCTGTCCGACCTGTCCTGGAACGAGACCGGCGAAGAAGCCGTTCGCCGCTTCAAGAAGGGCGACGAAGTTGATGCCGTGGTTATGTCCATCGACGTTGAGAAAGAGCGCATCTCCCTCGGCATCAAGCAGCTGGAAGGCGATCCGTTCAACAACTACGTTGCCATGAACGACAAGGGCGCGCTGGTTAAGGGCGTGGTGAAGTCTGCTGATGCCAAAGGCGCCGTGATCCAGCTGGATAGCGACGTTGAAGGTTACCTGCGTGCTTCCGAAGTGTCGCGTGACCGCGTTGAAGACATCCGCACCCACGTTAAAGAGGGTGACGAAGTTGAAACCGTGATCATCGCTGTTGACCGCAAGGCTCGCTCCATCAGCCTGTCGATCAAGGCGAAAGACATGCAGGAAGAGAAAGCCGCCATGGGCGCGATCTCTGCTGATGCCAGCGCGAACGTGTCTGCCGGTACTACCAGCCTGGGCGCCCTGCTCAAGGCTAAACTGTCCGGCGGCAACGAATAAGTGATGGATATGACCAAATCTGAGCTTATTGCGAGGCTTGCCGAGCGTTATCCTCAGTTGGTCGCCAAAGATGCTGAACTGGCCGTCAAAACCATTCTGGATGCGATGGCCGGCAGCCTGGCAAAAGGGCAGCGAATCGAGATTCGCGGCTTCGGTAGCTTCGATCTGAACTACCGACCGCCGCGGGTTGGCCGCAACCCCAAGTCCGGCTCCAGCGTTGTCGTTCCTGAGAAATACGTGCCTCACTTCAAGGCAGGCAAAGAGCTGCGCGAACGCGTGGATCTTGCCCCGGGGGCTTCCGAGTAAGCTTCTGATGTGCCTGTCTGCAAAACGCTGCGGTTTACCGCAGCGTTTTTTTATTCCGCTTCCGGCTTGGGGGGGCGCACGCTTTCGTTTAAACTTGCGATAATTTTTGATCAGGCCGGAGTCGTTATGCGTTACCTCGTTCGCTTGCTGGAGCTGGTGCTGCTGGTGCTGCTGGTGGCGGTAACCGTGCAGAACAGTGCCATCGTCGAGTTCAAGCTGTTTTTTGGACAAAGCTGGAATGCGCCGCTGATCCTGCTGTTGCTGGTGTTCTTTGTTGCCGGTGTGCTGATTGCAATGCTGGCTACCTTTACCTATTCCCTGCGTGTCCGTCGCGAGCTGTCGCAGCTCAAGAAGGAATTGCGCTCCAGACAGGCCAGCAGCCGGGTGACCAAAGACCCGAGCGACGCACTGGCTGACTGATTTGCTTCTGCCGTTTGCCGGCATTCCCGTACCGAGGTTGGATTTTGGATATTGATCTGTGGTGGCTGTTGCTGTTCCCGGCATTTTTCGGTCTGGGCTGGCTGGCCGCGCGCGTCGACATGCGCGCAGTACTGAAACAGGCGCGCGAAGTGCCGGCCGGTTTTTACAAGGGGCTGGACGCGCTGGTCGATGACAAGACCGATGTCGCCGCCCGCTCGCTGGCGGAAGTGGCACGCGCCCATCCGCAGGCACTGGAAGTGCAGCTGAGCCTGGGCAAGCTGTACCGCCGCCGCGGCGAAAACGACCGCGCCATCCGCCTGCACCAGCAGGTGCTGGAACTGCCCGATCTCAGCAACGAGCAAAAGGCGCAGGTGCGTTTCGAGCTGTCGCAGGACTTTCACAAGGCCGGGCTGGTCGATCGCGCCGAGGAAATCCTGGTCAAGCTGCTGCCCAGCCAGACCATGGGCCGTGCCGCGCGCGAGCAGCTGCTGAGTATCTACCAGCAGGACCGCGACTGGGAAAAGGCGGTCGCCACCGCGCGCGAGCTGCGCAGCGACGCGCACTCCTTCCAGCACGAGGTGGCGCAGTTTTTCTGCGAGCTGGCGCAGGGTGCGCTATACCAGTCCGACTACGACAAGGCGCGCGGCTACGTGCAGGAAGCGTTTGCGGCCAACCGCAAGTGCGTGCGCGCCAGCATCCTGCTCGGTGACATCGAGGTCGCTACTGGCCAGCCGGAAGCCGCCATCGCCGCGTGGCAGGCGATCGAGAAGCAGAACTACGAATACCTGGCGATGGTCGCCGAGCGCCTGTTCGACGCCTACGAGTCGCTGGGCAAGGCGGCGGAAGGCATTGCGCTGCTGCGCGGCTATCAACGCACCTTTTCGCAGCTGGAACTGACCGACCTGCTGTACCAGAAGGTAGCCACCTACGAAGGCGAGGCCAAGGCGCTGGAGGCAGTGCGCGAAGCGGTACACGCGCGGCCGAACCTGCTCGGCGTCTACCGCCTGGTGGAAGCGCAGATGGACGAGCTGAGCCCGGAAGGACGCATGGATGCCGAAGTGGCGCGCGCGCTGATCATGAAGCACGCGCAGCGCCTGACCGTGCACCGCTGCAAACGCTGCAATTTCCGTTCGCGGGCCTTCTTCTGGCACTGCCCGGCCTGCGGAGAGTGGGAGAGCTTCACCCCCAACCGCTCGGAAACCCATTGATTTCAAGTATTGAAGACTGGAACAACATGAATCCCTTGATGGCGCCTGGCCTTGCGGCCAACGTTACCTCGCCGGTGCTGGTGGCACTGGATTTTGCCACCGCCGATGCCGCGCTGGCCTTTGCCTCCCGTCTTGACCCGCTGCAGTGCCGGCTGAAGGTCGGCAAGGAACTGTTTACCGCCGCCGGCCCGCAGCTGCTGCAACAGTTGCAGGCGCGCGGCTTCCAGGTGTTCCTGGACCTGAAGTTCCACGACATTCCCAACACCGTGGCGCACGCCTGCAAGATGGCGGCCGAGGCCGGGGTGTGGATGGTCAACGTGCACGCCTCCGGCGGTCGCCGCATGATGACTGCCGCCGCCGAGGCGCTGGCGCAGTACAGCCAGCGCCCGCTGCTGATCGCGGTCACGGTCTTGACCAGCATGGAGGCCAGCGATCTGGCCGAGATCGGCATCACCGTGCCACCGCAGGAGCAGGTGTTGCGCCTGGCACGGCTGACGCGCGACAGCGGCCTGGACGGCGTGGTGTGCTCGGCGCAGGAAGCGCCGCTGCTGAAGGCCGAACTGGGTCGCGACTTCAAGCTGGTGACGCCGGGCATCCGCCTAGCCGACAGCGCCGACGACGACCAGCGCCGGGTGATGACCCCGGTGGCCGCGCTGCAGGCCGGTGCCGACTACTTGGTGATCGGCCGTCCTATCACCCAGGCCGCCGATCCGCTGGCCGCGCTGGCGGCGATCAATGCCGACATTCAATCCTATATGGCGACACAAGCATGAAAATTACCGTAATCGGATCGGGCTATGTCGGCCTGGTCACCGGCACCTGCCTCGCCGAAGTGGGCAATCACGTGCTGTGCCTGGACGTGGATCCGGCCAAGATCGCCATGCTGCAGGCTGGCGGCATCCCGATCTACGAGCCGGGGCTGGACGAGATGGTCAAGCGCAACGTCGCCGCCGGTCGCCTCAGCTTCACCACCGACGTTGCCGCGTCGGTGGCGTTCGGCGACATCCAGTTCATCGCCGTCGGCACCCCGCCGGACGAGGACGGCTCCGCCGACCTGCAGTACGTACTGGCCGCCGCGCGCAATATCGGCCAGCACATGAACGGTTACAAGGTCATCGTCGACAAGTCGACGGTGCCGGTCGGTACCGCCGACAAGGTCAACGCCGCGATCGCGGCAACGTTGGGCGCACGCGGGGTCGATATCGATTACAGCGTGGTGTCCAATCCGGAGTTCCTGAAAGAGGGCGCCGCGATCGAGGATTTCATGAAGCCGGACCGCATCGTGGTCGGCGCCGGGGACGAGCGTGCCATCGACATGATGCGCCGCCTGTACGAGCCGTTCCAGCGCAACCACGAGCGCATCCTGTTCATGGACGTGCGCTCCGCCGAGCTGACCAAGTACGCGGCCAACGCGATGCTGGCGACCCGCATCTCGTTCATGAACGAGCTGGCCAACCTGGCGGAAACGCTGGGTGCCGACATCGAGCTGGTGCGCAAGGGCATCGGCTCCGATCCGCGCATCGGCTACCACTTCCTGTATCCGGGCACCGGCTACGGCGGTTCCTGCTTCCCGAAAGACGTCAAGGCGCTGGTGGCCACCGGCCGCGACAACGGCCACGCGATGCGCGTGCTGACCGCGGTGGAAGCAGCCAACGACGCGCAGAAGCTGCGACTGGTGGAAAAAGTGGTCGCCAAATTCGGCGCCGACCTGACGGGGCGCCGCTTCGCGTTGTGGGGGCTGGCGTTCAAGCCCAACACCGATGACATGCGCGAGGCGCCGAGCCGCGTGATCGTCGACGAGCTGACCCGCCGTGGCGCGCAAGTGGTCGCTTTCGATCCGGTGGCGATGCACGAAGCGTCGCGCGCCATGGCCGACATCGCCGGCTTTGCCTTTGCCGACGACATGATGAGCCCGCTGCACGGTGCCGATGCGCTGCTGATCGCCACCGAATGGAAGGCGTTCCGCAGCCCGGACTTTAGCGAACTGAAACGCCTGCTGCTG
This sequence comes from Vogesella sp. EB, assembly GCF_001037925.1. NCBI lineage: Bacteria > Pseudomonadati > Pseudomonadota > Betaproteobacteria > Neisseriales > Chromobacteriaceae > Vogesella > Vogesella sp. EB. Next base: position 26,106 of record NZ_LFDT01000005.1, on the reverse strand, counting down.
CAGCCGCTGATTTTCGACGGCCGCAATATGTACGATCCGGCCTGGCTGCGCGCGCAGGGCTTCGAATACCACGCCATCGGCCGTTGAGGTGAGCATGAACCTGTTGAACACGCTGGGTCTCGCGCCCGCAACGTTGGCCGCACAGCTGGCCGCAGCCAAGGTGCTGGTGGTCGGCGACGTGATGCTGGACCGTTACTGGTTCGGCGATGTGAGCCGCATCTCGCCGGAGGCGCCGGTGCCGGTAGCCAAAATCAGCCGCATGGAAGAGCGTGCCGGCGGTGCGGCCAACGTGGCGCGCAATATCGCCAGCCTCGGTGGCCAGGCCACCATCCTGTCGGTGGTCGGCGACGACGAGGCCGCCAGCGCGCTGGAGCGGTTGCTGGCCAATGACGGCATCCGTGCCTCGTTCAAGCGCGATACCTGCATCGCCACCACGGTGAAACTGAGGGTGGTGGCGCGGCAGCAGCAGCTGATCCGCCTCGATTTCGAGGATGCGCCGAGCCATGAAATCCTCGCCGACAAGCTGGACGAGTACGCCGCCATCGTCGCCGAGCACGACGTGGTGATCCTGTCCGACTACGGCAAGGGCGGCCTGACCCACGTTGCGCGCATGATCGCGCTGGCGCGGGCGGCCGGCAAGCCGGTGCTGATCGACCCGAAAGGCGACGACTACAGCAAGTACGCCGGCGCCACGCTGCTGACGCCCAACCGCAGCGAATTCAAGCAGGTGGCCGGCAGCTGGCAGAACGAAGCGCAGCTCAGCGCCAAGGCCGAAGCCTTGCGCGGCGAGCTGAATCTCGACGCCTTGCTGGTGACGCGCAGCGAAGAAGGCATGACGCTGTACCGGGCCGGTGGCGCGGTGCACGAGCCGACGCTGGCGCAGGAGGTGTACGACGTGTCCGGTGCCGGCGATACCGTGATCGGCACCCTGGGCCTGATGTTGGCTGCAGGCCTGGAGTTGCCGCTGGCGATGCGGCTGGCTAATGCCGCCGCCGGCATCGTGGTGGCCAAGCTGGGCACCGCGGTGTGCCACCAGCGCGAACTGTTTGCACTGTAATGTGAAGCGAGGCGGCGATGACGGACTGGGCGACGCAGGTAGTACGGTTCTGGTTTGACGGCACGGACGAGGCGCAGCTGGCTGCGAGCCGCAGCGCCTGGTTCCGCAAGGATGCCGCCTTCGACGACGCCATCCGCCAGCGCTTCCTGCCGCTGTGGCAGCGCGTCGCCGCCGGCGAGTTGCTGCCGGACCCGACCGACGCGCACGCGGTGCTGGCGTGGCTGATCGTGGCCGACCAGTTCTCGCGCAACCTGTTCCGCGGCGAGGCGCAGGCGTTTGCGCTGGATGCGGCGGCGCGGACGGTGGCCAAGGCGGCGCTGGCCAGCGGGCTGGAACAACAATTGCCGCCGGTGGCGCGCTGGTTCTTCTACCTGCCGCTGGAGCACAGCGAAGCGCTGGCCGACCAGGACGAATCCGTTCGCCGCTTCGAGAGCCTGCCGCCGGACAGCCCGGAGCGCGCCGGTGTCGTCGACTACGCCGAAAAGCATCGGGCCATCATCGCCCGCTTTGGCCGTTTTCCCCACCGCAATGCCGCGCTGGGGCGCCCCTCTACCGCGGACGAGCTGCAGTTTCTGGCGCAGCCGGGCAGCTCGTTCTGACTTCCTAAAGGAAATGCTATGACCATCGTGGTGACCGGCGCTGCCGGCTTTATCGGCTCCAACATCGTCAAGGCGCTCAATGCCCGCGGCGAAACCGACATCATCGCCGTCGACAACCTGACCCGCGGCGACAAGTTCGTCAACCTGGTGGACTGCGAGATCAGCGACTACCTCGACAAGCAGGACTTCATCAGCCTGATCGGCAGCGGCGATTTTGACGGCGAGATCCGCGCCATCCTGCACCAGGGTGCCTGCTCCGACACCATGAACCACGACGGCAAGTACATGATGGAGAACAACTACCAGTACACGCTGGAGCTGTTCGAATTCTGCCAGGCGGAAGAAATCCCGTTCCTGTACGCCTCCAGCGCCGCCACCTACGGCAAGGGCAGCGTGTTCAAGGAAGAGCGCCAGCATGAAGGCCCGCTCAACGTCTACGGTTATTCCAAGTTCCTGTTCGACCAGGTGCTGCGCCGCCGCATGAAGGAAGGCCTCACCGCGCAAGTGGCCGGCTTTCGCTACTTCAACGTCTACGGTCCGCAGGAACAGCACAAGGGGCGCATGGCGTCGGTGGCGTTCCACAACTTCAACCAGTACCGTGAATCCGGCAAGGTCAAGCTGTTCGGCGGCTACGACGGCTGGGACAACGGCAGCCAGAGTCGCGACTTCGTGTCGGTGGAGGACGTGGTCAACGTCAACCTGTTCTTCCTCGATAATCCGGACAAGTCCGGCATCTTCAACCTCGGCTCCGGCCGTGCGCAGCCGTTCAACGATGTGGCGGTCGCCACCGTCAACGCCTGCCGCCGCCACGAAGGCCTGCCGGCGCTGACGCTGGCCGAGCTGGTGCAGCAAGGCATCCTGGAGTACATCGAATTCCCGGAGGCGCTGAAGGGCAAGTACCAGAGCTTCACCCAGGCCGACATCGGCAAGCTCCGTGAAGCGGGCTACGACGCGCCGATGCTGACCGTGGAGCAGGGGGTCGACCGCTACGTGGACTGGCTGATCGCGCGCCAGGGCTGAGTCTTGCGCCTTGCCGCCCGCAAGCCCCGTCCCCGGACGGGGCTTTGTCATTTGCGGCTGTCACGGTGCTGTCACGACACTGGGCTAGCGTGACGTCTTTCTGACGATACCGGATGGGATCTTTTATGCGCCGTTCTCTTGCTGTGCTGTTTGCCGGGCTGGCCATGCCGGCGCTGGCCGCGCCGTTCACCCTGTTGCCGGTATCGCATCCGGCGGTGGCGGCGGTAGAACGCTACGAGGTCAGCGCACCGGCGCTCGCCTATCGCGGTGCCGATGCCGCGGCCTTCGCTGGCAGCCTGCCGCTGGCAGTGGGTTCGGCGCTGAGCTTCAAGGGTTATGAAAAAGGCAGTGCAGCGCTGGAATTCTGGGCGGTGACCGATCGCGGCCCGAATGCCGATTCGCCGGAGGTGCTGAACGGCGGCACGCGCTACGCCAGCAAGCTGTTCCCGGTGCCGGCCTTTGTGCCGACGGTGGTGCAACTGCGTGTGTCACTGGCGGAGGCGGCCACGGTTGGCCGCATGCTGCCGCTGCGCGAAGCCGGGCGCGCCATCAGCGGCCTGCCGCTGCCGCAGGGGGCGGTGGGCGCCAGCGGTGAAATCGGCCTCGATGAAAAACTGCAGCCGCTGCCGTACGACACGCTGGGCTTCGATCCGGAGGGCATCGCGGCCGACAAGCAGGGCAACCTGTGGCTGGTGGACGAGTACGGCCCGTTCCTGGCCCGGGTCGATGCCGCCAGCGGCGAGATCCGGCAGCGCTATGCGCCGGGCAGCGGCCTGCCGGCCATCCTCGCCGCGCGGCAGCTCAACCGCGGCTTTGAGGGCGTCACCGTGACGCCGTCCGGCAAGGTGGTCGCCATCGTGCAGAGCACGCTGGATGTCGATGGTCGCACCCGTCACGGCGCGCGTTTCAGCCGCATCGTCGAGCTGGACCCGGCCAGCGGCGCGGTGCGTCAGTTCGGCTATCCGGTGCCGGCACACTACAACAAGGCCGGCGACATGAAGCTGGGCGATATCGTGGCGCTGTCCGACAGCCGCTTCGCGGTGATCGAGCAGGGCAAGGATCAGGACAAGCGGATGCACAACGACATCACACTGATCGACCTCGCCACGGCCACGGCACTGGACGGCAAGACGCTTGCCGACGGCCGCGCGCTGGAGTATGGCGACGACGCGATGCTGGCGGCGGCCGGCATCCAGCTGGCACGGCGGACGCTGGCACTGGACCTGCGCGCACTGGGCTGGACCGCGGAAAAGGCGGAAGGGCTGACGCTGGTGGAGAACAACCAGCTGGCGCTGATCAACGACAACGACTTCGGCGTGCGCAGCGAGGTGCAGGGCAGTGCCGCCAAGCTGGCGCAGCTGCAGGTCGCCGCTGGGCAGCTGCAGAACCTGGCCGGCCAGCGCCAGGATGGCGCCCGTGTCGCCATCGCGCCCAATCGCGAGGCCACCGAGCTGTGGCTGATCACGCTGCAGAAGCCGCTGCACGCGCTGCCCTGAGCGCGCCGCGGCGTGATCACAAAAAACCCGCACCCTTGGTGCGGGTTTTTTTGCGGCTGCTGCCGGCGGCATGGTGCATCTGGTTATATTCAAGGTAGCCAAAATTCCAAAAGCCACGCTGATGGCAAGTGCTTGATCCGTATAGTTATTATTGATGCTGGCGCGGCAGGCTTGGCCGCGGGGCGGCGACAGCGGGGTGCAAGCCGGTATAATGCGGCGCACTAGGAGACGCCAATGACCCTGCCCGTATTCAAACATCTCGAAGATTTCGTCGGTAACACCCCGCTGGTGCGCCTCAAGCGCATGCCGGGCAACAGCAGCAACGTGGTGCTGGTCAAGCTGGAGGGCAACAACCCGGCCGGTTCGGTAAAGGACAGGCCGGCACTGTCGATGATCCGCCACGCCGAGGCGCGCGGCGAGATCAAACCCGGAGACACCCTGATCGAGCCGACCAGCGGCAACACCGGCATCGCGCTGGCGATGGCGGCGACTATGATGGGCTACAAGATGATCCTGGTGATGCCGGAAAATTCCAGCCAGGAACGCATCGACACCATGCGCGCCTACGGCGCTGAGGTGATCCTGACACCGAAGGCGGCGTCGATGCCCGGCGCCATCGACGAGGCGCGGCGCCTTGAGGCCGCCGGGGTTGGCTGCATCCTCGACCAGTTCGGCAACCCGGACAATCCGCTGGCGCACCTCGAGGGCACCGGGCCGGAGATCTGGCGCGACACCGCCGGCACTGTCACCCACTTCGTGTCCAGCATGGGCACCACCGGCACCATCATGGGCACCAGTGCCTACCTCAAGCAGCAGAATCCGGCGATCCGCATCATCGGCGTGCAGCCGCAGGTTGGCAGCCAGATCCCCGGCATCCGCAAGTGGGAAGACGAATACCTGCCCAAGATCTGCGATTTCTCGCGCATCGACGAGCTGCTGCTGGTCGACCAGCAGACCGCGGAAGACACCGCGCGCCAGCTGGCGCGCGAGGAGGGCATCCTCGCCGGGCCGTCGTCCGGCGGCGCGCTGGCGGTGGCACTGCGCCTCAACCAGCAGCTGGAGAACGCGGTGATCGTGTCCATCGTCTGCGACCGTGGTGACCGCTACCTGTCCACCGGCCTGTTTTCCTGAGCCAACGTTGGCCGCACGCTGCGGCCAACCCTGAACCGAAGCGATTATGTCCCAACACGTTTTTTCGCCGCCGAGCGACGGCTCGATGAGCCCCAAGACCTGGTACCAGGCGGCCAGCCAGCAGCCAGGCTTTATCCACGACGCGGCCCAGGCCGCCGCCATCGAGCGGCTGGACGAGCTGTGGCAGACGCTGGTGGAGTTCAAGGACAAGCGCAACCGCTTCCTCGGTCGCAGCCTGCGCAAGCCGGAAGTGCCGCGCGGCCTGTATTTCTGGGGTGGCGTCGGCCGTGGCAAGAGCTTCCTGATGGATGCCTTCTTCGGCTGCGTGCCCTACAACCGCAAGCGTCGCGTGCATTTCCATCACTTCATGGCGGAAATCCACAAGCAGCTGCGCACGGTGTCGAACGAGGCCGACCCGCTGAAAACGGTGGCGGCCCGCATCGCCCGCGACGTGCGCCTGCTGTGCTTTGACGAATTCCACGTCAGCGACATCGCCGACGCCATGATCCTCGGCCGCCTGTTCGCCGCACTGTTCGAGCAGGGCATCATCTGCGTGATGACTTCCAACTACCCGCCGGAAAACCTGTATCCGAACGGCCTGATGCGCAGCAACTTCCTGCCTACCATCGCCTTGCTGCAGCAGCACTTGGAGGTGATCAACGTCGATGGCGGCAACGACTACCGCCTGCGCGAGCTGACGCGCGAGCCGTTGTTCCATGTACCGGCAGATGCCGACGCCGAGGCGAAGATGCAGGACATGTTCGAGCGGCTGGCCGGTGCCTCCGGCGAGCTGGAACACTCGCTGACGGTGCTGGGGCGCGACATCCCGCTCAAGCGCCATGCGCCGGGGGTGATCTGGTTCGATTTCCACGCCATCTGCGACGGGCCGCGGGCGCAGACCGACTATCTGGAAATCGCCAGCGAATACCACACCGTATTCGTGTCCGATATTCCACAGCTGGCGGTGCGCGACGCGTCGATGGCGCGGCGTTTTACCTGGCTGGTGGACGTGTTCTACGACCATCGCGTCAAGCTGGTGGCGTCCTGCGCGGTGGCGCCGGAGCTGATCTATACCGAGGGGCCGCAGGCCAGCGAGTTTTTCCGCACCGCCAGCCGCCTCACCGAGATGCAGTCGCGCACCTATCTGGAGTTGCCGCACCTAGTGGATGACTTCAAGATCGCCGACGGCATTACCGAGACCTGAGCCGCGCTTGCCGCGCCCCATGAAAAAAGGTTGGCCGCAGTGTTGCGGCCAACCTTTTTACGTTGCGGGACGGTGTCTAGCGCAGCTTCATGAGACCTTAGCGCTGGCCGGCCGGAATCAGCAGTGGCTGGTAGCCGAGGGCGCGCAAGCGCTGCATCGCCTCTTCCGCCTCGGCACGGGTGCGGAACGGGCCCAGCTGGACGCGGGTTTCGGTGCGCGCGGTGATGCCGCGCTTTTTCAGGTCCGCCACCAGCTTCTCGGCATTGTCCGGGCTGGAGAACAGGCCCAGCTGCACCTGGTAGCCGAAGGAGCTGCCTTGCGGGGCGATACTGGGGACAGGTAGGCGCGGCAGTGTGGGCGTTTTTTTCGGCCAGCGGTACGCGGATGGCGGGCGCGGGCGCCGGTGCGGCGATAACGCCCGGTGCCGGGCACGGTGTGGTCGCGGCGTGGCGGCTCGCTGCGCGGTGCTGCGGTCGTGCTGCTGCTCTTGGCGGCGCTGTCCGGCAGTGCCTTGCTGCTGGCGACGGCCGGCGTGCGCGGCGGTGGTGTCTGGATCTGAGGCGGGGTGAGGGGGGTGACGCCGGCCGGGCTGCCGGGAGCCGGTGCCAGTGGCGAGCTGCCGGCTGGCGCACTGGCGCTGACGGCGGCACTGGCCTCCAGCGGCGCGCTGCTGTCGATGGCGCTGAGGCTCAGCGAGGCGCTGTCACTGCTGTCTTTCTGGATGATGCGGCCGGAGCTGATCGGGGTGCTGGCCGGGGTCGGCGGTGTCGCCGGTGGGTTGAAACTGTCGATGATCGGTATCGCCGCCAGTGCCACCAGAACCAGGCCGCTGGCAATCGCAATCCGTTTCTTGATCTGGGGCGACAGCCCGCTGTCGCCGCCGGGGGCGCGCTCTTGTGGCGTTGGATTCATCTCGGTTTACATTCTGTGCAGCAAACGCTGGTGAACACTGGTAAAATACCGGGTTCCTCAAAATTGGGTAACCCGTCAAGCTTGAAAATAGCTTGGCAAGTGTAACCATTTCGCTTGTAAACAGGGAGAATTTATATGGCAATCGAACGTACGCTGTCCATTATCAAGCCAGACGCAGTCGCCAAGAACGTTATCGGCAAGATCTACGACCGTTTTGAATCCGCCGGCCTGAAAGTCGTGGCCGCCAAGCTGAAGCAACTGTCGCGCGCCGAAGCCGAAGGCTTCTACGCCGTGCACAAAGAGCGTCCTTTCTTCAACGACCTGGTGAGCTTCATGATCTCCGGTCCGGTGATGATCCAGGCGCTGGAAGGCGAAAACGCCGTCCTGAAAAACCGCGAACTGATGGGCGCGACCGATCCGAAGAAAGCCGAAGCCGGTACCATCCGCGCCGATTTCGCTGATTCCATCGATGCCAACGCCGTTCACGGCTCCGACAGCCTCGAAAACGCCGCGATCGAAGTAGCCTACTTCTTCGCCGCAACCGAGATCTGCGCACGCTAAGCTGTACCCGGCGGCTGCCTGTGGCGGCCGCCATTTCCAGAGATTGACATGAAGACCAACCTGCTCGACTTCAACCTTCCCCAGCTCACCGACCACTTTGCCGCGATGGGCGAAAAGCCGTTCCGCGCCAAGCAGATCATGCGCTGGATGCACCAGATGGGCGAAGCCGACTTCGACGCCATGACCGACATCGCCAAGAGCCTGCGTGCCAAGCTGCACGACTGCGCCATTGTCGGTGTGCCCGATCTGATGGTGTCGCAGGAGTCGGAAGATGGTACCCGCAAGTGGCTGCTCGACGTCGGCACCGGCAACGGTGTCGAAACCGTGTTCATCCCCGAGGATGACCGCGGCACCTTGTGCATATCATCTCAGGTCGGCTGTGCGCTGGAGTGCACCTTCTGCTCCACCGGCCGCCAGGGCTTCAACCGCAACCTCAGCACCGCCGAGATCATCGGCCAGCTGTGGTGGGCGAACAAGGCGATGGGCGTGACGCCGAAGAACGAGCGCGTGGTGTCCAACGTGGTGATGATGGGCATGGGCGAGCCGCTGGCCAACTTCGACAACGTGGTGTCGGCGCTGCAGATCATGCTCGACGATCACGGCTACGGCCTGAGCCGCCGCCGCGTGACGGTGTCGACCTCCGGCATGGTGCCGCAGATGGACAGACTGAAAGAGGCCTGTCCGGTGGCGCTGGCGGTGAGCCTGCACGCTTCCAACGACCGCATCCGCGACGAGATCGTGCCGCTGAACAAGAAGTACCCGCTGAAAGAGCTGATGGCGGCCTGCCAGCGCTATCTGGTAAAGGCGCCGCGCGACTTCATCACCTTCGAGTATGTGATGCTTGACGGGGTCAACGACAGGCCGGAACATGCGCGGGAGCTGATCGCGCTGGTGCGCGACGTGCCGTGCAAGTTCAACCTGATTCCGTTCAACCCGTTCCCGAATTCCGGTTACGAGCGTTCCAGCAACAACGCGATCCGCAATTTCCGCGAAATCCTGCAGGAAGCCGGCTTCATCGTCACCGTGCGCAAGACGCGCGGCGACGACATCGACGCCGCCTGCGGCCAGCTGGCCGGCCAGGTGCAGGACAAGACCCGGCGCCAGGAAAAGTGGATACGCATCGCCGAGGAAAAAGACCAATGAAGCTAGCCCGTGTCGTCGTCCTGTTGGCCACCCTGCTGGCCAGTACGCTGACATTTGCCGACGGCGCCACCCCGCGCGAGCTGGCACAGACACGGGCCCTGTTGGCAATCGAGTACATGAAGATCGGCAACATGCGCGTGGCGCTGGAAAATGCCGATCAGTCCATCAAGTTTGATCCTACCTTTCAGGCCGGCTACCTCGCCCGCGCCCTGATCTACATGCAACTGGGTGTCGACACCGAGGCGGAAGCCGCCTTCAACCGTGCGCTGAAGCTGGATGCGGCCAACCCCGAGGTCAACAATAATTTCGGCTGGTACCTGTGCAGCCGCGGCCGCTACGAAGAGGCGATCGCGCGCTTCGACCGCGCGCTGGCCGATCCGCTGTACCAGTCGCCGCAGTCGGCGATGGTGAACAAGGCGGCCTGCCTGGTGCGCATGGACCAGCGCCCGCTGGCCAACCAGTGGCTGCTGGCCGCGCTGCGCCGCGCACCGAATGACAGCGCCGCGTTGCGCGAACTGCTGAACTTGTCTTTGTTGGATAAAAATGTCACGCTGGCGACCTTTTATTACGAACGCCTGAAGTTTGACGAGCGTCGCATGTCGCCAGCGGAATTGATGATGGGGATTCGTCTGGCACGTTTAAAACAGGATCGGGCGATGGAGACACGCCTGGCCGATTATCTGAAAACGCGTTTTCCCGATACCGGGGAAGCCCAGATGTTGCTTAGCGGAAACTGAAAAAGCATGGAAGCGGATAACCAACAACAAGACAGCACTGCCGTGGCAATCGGGCAGGAATTGCGTGCTGCCCGCGAGGGCAAGGGCCTGAGCATCGGCGAGGTGGCCGATCGCCTGAAATTGTCGGTCAAGCAGTTGAACGCCATCGAGCGTGGTGATTTCGCCAGCCTGCCAGGCGCGACCTTCGCCCGCGGCTTCGTGCGCAGCTATGCCCGTTACATGGAAATGAATGCCGATGCGCTGGTGGCGCGTCTGGACCAGTGCGTGCCGCTAGACACGCCGCCGGCAGCGCTGGTGCCGGTCAACGAAGCGCCGGCCAAGGCCTCGCTGGCCTTGCCCCTGTCGCTGGGCGCACTGCTGGTGATTGCCGGCGGCTGGTTCCTGCTGCCGGGCGCGGCGGAGCCGGAAGTGCAGTCCTCGGTGCCGCTGGCACTGGTACCGACGGTGGCTGATCCCGACGCCAGCGCCTTGCAGCCGACCACCTCCGACGTGGTGGCGGTCACACCGCCGCTGGTACCGGCCTCGGCGCCGCAGCCGGTCGCACCACCGGTGACGGCGCCGCTCGCCGTGGCCGCCTCGGCCCCAAGTGCCGCCGCGCCGGTTGCCGGGCAGGGCCGTATCGAATTGCGCGTGCGCCAGGAAGCCTGGGTGTCGATTACCGATGCCGACGGCAAGAAGCTGGTGTACGCCACGCTGGCCGCCAACGACAGCCGCCAGCTGCAGGGCCGGCCGCCATTCCGCGTGGTGATCGGCAATGCGGCCAACGCCGAGCTGGCCTATAACGGCCAGCCGGTCGACCTTGGCAGCAAGATTCGCGGGACCACCGCCAAACTGGAACTGAACTAACACGCAGATGGACGCAACGATCAAACGCCGTCAAACCCAGCAGGTGGCTATTGGCCATGTGATGGTGGGTTCCGCGCACCCGGTGATGGTGCAGTCGATGACCAATACCGACACCGCCGACGCCGCTGCCACCGTGCAGCAGGTGCAGGCGCTGGCGCAGGCCGGCTCCGAGGTGGTGCGCATTACCGTCAACAGCCCGGAGGCCGCCGCCCGCGTGGCGGAAATCCGCCAGCGGCTGGACGACCTCGGTTGCGACGTGCCGCTGGTCGGCGACTTCCATTTCAACGGCGACCGTCTGCTGAAAGACTACCCCGACTGCGCGCGTGCGCTTGGCAAGTACCGCATCAACCCCGGCAACGTCGGCAAGGGGGCCAAGGGCGACGACAAGTTCGCGTTCATGATTCGCACCGCCATCGAGTACGACAAGCCGGTGCGCATCGGCGTCAACTGGGGCAGCCTGGACCAGGCGCTGCTGGCGCGGATGCTGGACGTCAATAATCATGCGGCCAACCCCAAGGCGCTGGACGTGGTGATGCGCGAGGCGCTGATCGTGTCGGCGCTGGAGTCGGCCGACAAGGCGATGGAGCTGGGGCTGGCCTCCGACCGCATCCTGCTGTCGTGCAAGGTCAGCAACGTGCAGGACCTGATCACCGTGTATCGCGATCTGGGCAGTCGCTGCGATTTTCCGCTGCATCTGGGCCTGACCGAGGCCGGTATGGGCAGCAAGGGCATCGTCGCCTCCAGCGCGGCGCTGGCGGTGCTGCTGCAGGAAGGCATCGGCGATACCATCCGTATTTCGCTGACCCCGCAGCCGGGAGAGGCGCGCACCAAGGAAGTGGTGGTGGCGCAGGAGCTGCTGCAGACCATGGGCCTGCGCTCGTTCACGCCGCTGGTCACCGCCTGTCCCGGCTGTGGCCGCACCACCAGCACCTTTTTCCAGGAACTGGCGGACAGTATCCAGACCTACCTGCGCGAGCAGATGCCGATCTGGCGCCTGCAGTATCCGGGGGTGGAAGACATGAAGGTGGCGGTGATGGGCTGTGTGGTCAACGGCCCGGGCGAGTCTAAGCTCGCTGACATCGGCATCAGCCTGCCTGGCACCGGCGAAGTGCCGGTGGCGCCGGTATACGTCGATGGTCACAAGGACGTGACGCTGAAGGGCGATCACATCGCCACCGAGTTCAAGGCCATCGTCGATCAGTACGTGCAGACCCGTTATGGCGAGGGTGGTGCCAAACGCCGCGAAGTGGTGGCGCGCACCATCCCGATCAAGTCCGTGTAGGGCTTGCGGCCAACCTTAGAATCGAATTCAGAGAATTTCGGAAGAACAATCGTAATGGCTCAAAAGTTGCAAGCGATTCGCGGCATGAATGATGTGCTGCCGGCCGAGTCGCACCAGTGGGAGTATTTTGAAAACACGCTGCGCGGCTGGCTGGCAGACTACGGCTACCAGAACATCCGCACCCCGATCGTGGAAAGCACGCCACTGTTCGTGCGCTCCATCGGCGAAGTGACCGACATCGTCGAGAAGGAAATGTACTCCTTCACCGACAGCCTGAACGGCGATTCGCTGACGCTGCGCCCGGAAGGCACCGCTGGCACCCTGCGCGCGGTGGTCGAGCACAACCTGCTGTACAACACCACGCAGAAGCTGTGGTACATGGGCCCGATGTTCCGCCATGAGCGGCCGCAGAAAGGCCGCTACCGCCAGTTCCACCAGATCGGTGTCGAGGCGCTGGGCATGAACGGCCCGGACATCGACGCCGAGATCATCGCGATGACCGCCGAGCTGTGGCGTCGCCTGGGCCTGGCCGACAGCGTGCAGCTGGAAATCAACACCCTGGGCAACAAGGAAGAGCGTGCCGCGCACCGCGAGGCGCTGATCGCCTACCTGGAGCAGCACGTCGCCATTCTGGATGAGGACGGCAAGCGCCGCCTGTACAGCAACCCGCTGCGGGTGTTGGACACCAAGAATCCGGCACTGCAGGAAATGGCCAACGCCGCGCCGCGGCTGAGCGACTACCTCGGTGACGCCTCGCGCGCGCACTACGAGGGCTGGAAGGCGCTGATCGACGCGTTGGGCATCCCTTACGTGGAAAATCCGCGTCTGGTGCGCGGTCTGGACTACTATAACCAGTCGGTATTCGAGTGGGTGACCACCGAGCTGGGCGCACAGGGCACGGTGTGTGCCGGCGGTCGCTACGATGGCCTGATCGAGCAGCTGGGCGGCAAGCCGGCGCCGGGCATCGGTTTTGGCATGGGCATGGAGCGCGTGCTGCTGTTGCTGGCCGAAAAGGGTTTGTTGCCGGCACGTCGCAGCGTCGACGTGTTCATCGTCAACCAGGGACAGGGCGCCACCGCCTACGCCATGCAGCTGGCCCAGTCGCTGCGCATGGCCGGCCTGAGCGTGATCCAGCACATGGGTGACGCCAGCTTCAAGTCGCAAATGAAAAAGGCCGATGGCAGCGGCGCCGCAGTGGCGCTGATCATCGGTGAAAACGAAGTGGCGACGGCACAGGTGGTGATCAAGCCATTGCGTGCCGACGCCGCGCAGGAAACCGTTGCCGCGGCCGACGTGGCCGCGGCGGTTTCCCGCTTCAAGTCTTGACGAGGGGGATGCATGGCTTTCGATTTGCAGGAACAGGAACAGATTGACTGGATCAAGACCTTCTGGGCACAGTGGGGCAAGCTGCTTTCCGCGGTAGTGCTGGCGGTGTTGCTATCCTATCTGGGCTACAAGGGCTGGCAGATGTACCGCGCGGCGGAAAGCGCCAAGGCGGCCACCATCTATTCGCAGCTGGAACAGCAGGTGCAGGCCGGCACGCTCGACAAGGTCAAGGCCACCGCTGCCGCGCTGCAGAGTGCGCATCCCGGCTCCGCCTATGCAGCCAATGCGGCGCTGCTGGCGGCCAAGGCCGCCTTCGACAAGGGCGATCTCGCCTTTGCCCGTGCCCAGCTGAAGTGGCTGCTGGCCAGCGGCCAGCAGGACGAATCGTTGCTGGCGGTCGCCCGCCTGCGCCTGGCGACCGTGCTGCTCGACGAAAAGCAGTACGACGCGGCACTGGCCGAGCTGGCACAGGCGCATCCGGCCAGCTTTGACACGCTGTTCCTGGACCTGAAGGGTGATGTGCTGGTGGCGCGCGGCGATGTGTCCGGTGCCCGTGACAGCTACAAGGCCGCACTGGCCAAGGCGTCGCCGGATGCAACTTTGCGCGACTTTATCCAGACCAAGCTCGACTCCCTGGGAAATTGATCATGAAGCGACGTCTCATTTGTGCCGCCCTTGTTTTGCCGTTGCTGAGCGGCTGCGCCAGCTGGTTTGAAGGTTCGGTCGGTTTCGAGCCAACCCCGTTGCAGCCGCTTGCGCAGCAAAGCGCGCTGAAAGTGCAGTGGCAGGCCAGCGTACCGGCGGCGGAGGGCGGCCTGTTCACGCCGTTCTACGACCAGGGTTTGCTGTGGGTGGCCGGTGGTGATGGCAAGGTCAGCGCCATCAACGTGCTGAACGGCAGCCAGAGCCGCTGGTTCGACTTCGAACAGAAGCTCAGCGCCGGTGTCGCCATCGCCGACAAGCTGATTTTTGCCGGCAACGACCAGGGCAAGCTGATTGCGGCCAACCTTGATACCGGCAAGATCGTGTGGGAACAGACGCTGACCAGCGTGCTGGCCGAGCCGCCGCAGGTCGGCGGCAAGGCGGTGGTGACGCGCAGCAACGACGGTCGTATCAGCGCTTTTGACATCCAGAGCGGTCGCCAGTTGTGGACCGAATGGCAACCATTGCCGGCGCTGACCGTCAAACAGACCACGCCGCAGCTGAAGGTGGAAGGTGACGACGTGCTGCTGGTCGGCTCTGCCTCCGGCAAGCTGGCGGTGTATGCACTGGAACAGGGGCGCATGCTGTGGGAGGCGGTAGTCGCTTCGCCGCGTGGCGCCAGTGAACTGGAACGGGTGACTGACGTGGTCAGTCAGCCGGTTTTTGATGGCCGCCGCGTTTGCGCCGTGGCCTATCAGGGGCGGATTGGCTGCTTCGAGGCCCGTGGCGGCGAGCAGGCGTGGGCGCGCGAGCTGGCCAGCAGCCGCGGCCTGTCGATGGATGCCAAGGGCGTGTATTCCACTGCCGATGACGGCTCGATCTGGGCGTTCGACCCGGATACCGGCCGCAACCTGTGGAAACAGGACGCACTGCGTTATCGCAACGTGACCGCCCCGGTAAAGCTGGGTAATAACTTACTGGCAGTAGATGGCGAGGGCTATGCACATTTGCTCTCGCCTGTTGATGGACAAATCGTTGGCCGCAGCCAGCTGAAGGTGGAAGGAACCATTGCACGCCCGCTCGTGCTCGGCAATATTGCCTACGTTCTCGACACCAACGGCACCTTGTCGGCGGTCACACTCTAAAAGCAGTGCTGAATGAAACCGACTATTGCCCTGGTAGGGCGCCCCAATGTGGGCAAATCGACCCTGTTCAACCGTCTGACCCGTTCGCGCGATGCGCTGGTAGCGGATCAGCCGGGTCTTACCCGTGACCGTCACTACGGCCACGGCCGTGTCGGCAGCAAGCCGTATCTGGTGATCGATACCGGCGGCTTCGAGCCGGTGGTGGACGAGGGCATCCTGTTCGAAATGGCCAAGCAGACGCTGCAGGCCGTGGACGAGGCGGACGCCATCGTGTTCCTGGTGGATGGCCGTACCGGCATCACGCCGCAGGACAAGATCATCGCCAACCGCCTGCGCCGCAGCAACCAGCCGGTTTACCTGGTGGTGAACAAGGCCGAAGGCATGCGCAGTGCAGTCGCCACCGCCGAATTCCACGAGCTGGCGCTGGGCGAGCCGCTGTCGATCTCCGCCTCGCACGGTGACGGCGTGCGCGAACTGATGGAGATGGTGCTGGAGCACTTCCCGGATGCCGAGGAAGAGCCGAAGGTCAACCATCCCAAGTTCGTCATCATCGGCCGCCCCAACGTCGGCAAGTCGACGCTGGTGAATGCGGTGCTGGGTGAAGACCGTGTGATCGCCTTTGACCAGGCCGGCACCACCCGCGACAGTATCTACATCGATTTCGAGCGCGAAGGCCGCCAGTACACCATCATCGACACCGCCGGCGTGCGTCGTCGCGGCAAGGTGGATGAGGCGATCGAGAAGTTCTCGGTGATCAAGACCATGCAGGCGATCGAAGACGCCAACGTGGCCGTGCTGGTGCTGGACGCGCAGCTCGACATTTCCGAGCAGGACGCCACCATCGCCGGTTTTGCGCTGGAGGCCGGCCGGGCGCTGGTGGTCGCGGTGAACAAGTGGGACAACCTCGACAATCACCAGAAGGAAACCATCAAGCACGAGATCGCACGCAAGCTCGGTTTCCTTGATTTCGCCAAGTTCCACTACATCTCGGCGCTGGAGCGCAAGGGGGTTGCCGACCTGTTCAAGTCGATCGACGACGCCTACCGCGCGGCCATGACCAAGCTGCAGACGCCGAAGCTGACCCGCATCCTGCAACTGGCCGTCGAGCGCCAGCTGCCACCGAGGACCGGTCCGATTCGTCCGAAGCTGCGCTACGCCCACCAGGGCGGCATGAACCCGCCGATCATCGTGGTACACGGCAATGCGCTGAGCAAGATTCCGGACAGCTACACCCGTTATCTGGAAAACATGTTCCGCAAAGCTTTTCAGCTGCAAGGCACGCCGCTGCGGGTACAATACAAGTCCAATACCAACCCCTTTGAGAAGGAAGCAACAGGCACCAAGCCGAGTTTGCTGGTTCATAAGGGCCGAAAATAGTACGGCGGTTTTTTTTATGCTAAAAAGAGTCTTAGCGCCGCTTGCTAGTAACGAAATTACAATTCCACGAAATCGGAGAACAAAATGAGCTCTAAAGGGCAAATGTTACAAGACCCGTTCCTTAATATCCTGCGTAAGGAGCATGTGCCGGTTTCCATCTACCTCGTCAACGGCATCAAGTTGCAAGGCCAGATCGAGTCGTTCGACCAGTATGTGGTGCTGCTGAAAAACACGGTAACCCAGATGGTTTACAAGCATGCCATTTCTACCGTGGTGCCAGCGCGCCCGGTAAACATCCCGCATGACAATCACGGCGCCAAGTCCGACGCTGCCGACGCTTGAGTCACTGCCTGTTCCGCCTGAATGCCGGTCCGGCAAGCGATTGCCGACCGGTTTTCCCCCTCAGAAAGATCTTTCGTGTTTGATCGCCCGGATCTAGGAGACATCGCCGTACTGGTCTGTCTCGACTTTGGTGCGCCCGACTATGACGAGGGTGTACAGGAATGCGTTGACCTGGTGCGCAGTGCCGGTGTCACCGTTGCCGGTACCATCCATGGCAAACGCCAGCGTCCCGATGCCGCGCTGTTTGCCGGCAAAGGCAAGGTCGAGGAGATCGCCGCCCTGGTCAACGCGGTGGCGGCCAACGTGGTGATCTTCAATCACGCTCTGGGGCCCGGGCAGGAACGCAATCTGGAGCGCGTGCTGCAGTGCCGCGTTGTCGATCGCGTCACCCTGATTCTGGATATCTTTGCCCAGCGCGCCCGCAGCCATGAAGGCAAGCTGCAGGTCGAGCTGGCGCAGTTGTCCCACCTGTCGACCCGCCTCGTGCGCGGCTGGACCCACCTCGAGCGGCAAAAGGGGGGCATCGGCCTGCGCGGACCGGGCGAGACGCAGCTGGAAACCGACCGCCGCCTGCTCGGCTTGCGCGTGAAAATGTTGAAGGATCGTCTGGCTGCAGTTGCCCGTCAGCGCAAGACACAGCGCCGCAGCCGCGAGCGCTCCGGATTGCAGTCGGTATCGATTGTCGGCTATACCAATGCAGGCAAGTCCACCTTGTTCAATGCGATGACCAAGGCGCAGGCCTATGCTGCGGATCAGCTGTTTGCGACACTGGATACCACCAGCCGCAAGCTGTACCTCAGCCCGGAGTTGTCCATCGTGCTGTCCGATACCGTGGGCTTCATCCGCGACCTGCCGCACTCGCTGGTGGCGGCGTTCCGTGCCACGCTGGAGGAGACAATCCAGGCCGACATGCTGCTGCATGTGGTCGACTCGGCGTCGCCGGACAAGGATCGCCAGATCGAGGAGGTGGACAAGGTGCTGGCCGAGATCGGTGCCAGCAGTACACCCCAGTTACTGGTGTGGAACAAGACCGACTTGCGCGGTTTGCCGCCGCAGATCGAACGCGGCGAACATGGCGAGCCGGTCGCGGTCCGCGTTTCGGCGCTGACCGGCGAAGGGCTGGAACTCTTGCGGCAGGCGATTGCCGAACGGCTGCACGGCTTTAATAATGACCATAACATAGAAGATCGAGACCGCTATGGCACAGAATGATCCTAACTGGGGTGGTAAACGTCCGAACGATGGCCCGCCGGATCTGGACGAAATTTTCCGCAAGCTGAACCAGCGCCTGTCGCGCCTGCTGGGTAATCGTGGTCCGGATGAAGAGCCGCCGGTTGGTAATGGCAACGGCAGCGGCGAGTCGCCACGCGGCATGCGCTTTGGCGCGGCCGGCGTGCTGGCGGCACTGGCTGGTCTGTGGCTGCTGAGCGGTTTCTACATCGTCGATGCCCGCGAACAGGGTGTGGTGCTGCGCATGGGCAGCTTCAACCGCACGACTGACTCCGGCCTGCAGTGGCGTGCACCGTATCCGTTCGAAACGGTGGAGATCGTCAACCTGACCGAGGTGCGCAGCATCGAGGTCGGCTATCGTGGCAGTGCCAAGAACCGCATCAATGAAGAATCGCTGATGCTCACCGAAGACCAGAACATCATTGATGTGCAGCTGTCGGTGCAGTACGACGTCAAGGACGCACGTGACTTCCTGTTCAACAACCTGGCTACCGAGGCGGATGCCCGCGACGTGGTGAAGCAGGCGACGGAAACGGCGATTCGCGAAGTGGTTGGCCGCAACAAGGTCGATTTCGTGCTCAACGAGGGCCGAGCCCAGATTGCGGCCGATACCCAGCGCATTATTCAGGCTATTCTGGATCGCTATAAGCTGGGCGTGCGCGTGGCCAAGGTCAACATCAACGGCGTGCAGCCGCCGGAGCCGGTGCTGGCGGCGTTCGATGACGCGGTGAAGGCGGGCCAGGACAAGGAAAAGCTGCGTAACGACGGTGTCGCTTACGCCAACGACGTGGTGCCGAAGGCCAAGGGTATGGCCGCGCGCCTGCTGGAAGAGGCCGAGGGCTATCGCCAGAATGTGGTGGCCACCGCCGAGGGTGACGCCGCGCGTTTCAACAGCGTGCTGTCGGAGTACGCCAAGGCGCCGAAGGTGATGCGTGACCGCCTGTACTTCGACATGATGCAACAGGTGATGAGCAATACCACCAAGGTGCTGGTTGACCAGAAGGGTGGCAACAATTTGCTGTACCTGCCGCTGGACAAGCTGATCCAGCAGTCCAGTGTCGCCGCGCCGTCGCTCCAGTCCGGCAGCGCTACACAGCCTGCCGAGGTGCCACCGGTGGTGGCCCCCGTCGCGCCGTCTTCGTCCGGTTCCACCAGCCGCGATGTGACTCGCGGGCGTAACTAATAACAGGAGCCCCCATGGAACGACTTCTTCCTTCTTTGATCGGTGTGGCAGTTCTGTTGCTGATTGCCTCATCGTCGCTGTTTACCGTAGACCAGCGCCAGTTCGCGATGGTGTTCCAGTTTGGCGAGGTGGTGCGGGTCATCGAGCAGCCTGGCATCCAGTTCAAGGTGCCGGTGTTGCAGAACGTGCGTTACTACGATCGTCGCATCCAGACGATCGACCCGGAAGAGCCGGAGCTGTTCAACACCCGCGAAAAGAAAAACGTGTTGGTGGACAGCTTCGTCAAGTGGCGCGTGCGTGATGTCGAGCAGTTTTACAAGAGCGTCGGCGGCAACGAACTGGCCGCGGTGGCGCGTCTGAAACAGACCATCAACGACGGCCTGCGCGCCGAATTCGGCCAGAAGAGTGTTGCCGATGTCGTATCCGGCCAGCGCGACCAAGTCATGGAGGATGTCCGCAAGAAGGCCAACCTCGACGCGCAAAAAATTGGTATGGAAATACTGGATGTGCGCTTAAAAAGAGTCGACTTTCCGGATAAAATCAGTGCTTCGGTTTTTGAGCGGATGAACTCCGAGCGTCGCACCGTGGCCAGCCAGTTGCGCAGCGAAGGCGCGGCCGAGGCCGAGCGTATCCGTGCCGATGCCGACCGCCAGCGCGAAGTGCTGCTGGCCGAGGCCTATCGCAAGGCGCAGACGATGAAGGGCGAGGGCGATGCCCGTGCCGGCGCGATTTACGCGCAGGCCTACGGCAAGAATCCGGAGTTCTACGCTTTCTGGCGCAGCATGGATGCCTACAAGCAGACGATGCGCAACAAGAGCGATGTGCTGGTGCTGGATCCGAGCTCCGAGTTCTTCAAGTACTTCAAGAGCACCAAGCCCGCGGCCAAGTAAGCGCGGGCAACGAGCCGGGGATAGACGGCAAGCTTATCAACAAGGCGGGATCGCGAATCCCGCCTTTTATTGTGTGTAGAGATAGATGCGTAATTGGCTGTTACCCGAATATGTTGCGGACATCCTGCCGGCCACCGCCCGTCAGGTTGAGTCTGCCAAGGCATCGATGCTTGAGCTGTTTCGTACCTCTGGCTACGAACTGGTCCTGCCACCGCTGATTGAATACTACGATGCACTGGTGACCCCGGAAGACGGCGCGCTGGCGATCAAGACCTTCAAGCTGGATGACCATTTCTCCGGTCGCCAGCTGGGGCTGCGTGCCGACATCACGCCGCAGGTGGCGCGTATCGATGCCCATCTGCTGTCGCAGCGCACCGGCGTGACCCGGCTGTGCTACGCCGGCAGCGTGGTGCATTCGCGTCCGGATGGGCTGATGAGCTCGCGCGAGCCGCTGCAGGTCGGGGCGGAACTGTACGGCTATGCCGGCATCGAGGCCGACCTGGAAATCATCCGCCTGATGCTGACCTCGCTGCGCCAGATCGGCGTTGAAGGTCTGCGCCTGGATGTCGGCCATATGGGCCTGTTCCGCGGTCTGGTGCAGGCCGCCGGTCTTGGCCACGAACTGTCTGCCGAGGTGTTCTCGGTGCTGCAGGCCAAGGACCTGTCGACGCTGCGCGAGTTGCTGGTCGATGTTGCCGAGCCGTATCGCAGCGCCTTCCTCGCGCTGCCGGAGCTGTATGGCTCGCGCGCGGTGCTGGACAAGGCGCGTACCCGCTTGCCGTCGCTGCCGGAAGTCGAACTCGGCCTGATGCAGCTGGCCGCGGTGGCGAACTCGCTGGAAGGCGAGGTCGAGCTCAACTTTGACCTCACAGAATTGCGCGGCACCCACTACCACAACGGTCTGATGTTTGCCGCCTACGCCCCTGGCTGGGCGGAAGAGCTGGCGCGTGGCGGCCGTTACGACAACGTTGGCCGCCGCTTCGGCCGTGCCCGTCCGGCGACCGGTTTCAGTCTCGACCTGCGCGACCTGATCCGTATCCTGCCGCAGAACGAAAGTGCCAAGGGAATCAAGCTTGCGGCCAACCTGTTGCCGCAAGCGACAATAAAAGTGGCCGAACTGCGTGCGCGCGGGGAGAAGGTCATTGTGGATTATCTGGGCGAGTCTGCTGCCGCCCTGAATTGTGATCGTGAACTGGTCAAGGCTGGTGAAAACTGGCAGCTTGTACCGTTTAAGTAATTTGATTTCTGAAGAGAAGAGGTTTACCAATGTCCAAGAATGTCGTCGTAATCGGCACCCAGTGGGGTGACGAGGGCAAGGGCAAGATTGTTGACTGGCTGACAGACCATGCTCGCGGTGTTGTCCGCTTCCAGGGTGGTCACAACGCTGGTCATACTCTGGTTGTGAATGGCAAAAAGACCGTGTTGCGCTTGATCCCGTCGGGCATTCTGCGTGCCGGCGTCGAGTGCTTCATCGGTAACGGCGTGGTGCTGTCGCCGGAGGCGCTGCTCAAGGAAATCGACGAGCTGGAAACCGCCGGTGTCAATGTCGCCAGCCGCCTGAAGATCGCCGAAGCCTGCCCGTTGATCCTGCCATACCACGTGGCGCTGGATCTGGCACGCGAAGCGGCCAAGGGTGCCGGCAAGATCGGTACCACCGGTCGTGGCATCGGCCCGGCTTACGAAGACAAGGTGGCGCGCCGTGCGCTGCGCGTGATCGACCTGTTCGATCGCGAAGCCTTTGCCGCCAAGCTGAAGGAAAACGTCGACTACTACAACTTCCAGTTGACCGAGTACTTCAAGGTTGAGCCGGTAAGCTACGACGCTATCCTGGAGCAGACCATGCTGCTGGCCGAGCGCATCAAGCCGATGGTGGCCGATGTGTCGCGCACGCTGTACGACCTGAACCAGGCCGACGTGCCGCTGCTGTTCGAAGGCGCGCAAGGCACGCTGCTGGACATCGACCACGGTACCTACCCGTTCGTGACCTCGTCCAACTGTGTGGCCGGTGCCGCTGCGCCTGGCGCCGGTGTGGCACCGCAGATGCTCAACTACGTGCTGGGCATCGTGAAGGGTTACACCACCCGTGTGGGTTCCGGCCCGTTCCCGACCGAGCAGGACAACGAGATCGGTGCCTTCCTGGCCAAGCGCGGTAACGAGTTCGGTTCGGTCACCGGTCGTCCGCGTCGCTGCGGCTGGTTCGATGCCGCGGCACTGAAGCGCTCGATCCAGATCAACGGCGTCTCCGGCCTGTGCGTGACCAAGCTGGACGTGATGGATGGCCTGGAAGAGATCAAGCTGTGTGTCGGCTATACCCTGGATGGCAAGCAGGTTGATATTCTGCCGTTCGGCTCCGATGCGGTGACCAAGTGCCAGCCGGTGTACGAGACGCTGCCAGGTTGGAGCGAGTCCACCTTCGGTACCAAGCGCTGGGAAGATCTGCCTGCCAATGCGCAAGCCTATCTGACCCGTATCGCCGAAGTGTGTGGCGCACCGGTGGACATCGTATCGACCGGCCCGGATCGCGAAGAGACCATCGTGTTGCGTCATCCTTACGGTCTGTAAGGTTGCATGCTTCATGCAAGAGCCCGCTTCGGCGGGCTTTTTTGCGTCTGCGGCAAACGGAGTGGCGACTTGCAAAGGTTGGCCGCAGTGCCGGGCTTGGTTGCGGCAGCTACGTAGCAGTGTTGCGTGATGGTTGACTACCCGCGTGACAGCTGGGGATAAGGTAAGGCTTGCCGAGTGATGCTTGACGCCAACGACGGCGGTGTGGGGCGTGACCGGCTGGCCGGTGCGGGAGGGGAGAGTGATACGGATTGCTGCAGTTTTTGCTGTGCAAACGCAAAAACACCGTTGAGATGTCTCAACGGTGTTTTTGTTTTGGTGCCCAAGAGAAGACTCGAACTTCCACACCCTTGCGGGCGCTAGGACCTGAACCTAGTGCGTCTACCAATTCCGCCACCTGGGCAAAACCTTTACTGCTTCAAGCAACAGCCCGTTTGCACGTGCTGCATTAATTCTGTTGGTGCCCAAGAGAAGACTCGAACTTCCACACCCTTGCGGGCGCTAGGACCTGAACCTAGTGCGTCTACCAATTCCGCCACCTGGGCCAACCAGATTTTTCAGCTATACATATTGCATCAATCAACTACAGTTGAATGGTGCCCAAGAGAAGACTCGAACTTCCACACCCTTGCGGGCGCTAGGACCTGAACCTAGTGCGTCTACCAATTCCGCCACCTGGGCTATGCATTTGCTGTATCATCGTTTTCACTGCGTTGCAGCGGTAGAGATGAAGCCCTGCATTATAAGGACGTTTTTGGACGTGTCAATGGTTATTACTAAAAAATCTTCCCCTGAATCGGCTATTCGCCTGTCTGACCCATTCCTGGAGCGGGAAAAGTCCCAATATAACAATCCCTTGCCTAGTCGCGAGTTTG
Organism: Vogesella sp. EB; assembly: GCF_001037925.1. Taxonomy (NCBI): domain Bacteria; kingdom Pseudomonadati; phylum Pseudomonadota; class Betaproteobacteria; order Neisseriales; family Chromobacteriaceae; genus Vogesella; species Vogesella sp. EB. The sequence goes on along the minus strand of NZ_LFDT01000005.1, from coordinate 2,546 downwards.
TTTTACAAATTCTTGCCCAGCAGGGGGTGCCGATGCAATTTGGCGAGCTTGCCGCCGTACTGGAAATCACCGACGAAGAGCAGCCATTGTTCGAACGCCGCTTGCGCGCGATGGAGCGAGCCGGGCAAGTGCTGATCAATCGCAAGGGCGAGGTCTGTGTCGCCGACAAGCTGGATCTGCTGCCTTGCCGTGTTAGCGGCCACAAGGACGGCTTTGGCTTCGCGGTGCCGGATGGTGTCACCGGCGAGGATATCTATCTGCCCGAGCGCGAGATGCGCAAGGCAATGCATGGCGACCATGTCATGGTGCGGCTGGCTGGCACTGATCGTCGCGGTCGCCGCGAAGGGCGCATTGTCGAGGTGCTGGAGCGGGCGCAGTCGAAGCTGGTCGCCCGCGCCTATTTCGATCATGGTGTCGGCGTGGCCAAGGCCGAGGATCGCCGCATTGGTCAGGAGCTGCTGCTGGAGCCTGAAGGGCACGGTGGCGCCGGTCATGGCCAGGTGGTGATGCTGGAGATCGTTTCCTATCCCGACGAGCATCGCCCGGCAATCGCCAAGGTTATCGAAGTGCTGGGCAACTACGCCGACCCGGGCATGGAGATCGAGGTGGCGCTGCGCAAGCACGACCTGCCGCATGTGTTCTCCGATGCTGCACTGGCACAAGCGGCTGCGACACCGGCCAAGGTGCGCAAGAAGGATCTGGACAAATCGCGGGTTGACCTGCGCTCCTTGCCGCTGGTGACCATCGACGGTGAAACGGCGCGCGATTTCGACGATGCCGTTTTTGCCGAGCGTCAGGGCAAGGGCTTTCGGCTGGTGGTGGCGATTGCCGATGTCAGCCACTACGTGCAGCCGGGCGATGCGCTGGACGGCGATGCCGTGGCGCGTGGCACCTCGGTGTACTTCCCGCGGCGGGTTATTCCGATGCTGCCGGAGGCGCTGTCGAACGGCATTTGTTCGCTGAACGCCAATGTCGACCGTCTGTGCATGGTGGCCGACATGCAGATTTCGGCGAAAGGCAAGATCAAGGGGTATCGCTTCTATCCGGCGGTGATGAACTCCAAGGCGCGGCTGACTTACACCCAGGTGTGGGATTGGCTGCAGCAGGGCAGTGACAGCCCCTTGTTGCCGCAATTGCAGACCCTGCATCAGCTGTTCCAGGTGTTGTTGGCCGCGCGTACCCGCCGTGGTGCCATCGAGTTTGAAAGTGTCGAGACGCAGATGGTGTTCAATGAGCACGGCAAGATCGACAAGATCGTGCCGGTGACGCGTAATGACGCCCACCGTCTGATCGAGGAATGCATGCTCGCGGCCAACGTTTGTGCGGCGGACATCCTGCTCAAGAACCGGCACAAGTGCCTGTTCCGCATTCACGAGGGGCCGACCCCGGAAAAGCTGCTCAATCTGCGCAATTACCTGCGCCTGCTGGGACTGGCGCTGGGAGGCGAAGATAAACCGACGCCCAAGGACTACGCCGAGCTGGCGGAGAAGGTTGCCTTGCGTCCGGATGCGCCGGTGGTGCAGACCATGATGCTGCGTTCGATGCAGCAGGCGGTGTACGCACCGGACAATGTCGGCCACTTCGGTCTGGCGTACGACGCCTATACCCACTTCACCTCCCCGATCCGCCGCTATCCCGACTTGCTGGTGCATCGTGCCATCAAGGCCGTGCTGGCCGGTGGCAAGTACAAGCCGGGCAAGTGGCTGGCGCTGGGCGAGCATTGCTCGATGACGGAGCGCCGCGCCGATGACGCCAGTCGCGAAGTGCAAGCATGGCTGAAAACCTACTATATGCAGGACAAGGTGGGCGAGGTGTTCAGCGGCAAGATCAGTGCGGTGACCGGCTTTGGTGTGTTTGTGTTGCTGGATGATCTCTATGTCGAGGGCCTGTTGCACATTTCCGAGTTGGGCAAGGACTACTTCCACTTCAAGAAAGAGCAGCAAGCCATTGTCGGCGAGAAGAGCGGGCTGCAATACCGGCTGGGCGATGCGGTGCAGGTGCGGGTGGTGCGGGCAAACCTGGAGACGGTACAGGTCGAGTTTGCTTTGGCAACCCGTAGTGTGCCGGCTGCTGGAGAGGAAAAAGCGCCAGCCAAGCGTAAGTCATCACGCAGTCGCTCTAAAGCAAAGCCGCTTGCAGTTGTGGCGGCGGTAGAGGACGTGTCTCAGCTGACGGAAGAGATGACGCCGACTGAGCCACAGTCGCCGGCGCCTGCTCGTCGTCAACCGGCGCGCAATCGCAGGACAAAGCCAGTCATTACGCCGGAGGCGGTGGTGGCCGATGTGGCGTCACCCGCTGAAACTCCGGAGCCGGTTTCGACGTCAGCCATTGAGTCTACTCTGGAGCCGGTGGCTGTCGAGCGGGCAAAGCGCCCCCCACGTCGTCGTCGCACTCCGTAATTCACCATGTTTTGACTCGCAAAGGTTGGCCGCAAACATTGCGGCCAACCTTTTTCATTTTTCTTTATGGTAGGCTGGCTGTGGAATCAAGGACTTGCCGCTTTGGTGTCGGAAATTGTGTTTGCGGGTGTTGACGCGGCTGGCCGG